>JAUYFG010000256.1 GCA_030690985.1 Pseudomonadota bacterium
GCACGGATCAGGTCGTCTTTTTCGCCAACACTGAGTCGGTCAAGGTCGGGCAGGGCTTCCATGAACCGCATTATCCACTTCAACAACCATTTCTAACACTCGGAATAAACAGGTTTTTTCTGCCTACCTGAGTAGTTACGAGAAATTTTAGGTAGCGATAGCCGGAGTTCGTGTGGTCCAGCCCACGCACCGTTATCAAGCGATTGAATTGTTGGGGCGAATAATCAGGCTAAGGTCAACGACTCCGTCCAGACAGAGATTCTGACAGTCGCCTTTCACTGCGGAGCCAACGGTCAGGCGAAAAAATGTATTTCGCATTACGAACGGCCGATTCCACTGTTTCAGCGTTTGCTGCGAATGACCGCTTTCTATTCTCGCCAGTGACTGCTACGGGTCGAAACCATCTACAGCCCACAAGCCATCGATGGTTTCAACCGGGCCCACTGCTTGAACCTGCGGCGCACACACTCCCAACGCTGGGTTGCGAATACCTCGGTTGCTAACCCCGACTCCGGGGTAGGCACGAGTTCGACGTCATCGCGTATGAGGGGGCGCGGCGGTTATCCTTGCGCTCCCCCAGTCTTCCTTCATACCGGCCCCTCCAACGAGACAACCCACCATTCGACTCGGCTGCAAAACGACGCCTGCCGAGTCGCCGGTTATCGCGGTGTGAGAGGGGAAAAACCATGTCCGACTCCGAACTCCACAAGGGCGCAGCCAAGACCGCGCGCATTCCCATCAAGATCGTGCCCAAGCCGCGCATGAAGCTGCCGGCGTGGATCAAGGCGCAGGCGCCCTCGGCGCCGGAGGTACAGGAGCTGAAAGCGATCCTCCGCCAGGCGAAGCTGCATACCGTGTGCGAGGAGGCCGCCTGCCCCAATCTGGGCGAGTGTTTCCGCCACGGCACGGCCACTTTCATGATCCTGGGCGACCTCTGTACGCGGCGCTGTCCGTTCTGCGACGTCGGCCACGGCAAGCCGCTGCCGCCCGATCCGGAGGAGCCGCGCCATCTGGCGGAAACCCTGGCGGCGATGCGCCTGAAATACGGGGTCATCACCAGCGTCGACCGCGACGATCTGAAGGACGGCGGCGCGCAACACTTCGTCGATTGCATCCGCGCCGCTCGTGCCGCTTCGCCGGGCACCCGTATCGAAATCCTGACGCCGGACTTTCGTGGTCGCCTGGATGTCGCTCTCGACCTCCTCGCCGGCGACCCGCCCGACGTGATGAACCACAACCTGGAAACCGTGCCGCGCCTGTACAAGGCCTGTCGCCCCGGCGCCGATTACGCGCATTCGCTGCTGCTGCTGCAACGCTTCAAGGAACGCTGCCCGGACGTGCCGACCAAGTCCGGGATCATGCTGGGCCTGGGCGAGACCGACGCGGAAGTGTTGCAGGTGTTGCGCGATCTGCGCGCGCATGACGTGGACATGCTCACCATCGGCCAGTACCTGCAACCCTCCGGCCACCACCTGCCGGTGGAACGCTTCGTGCCACCGGAACAGTTCGCGGAATTCGGACGGCTGGCCCTGGAAATGGGCTTCAAGAATGTCGCCAGCGGCCCGATGGTGCGTTCCAGTTACCACGCGGACCAGCAGGCGGCGGACTTGTAGCGCCGGCGCCTCGCCGGCGAGGCGCCGGCGCTACAAAGGATTCCCTCTTAGTCAGGTTCAGAGCGGGTCGCCCTCCGCCGCCGCTTTTTCCCGAATCAGGCGTTCGGTTTCCCGCATCAGCGCGCGCATCACCTTGCTGGCGGTCTGCACGCCGTTTTTCGCCACGTTACTTGCCATGTCGCCGAGGGGAGCAAGGTCGATGTTCGAGCCGAGGCCGCAGCCTTCTTCGCGAACAACAGGATTGCTCCGCGCGGGTTGCGCGCCTTCCAGGAAACCACGCTGGAACTGGGCGATTTCCCATTGCTGGCGCATCAGGCGGCCGGCTTCGTAGGGGGTGATCTGGCCGCTACGCAGGGCGGTTTCGATTATTCCCATATCGCCACGCGGCATGTTCATGCGCGCGCCCGGAATGACGCCAGGTGCCGGCGCAACTTGCGCGGCGGAAGGCGTGGGCGAGTCGAACAGGCAGGAGCGGTTGTCGGCCTGGGCGGCGCCGGCGCTGAGGGACAGGAAGGCGATGATCGCCAGGGTAGGGGTTTTCATGATTGGACTCCTTGAGGTTGCCCCATCGCGTGGAATACGCGGCGGGTGAGTCCACTCTGGGCTGGCGCGGTCATCCTGGTATGTCTGAACCATTACCGCTTGCAAGAAGGTGTTTCAGGGCGTTACCGATCCCATGAAAACGGGGGCCACCCAAACTGGCGTGGCCCCCGCGTGAGGTGGCGGCTAGCGCCGCCCACGGATCACTTCTTCACTTTCGTGTGCTTCTCGCGCAGGTCGGTTGCGTACCAGGTTGCGTGCCAATTTCGGCTGCCAGTAGTCCAGATTCGATTTCGGCAGGTGACCGTGCAGCCATGCCAGAAGCAGCCGTCCACGAACACCGCGACACGGGCGCCGGGAAACACCAGGTCGGGCTTGCCCGGCAGGCGGGGTTTGAGGCGGAAACGCAGCCCCGCGCGCCACAATGTTTTGCGCAACATCAGTTCCGGCCGTGTGCCCGTGCTTTTGATCCGGGCCATCAAGCGGCTGCGCTGGGTTTGTTTCGCGATTGCCTGATTCACTGGGCGGGTGCGTAATGAGTGTGGGTTGGAACAGACGTTCCATACAACTGTAGCGAGAAAAGCGATGCACGCCCTGTCCCTCAACTGGTTTTCCATGGGTTGGTTCCCCGTCTGGCAACGCAACTTCCTGGTCTGGAAGAAGCTGGCGATGCCGTCGCTGCTGGGCAATCTGGCCGATCCGATGCTCTACATGCTGGGTCTGGGCTATGGCCTGGGCGGGCTGCTGCATGAGGTGGACGGCGTGCCTTACCTGAATTTCCTGGCGGCCGGCACGCTCTGTTACAGCGTGATGAACAGCGCCACTTTCGAAACGCTCTACTCCGCGTTCTCCCGCATGCATGTGCAGAAAACCTGGGATGCCATTCTCAACACGCCGTTGACGCTGCGCGATGTGCTGATCGGCGAGTGGGTCTGGGCGGCGACGAAGAGCTTGCTTTCCGGAGTGGCGATCATTCTGGTGATCTGGGGGCTGGGGTTGTATTCGGATTTCGCCATGACCCTGGCGCTGCTGCCGGTGGTGGTGCTCATCGGGCTGTGCTTCGCCGGCCTGGGCCTGGCGGTGAATGCGGTTTCACCCAATTACGATTTCTTTCTCTATTACTTTGCCCTGGCAATTACCCCGATGGTGCTGCTGGGCGGCGTGTTCTACCCGCCCACCGCGCTACCGGCCTGGCTGGCGGGCATTGCCGCCTGGCTGCCGCTGACCCATGCGATCGAGATGGCACGGCCGCTGTTGCTGGGGCGCTGGCCGGAAGCGCTGTTGCTGCATGTGCTGGTGTTGCTGGGCTATGGGTTGGCGGGGTTCATGCTGGGGTTGCGGCTGACCCGGAAGCGGCTGCTACGCTGACTGCGTGGGTCGGCTTGGCGATCCGACGTCCTTGTAGCGCCGGCACAGCCCGCGCATTTCGCACCATTCACAGGTTTTCGGCGCGGCGTTGGCCGGCATTGGCGTCCCGGCGGCGAGGGCGGCGAAAGTGCTGGCCAGGCGTTCGCCCTCGGCGGCGGCGGCGTCGCGCAGATCGCCTTTCCAGGAAAGGGTTTCCACCTTGTCGTCGTCCAGGGTGACGAAGCCGGCCTCGGCGGCGCCGGTGATCCAGGCGTAGGCGGTGAGTTGCACGTCTTCTGCGTTTTCGTCCAGCTTGTGCCGCAGGGTCTGTTTCGCTTGCGTCTTGTAATCCAGCAGGGCGTCGCCGGCAGCCATGCTGTCCAGGCGGTCGGCGCGGCCTTCCAGGCGGGTGCCTTGCTCTGGTGACCATTCGATCAGGCGTGCCAGTTTTTCTTCGGATTTCGTGAAGTGGTAGCCGTCTGCTTCACGCTGCAATGCCCAATCCAGGTAGGCGGGTAGGTGGCGTTCCCAGCGCAATCGCCAGGCGCCGGCGAGATAGCCGCGCGCTTCCGCCGGGGCGAAGACGCGTTCGCCGGTGGCGAGCAGGTCGGCTTCCAGGTCGCCGCGTTCGCTGCCGGCCAGGATGGGTTGCCGGGTATGAAAATCAGCCAGCAGCGCATGCACCAGGCTGCCGTAATCCGACTTGTCCATTTCCTCCGGCACGTCGTCGAGTTCGTTGAGGCCGAGCAGGTGGCGCGCGAAGAATTGGTAGGGGCAGGACACCAGGCTCTGCCAGGCGCTCACGCTGATGCGTTCGGGAATGGCATCGGCGACCGGGCCGGCGGGCGTAGCCCGGATGGAATGCAATGGAATCCGGGAGTCCTGGGCGAACCCTCCCGGATTCCGCTGCGCTTTCCCCGCAAGGGGGACGCCGGATTCGTAAGCGCTACGCGCAAACGACTCCGCAGCATCCGGGCTACGCATTTGCGCCCACTGGGTCCCCCAACCCGCCCGCTGAAATACCTCCAGGCGCAGCAGCCAGGGGGAGAGGGGTTGCTCCTCGCCGGCTTCCGCGTTCTGCCAGATCAGCGCCACCCGCTCGCAACGCGCCAGGGCATCGGCGAGGGCGGCACGGCTTTCCGCTTCACGCTCGGCCGCGCCGGGCAAGCCGAGTTGCACGCGGGCGGCGTCGTTGAACAGGCCGGCGGGCGACTTGCCGGGCAGGTGGCCGGCATCGACGCCGAGCAGGAGCAGGCCATCGAGATCGCGCAGGCGCGCGGCGTTCAGGTGGGTGAGGCGAATCGGGCTTTGCACCCGGGTGTCGGCAAAGGTGGCTTGTTCCAGGTGGAGATAAAGCCAGCGCCGCCATTCCGCCAGGGCGAAACGCCGCTCATGCTGCGCGGTGTCCTGCGCCAGACCGGCGAGCATGGCCAGCAACTGGCTGCCCACCGGGTCGGCGCGCAGGGCGGGGGTGGCGGCGAGGCGGTCGAAGGCTTCGAGCAGGCGGCGAGTCCACTCTGACAAAGGCAGGCGGGCATCGGGGAAGAGGCCGCGCACGCGTTCGATGCGGGTCAGGATCTGCACAGCGGCACCCAGGTCTTCCTGGCGCGCCAGGGCCAGATGGCCGGCCAGCCCCTGCGGCGCGCCGTGCCGGCGCCAGGCCCGCTCCAGGCTGTTGGCGGCGGCCAGCCGGGTGCTTTGAGCATCGCTGAAGACGAAGGGCGATTTGATGAAATCGAGCAGGTCGCGGAACCAGGCGTCGTCCATCACCACATTCAGCCAGCGGTCCAGCACATGGCTGGCGGAGGCGGTGGAAAAGGCCCAGCCGGTCTCGTCCTGAATCAGGATCTGCCGCCGCTCCAGCAGGGCGCGCAGGCGGCGCGCGGCGAGGCGGTCGAGGGCGACGATGGCGATGTCGCGGCGGCCTGCGCGCAGCCAGTCCAGCAGAGTGCTTTCGGCGGCCCGCGCCGCCGCTTCCAGGCTGGGCGCGGCGAGGAGTTCGACCGCTTCATCCAGCGGGTTATCGGGATGCCGGGCGGCAAAGTCGGCGCCGCGCCGCGCCAGTTCCGGCGACTCCACATCCCATACCGCCGCCAGCAGGGCTTCGCGTTCGGGAAAGCGCGGCGGCACCGGCAGGTCGATCAGCGGCTGGCGCTGCGCCCATGCGTCGAGGAATGCCTGTTCCACCCGCGACAGGCCGGCCAGTCCCAGGGTGTAGAGCGGCATATCGCAACTCGCCGCCAGATGGGCCAGGCGTTCGCCGTAGTCGCGCTTGCGGCTCTTTGCGCCGCTCTGGCTCAACGCTTGCCACACCGCCTGGGTGATGCCGGCTTCCACACTGAGGTGGCGATTTTCGCCCGGCGGCGGCAAGGACAGGCCCAGCCCTTGTTCATCCAGTTCGTTGAGCAGGCTCAACAACTCCTGCGCCGCCGGCCACAGCGCCGCGCGCGGCACCTGGTCGGTACGCGCCAGGAAATGCTGCAATTCGGCCAGACGCAGGCTGTCCGGCTCCGGGCTCCCGTTGCCGGGCGCAGTGGCGGCCAGTTCCGGCAGGGTGAGCAGGCGCGGCGGCAACAACACCTTGCCCGGCAAGGCTTCATGCAGGGCGCGGCGAAACGCCAGGCCGGCATGATGGTGCGGGGTCAGGATCAGGCAGGAAGAAAAAACGGGAAAACGGCCCCCCTCGTGTTCGAGAAAGACCTGTGCGGCGGCGGCGAAGGAAGTGTCCATGCAGCCATTGTCCCGGCGCGCAGGACAAAAAAATACCCCGACGCGAGGTCGGGGTGAAGAGAGGAGGAGATATCAGCCGCGCCGGTGCTGGCCCGCGACCGACCATCCCAGCCCGGCTGCCCGATAGATCAAGACAACCAGGGGGGATTCAAGATGAAACGCTTCACGGCACGCCGAAAAGCCATTTCGGATGCGGATGTATTAAATATAACCATGCCTGTCAAATGGGTAGGCTTCCATCCTGGCTGCGTGGGTGCATTCATTTGCTCAGGCTCGGTTTTCGGGAGGGCTGGCAGGTGCTTGTAACCCGAGAGATCAAGCAGGAAACCGCAGTTGACTGCATCTTGGTCACCGGGATGCCGTATGGCTACAGGTGCTCACCGTTTGGGTGAATCCACGTGGCGATTGTAGGAGCGGGCTCTTGTGCCCCTTGAGGGTATGCCCGCGATAGCCACCGCCAAGCGCCTACACAACGGACCAACTATGCCGTTGTGCCCGCGTTGTTGCTGGGGATGCGGCTGTACTGGGCGCTACGGAGTGTCTTGAGGCCCGAGCGCGGGCGCGGTGTCGCCCGTCGCGTCCGGATTCGCCGGCTTCGAGCGCAGCCTGCGGAACCACGATTTGATCCGTCCGGCGGGCGGTACAGTACCGGCGCCCTGCTGGACCAGGCGTTCCGCGATGTCCGGCGCCTGGCTGATCATCGCCTTGCCCGCCAGCTTGGCGGCGCGAAAGGCGTCACCGTCAAGATGCGCGCGCATGGCATCCATCAAGGCGCGGTCAGCCAGGCCACCGCGCCGCCTGGCATGCCAGCCGCGCACATCGTCAGGCAGACGCAGAGCGGTCTGGCCCAGGCGCAGCACGGCATAAGCCAGCACGATGAGGCCGGCCAGCAGCGCCAGGGCGAGCATGAATGACAGCTCCATGCGCCAGGGCGGATAGACCACGATGACATAGCCTTGATCGACCTGCGCCACCAAGGTCAGCGCCACGGCCAGGGCAAACAGGGCGAGCAGCCAAAAGGCGGCGCGCATCAGTTGCTCTTCCCACGCGCGGCCTGCGCGGCCTTCAGGCTGACGTTGATTTCCGCATCCTGGAGCACCACGGGAACCTTGACCATCTCGTCCAGGCTGGCGAGCACCGCAGTGGTGGCTTTGTCGCGTGGATTGAAGTAGCGCCCGGTCCAGACATGCGCGGCGGCAATATCGTTGCGGAAGGCGGTTTCGTCGCGTTGCAGCAGGCTCATGCGCGCGGAAAGCAGGCGCAACTTGAGGTTTTCACGCAGGAAGTAAAGCTGCGAAGGCGCCAGCAAAGGCAGATCGGGATGATCCAGGCGGCGGATCCGTACCAGGCTCTTGAACTCCTTCCAGGCCTCCGCCGAGAAACGTGCCAGGGTATCGGCGGCTCCCTGGGCGGCGGGCGCGGGTTTCGGCGGCGGTTCGGTTTCCGACTCCGGCTTGAGCCGGTCCACATTCTGAATCAGCGCTTCGAGACGGGCATTGAGGCTGACGATGTCCGCCGCCGGTAGCAGCTTGAGCCGCTCCATATCGCGCGCGATGGCGTCGCGCAGGCCGTTGAACTGCGGCTTGTCGAGTTGCGCCAGACGGGTTGCCGCCGCGTCCAGCCCGATCAGGGCCGCCTTCACATTGCCCGCCAGTTGCAATTGTTGCTGCGCGAGCAACAGGGTCTGTTCGAGGTCCGCCACGATCCGTTCATCCTGACTGCGCGCGATATCCTGATACATCGCATTGAGGGCCAGTTGCTGGTTCTGGGTTTCCTGCCCGGTGGATTCCAGGGTGGCCAGGCGGCCCTGCAGGTCGGACAGCGCCATATTGGCGGCTTTGGCGGCGGCACGCGCTTCCTCGCCGGCGGCATCGAAGGCGCCGATGCGGCGGGCCAGTTGCACTTCCATGGTCTGAAGACGGTCGTAAGCCATCCAGGCCAGACCAAGCGCCAGCAATATGGCCGCGCCGGCCAGGACGAGGCCGAACCACGCCAGGCGCGAGGTCGGAGGCGTGTTTTCAGCGGTGTTTTCAGACATGTGCGAAGTATTCCACAAGACCCTGCAACAAGCCGGCTTCGCCCGGCCCGGTGGCGATGACCGAGGAAACACCCAGCCCCCGGGCATGCGCGGCAATGCGCGGGTGTGGCACGAACAGCGGCGTGGCGCGAACCCAGTTGGCGTTGCCCTCGCCCAGCAGGGTAAACAGATTGTCCAGGCCTTGTGAACTCAGCACGGTGACGGCCTGGATGCCACCCTGCCGCCAGATAGCGAGAAGGGGGGCGGAATCAGCCACCGGTAGCCCACGCCGGTAGCACTCGGCGTACTCCACGGCGGCGCCACGCGCGGCCAGGGTCTCCGCCAGCAGTTCTCGACCGCCTTCACCACGAAAGATGAGCACATGCCGCCCCGCCATGTCGGCCAGTTCAGGCAGGGCGAGCAGATGTTCGCTGTCGCCGCCGGCACTGGGCGCCAAAACCTGCCCGATGCCGGCCGCATGCAGCGCCGCCGCCGTGCCCTGCCCTATCCCGGCCGCGCGCGGCCCGACCGGCCAGGCCGGGATGCCGGCGAGACCGTATTGCACGGCGGTCGGGCTTATAAATATCGCGAGATCGTAATCCGGCAGTTCGGCCAGGCGCCGCGCCAAGGTGGCCGTATCGGCCGGCGGCAGGATTTCCAGGGTGGGAAACAGGACAGGATGGGCACCCAGCTCGCGCAGGCGTGCCTGTAATCTCTGCGCCTGCCCGGCCGGGCGGGTCACCAGCACACCCAGGCCGGACAGAGGCAAATTCATTGCATGCGATGGATGAGCTCAGCCAGCAGGGTATCGGCGCCCTGGGCGATCAGTTCCCGCGCGGCGGCGTGGCCAATGGCTTCGGGGTCACTCGGATCGCCTTGCACTTCGCTTCTGTAGAAGCGAATACCCTCCAGATCGGCCACGAAGGCGCGCAGGTGGATGCGCCCGTCGTGCATTTCGGCATAACCGCCGATGGGCGCCTGGCAACCGCCGTGCAACATGCGGCTCATGGCCCGTTCGGCACGCACGCAGGCAGCGGTTTCAACGTCGTTGAGCGGTGCCAGCAGTTCCATCAGGTCGGGGCGGCCTGCACAAATCTCGATGCCGAGCGCGCCCTGGCCCACCGCCGGCAGGCTTTCTTCCGGCGACAGGATGGCGCGAATATGGGCGTCGAGGCCGAGGCGCTTGAGCCCGGCGGCGGCCAGCAGGATGGCGTCGTACTGGCCTTCTTCCAGTTTGCGCAGACGGGTGTTGACGTTGCCGCGCAGGGTGTCCACATCCAGGGTCGGATACGCGGCGCGCAACTGCACCTGGCGGCGCAGGCTGGAAGTGCCGACACGGGCGCCGGATGGCAGATCGTTCAAGCTGGCGTATTTCCGGGAAACGAAGGCGTCGCGCGGGTCATCACGCAACGAGATGGCCGCCAGCTCGAAACCGGGTGGCAAATCCATCGGCACATCCTTGATCGAGTGCACGGCGAGATCGGCGCGCCCTTCCGCCATCGCGGTTTCCAGTTCCTTGACGAACAGGCCCTTGCCGCCGATGCGTGAGAGCGGGGAGTCGAGAATCTGGTCGCCCTGAGTGGTCATGCCGAGCAACTCGACTTCCAGGCCGGGATGCAACTCCATGAGGCGGGCCTTGACGTGTTCAGCTTGCCAGAGCGCAAGCGGGCTTTCACGGGTAGCGATAACTAGTTTTTTCGGCATGATTGAACTATTGAGCGTGAGAGGAGCATCGCTAGAATGCTCGGGAATATTGAGGAAAACGACGATGAAACAAACAGTTAAGCAAGTACTCGGGTGGCTGGCGATCTTATCATGCAGCATCACGCTGGCCCGCGCGGATGTGCCCTATGCCCACGACCTGCAAAAAGATGCCGAAGCCGCGCGCGCGGTGCAAGGCGTGGTGTTGCTGGTGTTCGTCGGCGCGAACTGCTCTTACTGCGAAACCGCGCTCAACGAGTTCCTGATTCCCATGAGCGGCAACGCCGATTACCTCGCCAAGGTAGTGATGCGTCGGATCGATAGCAGCGGTTTACGCGATCTCAAGGATTTTCAGGGTCGCAAGGTGAGCCATCGTAAATTCGCCGGCGATAGCGGCGCGCGTCTGACGCCAACCGTGATGGTGTTCGACGGCGCAGGCCACCAGTTGAGCAAACCGGTAGTGGGCATCACCACGCGGGATTACTACGGTTTTTATCTCGATGAGGCGATTGACCAGAGTGTGGCGAAAATCCGCGCCAAGCTGGGCAGCCTGCTCCCCAGCGGTTCCTGATTGCAGCCGGAGTGCCGGGTTACGGCGCAGCGCGCCTGGCCCGGCCTACGGCTTAACGTGAAACAAGCGAGGCAACCCTCAATGCGCAGGATGGGGTGAGCGATAGCGAACCGCATCAACCACGCTCGCGTCGCAGGGTGCGGTTCGCTCCGCTCACCACACCCTACGTCCTTGTTCCATAAGACGGAGGCGGCTCATCGAAGCATGAACGGTTAGCGTGAAACAAGCCGCCCCTGTAGCGCAGGCCTATAGCCAGCACCTTGGCGCGGGTTGCAGGCGGGACGCCTGCGCTACAGAGGGCGCCTGATTTCATCATTCGGGGCGGCCTGGCCGCCATGACCGTTAGTGCGTCACCCGCGCCTGGCCGCCGGATTCCAGCAGCCGCACACGGTCACCCTGGGCAAACTTCTCGCCGGTGTCTTCCTGGACCACGGCGATGGTGCGACCGGAATCAAGCCTGACGATGATTTCCTGCCCGGCCTTGCGGGTGATGCCTTCTTCCGCTGCCGCCCCACCTATGCCGCCGATCACGGCGCCGATCACGGCACCGACCGCAGAACCTTTGCCATGGCCCGCCCCGCTGCCGGCGATGCCGCCCACAGCGGCGCCGGCGGCGGCGCCCACACCGGAACCCGTGCCTTCCAGTTTCACGGCACGCACGCTTTCCACCACCCCCATTTTCACTTCATACATGCGGCGGGTTTCCGCGCGCTCATAGTCGTCGCTACCCTTGCCGCTAGCGCAGCCGGCCAGGGCGACGGGGATGAGAAACAAACATAGGGTTTTGTTCATGGCTGACTCCTTCACAGTGAATAACCGTATTCGGATTTGAAGCGCTCGCTGACTTCGTCCCAGGTGAAGCGGTGGTTCTGGCCGCCGCGTTGGGCAATCTTGATCGCGCCGAGCAGCCCCGCCAGACGTCCGCAGGTGGGCCAGTCCATGCCCTTGAGCAGGGCGGTAATCAAGCCGGCGCGGTAGGCGTCACCGCAACCGGTCGGGTCGACCACCGCGCTCGCCTTGGCCGCCGGAATTTCATGCACCTGGCCATCGGCGTAAATCCGTGAGCCTTCGCCCCCCAGGGTCACCACCAGCGCGCGCACCTGCTTCGCCAATTGTTCCAGCGTCTGACCGGTGCGTTCCTGCAAGAGTTTCGCCTCGTAGTCGTTGCAGGTGAGGTATTCGGCCTGGCGGGTGAAATTCAGCAACTCTTCGCCATTGAACATGGGCAAGCCCTGGCCGGGATCGAAGATGAAGGGAATACAGCCCTCGGAGAACTGGCGCGCGTGGTCGATCATGCCCTGGCGCCCATCCGGCGAGACGATGCCGAGCTTGATCCCTTCGCTGCAGTCCACCTTGTTCTGCTGCGCGAAGTTCATCGCGCCGGGGTGGAAGGCGGTGATCTGGTTATCGTCCAGGTCGGTGGTGATGAAGGCCTGCGCGGTGAAGGTGTTGGCGACACGGTGGATGTGGCTGGCATCGAGGCCCAACTGCTTCAGGCGCTCGGCATAGGGCGCGAAATCGTCGCCTACAGTCGCCATGATCAGCGGCTCGCCGCCCAGCAACTTCATGTTGTAGGCGATGTTGCCGGCACAACCGCCGAACTCGCGGCGCATGTCCGGCACCAGAAAAGCCACGTTCAGGATGTGAATCTGATCGGGCAGGATGTGGTTCTTGAACTGGTCGTGGAACACCATGATGGTGTCGTAGGCCATGGAGCCGCAAATCAGGGTGCGCATGGGAAAATCTTCTCGTGTTTAGGTGTTGTGGGGATTGTTACGCGGGAGAGGGGGAAAGAACACCCCGCATGGAGCGAATTTGAGCACAGGCCGCAGGATGGGCACGCCGCGCGTACTGATGTATACGGCTTGAGAAAAGAAAAAGGCCGGTCTGGCCGGCCTCGGATCGTGCACTGGAAAGGACTCAGAAGGCGACCTGCGGAATCACGTCGAGGATGTCGTGGGTGTCGCGGTTCACCAGAATAACGTCCGCGCCCAGGGTCAAACGGGCGTAAGGGGCGGCCAGTGTCGGCAACTGCGCATCAAGCGAGGTGGGGAGTTTGTTGGGGCGTTCTCCGGACATGAGTTTGTCACCCACGCTGACCCGGCCTTTCGCATTAGCCTGTGCATTTACCGGCCGTGGGTAGTAACCCATGATGATCTTGCGTTCCGCCTCGCTGAAACGCATCCCGGATTGGTCATCCTTATCCTGGCCTTGACTGGCGCAGCCGAAGAGGGCGATGGCGGGAATGAAACCTATGAAAGTGCGGCGATCCATGACAAAGCCCTCTTATTGACCAGGAGAAGATCCACTGTTTAACAAAACCGCCAAGATAAAACTTTGATTGTCATCAACATTGAGCCCCGGAGCAAAAAAACGCGCGGGGGCCGGGCCACGAACAAATGCCCCGCATGCCGGCAAGGCACCGGGGTTCGACAAGATCAGGGGCGGATCTTGTCGATGGTCAGTTTTATGTTCTTGCTGCCCACTTTCACGCCAGCCAGCGTTCCTTCCAGGTCACCCGTGCCACCCATAGGCTGACCAGACTTGGAGACACGCACGGTCAGGGTTACTTCCTTGAAGTTGGACAGCTTGTTGTCCGGGTTCATCGCCATCGCATCGCTCAGCTCGAACTCCAGTGGGAACTTCACGGCGGTGGAGCGCAGGGCGGCCACCGGGGCGCCCCCTTCCGCAGAACGGGCGAACAGGAACACCACGTCCTTGTCGGTGACCTTGGCTTTCAGCGCGGGAGCGATGTCCACCTTGCCGTGGAGGGTGGCAACCGAGGTGGCAACCGAGGTGGCAGTGGCAGTGGCAGCGGCAGCGGCGCCGGGACCGGCGGCCTTGTCCGCACCCGGGTCGGCGAGGTTGTCCATGCCGGTCAGGGCGTTGCGGGAGAGGCGGGTGGCTTCCTTCTGCGCTTCCAGAATATCCTGGGCAAAAGGCGAATCCGCCGGCAGCAGCTTGTGCAGGCGCTTGAAGTGATAGGCGGCTTGGGCGAAATTCTTTTCCTGGAAGGCGCTGATAGCGGCCAATTCCAGCCCTTTCATGTCGTCCGGGGATTTTTCCAGCGCTTTCAGGACGAGCTGGATCGGCTCGCCTTTCAACACCCGGTTGCGGCTGATCGCCAGCGCTTCGGCATATCCGGTCATGATCGCCGGCTCATCGGGCTTGAGCTTCATGGCCTTTTCATAGGCAAGTAGCGCTTCCGGCCAGTGCCCCACGGCGGCATAGGTCTTGCCGAGCATGGTCCAGGCTTCGCCGTCGTTGGGATCGGTCTTGGTCTTCTCCTCGACCTGTTGAATCATTTTCATGATGTCGTGCTCGCCCTTCACCTCCTGGGGATTGGCCTGGGGATTGGCCTGCGCCTCGGCGATGGCGGTCAGCGACAGGGGGTTGCCGAGCAGGAAATACAGGCCGAAGGCGGCGGCGGGCAGTACGCCAGCCAGGGTGAAACCGAGGCGGCGGCTGGCGACCGGCGCCATCACGGCATCGGCCTTGGCCAGCGCGTCTTCGGCGAGTCTGGCCTCAAGTTCCAGCTTGCTGGCCTGGAACTGTTCTTCAGTGAGCAGGCCGTTTGCCAGGTCGGCTTCCATTTCTTTCATCTGGTCGCGATAGACGGCGATGTTGATGTCACGCCGCGCCGCCTTGGCGGCAAGGCTCTTCTTGCGCAACAGGGGCGGCAGGACGAAGGCGAGTGCGACGGCGATGCAGGCGGCGGTGGCAATCCAGAACAGGGAGACAGTCCAAAACGGGTTCATTGCTTTTCATCCAGGAGTTGAGCGGCGGCGGTGAGTTGTTTCTCGTCCACCGGAGAATCTTTCTGATCGCGACGTTTTTTCAGGGTGACATACCAGACCGAGCCGCCTATCCCCAGGAACAGCAGAGGGCCGAGCCAGAGCAGGTAAGTCAACGGCTTGAACGGCGGCCGGTACAACACGAAGTCGCCGTAGCGCGTGGTGAGGTATTCGATGACTTCCTTGTCGTTCTTGCCGGCCTTCATCTGGACGCGGATTTCGCGGCGCAGATCTTCCGCCAGTTCGGCGTGGGAACCGGCCAGAGATTCGTTCTGGCAGACCAGGCAGCGCAGTTCCTCCGAGAGTTTGACCATGCGTTGTTCGATGGCCGGGTCTTCGCCGACAGAAACGGCTTCGGCGGCGTGGGCGACAGGGAGAAAAAGCAGACTGGCAGCCAGCAACATCGCACGGCCCCAACCACGACCGTCATTCCTGCCCCCGATCGGAGTCGAGGGCAGGCTGCGGCGGGAATGACGGAATAGATTCATGCGCCCAGCTCCTTCAGTTTCGCTTCGAACTTCTCTTTCCAGACTTCCGGGGTGATCGGGCCGACATGTTTCATGCGAATGATGCCGGCCTTGTCGACCACATAGGTTTCCGGGGTTCCGGTGACGCCATAGTCGATGCCGACCTTGCCGGTCAGATCATCCGGCACCGCCACGTAAGGGCTGCCATGCTGCGCCAGGAGCTGTTCCGCTTCGCGCTCCTTGTCCTTCCAGTTGAGGCCGACAATGGGCACCGGCTGGCTCTGGGCCAGTTCCATGAGCACACCATGTTCCTGGCGGCAGGACACACACCAGGGCGCCCAGACATTCATCAGCCAGACCTTGCCCTTCATGTCGGAGGGGCTGAAGGAGGCGTTGGCATTCCCGACTATGGGCAGGGTGAAGGCGGGTGCCGGCTTGCCGATGAAGGGCGATGGCACTTCGCGCGGGTTGAGGAACAGTCCCTTGGCGAAGAAGCCGACCAGGACGAAAAAGAGCGCTAACGGCAACCAACGTTTCATGCTCAAGCTCCCTGAGTGGCCGCGCCGGCGGGCACGGTGGCTTTCACCGCAATCCGGTAGCGCCGATCCGATGCCGCCAGGAAGCCGCCTATCGTCAGGAACAGGGCACCGATCCACAGCCAGTTGATGAACGGTTTGTGGAAGATGCGCACTACCCAGGTCGTAGCCTGGTCATTCAACGGCTCACCCAGGGCGACATAGACGTCGCGGAAGAAGTTGGGGTTGATGGCGGCCTCGGTCATGGGCATGCCGGAGGCGTTGTAGATGCGTTTTTCCGGGTGCATGACGAACAGCTTCTTGCCGTCCTTGCTCACTTCCACCGTGCCGCGGGCGGCGCGGTAGTTGGGCCCTTCGTGTTCCGTGGTGCCCTGGAAGGTGAAGGTGTAGCCGGCCAGTTGGGTGTGATCGCCCACGTTCATGCGCACGTCGCGTTCTTCCTGGTAGTTGGCCACCAGGGTGATGCCCGCCACGCCCCAGGCCAGCCCCAAGTGCGCCAGCTGCATGCCCCAGAAACCGCGCGGCAGCGTGGTAAGCCGGCGCATTAACGCGCCCTGGCTGTGCTTCAGGCGCTCACGAAAACCAATCAGCACCGTCAGCGCGATCCAGACCGATAGCGTGAAGCCGAGGCTGGCCCAGGGATTGAAGCCCTTCAGGGTCAGCGGCAACAGCAGGCCGGTCGCCACTGAAATCGCCAGCGCCCATTTCAAGCGCGCCACCATGTCCGGCAGGCTGGCTTCCTTCCAGCGCGCCAGCGGGCCGATGCCCATGAGGAACAGCGCGGGCGCCATGACCGGCACAAATACCGCATTGAAGTAGGGCGGGCCGACGGAAATCTTGCCCATGCCCAGCGCGTCCAGGAGCAGCGGATACAGCGTACCCAGGAGCACGGTGCCGAGCGCGGCCAGCAGGATGACGTTATTGGACAGCAGCAGCGCCTCACGGGAGAACCAGGTGAAGCGGCCACCGGTCAGCATTTTCGGCGCCCGCCAGGCGAACAAGGCCAGCGAGCCGCCGATCACGATCACCAGGAAGCCAAGGATGAAGGCGCCGCGCGCGGGGTCGGTGGCGAAGGCATGCACAGAAGACAGCACGCCGGAACGTACCAGGAAGGTGCCCAGCAGCGACAGCGAGAAGGCGGACAACGCCAACAGCACGGTCCAGGCCTTGAAGGCGCCACGTTTTTCGGTCACCGCCAGGGAGTGGATCAGCGCGGTACCGGCCAACCAGGGCATGAAGGAAGCGTTTTCGGTCGGGTCCCAGAACCACCAGCCACCCCAGCCCAGTTCGTAGTAGGCCCACCAACTGCCGAGCGCGATGCCGGCGGAGAGGAAGGCCCAGGCCACCGTGGTCCAGGGCCGCGACCAGCGCGCCCAGGCGGCGTCGAGACGACCGGAGAGCAGGGCGGCGATGGCGAAGGCAAAGGCCACCGAGAAACCGACATAGCCCATGTACAGCATGGGCGGGTGGATCACCATGCCGGGGTCTTGCAACAGCGGGTTCATGTCGCGGCCTTCGGCGGCGGCCGGCAGCAGGCGAATGAAAGGATTGGAGGTGGTGAGCAGAAAGGCCAGAAAGCCGCTGGAGATCAAACCCATGATGCCGATCACCCGCGCCACCATGTCATCCGGCAGATGCCGTGAGAATACCGACACCGCTGTGGTCCAGAAGCCGAGGATCAAGGCCCACAGCAGCATGGAGCCTTCATGCGAACCCCAGGTGGCGGTGAAGCGATAAATCTCCGGCAACTGCGAGAACGAGTTGCGCGCCACGTTCTCCACCGAGAAGTCATTGATGAGGAAGGAGTACGCCAGGCAGCCGAAGGCCAGGGCGACGAAGACGAACTGCCCCTGCGCCGCCGGTCGTGCGACCGCCATGAGGGTGAGGTTGCCGCGCTGCGCGCCATAGAGCGGCAGGATGGCCTGGGTGAGCGCCAGCAGCAGCGCGACGATGAGGGCGAAATGGCCGAGTTCTGGGATCATTGGGTGGCTCCGGTAGCACCGTCATTCCCGCGAACGCGGGAATCCAGTTCGTACCTCAAACTTGGGTTTGAACGGCA
This sequence comes from Pseudomonadota bacterium, assembly GCA_030690985.1. Classification (GTDB taxonomy): domain Bacteria; phylum Pseudomonadota; class Gammaproteobacteria; order Burkholderiales; family Thiobacillaceae; genus PFJX01. The sequence goes on from JAUYFG010000256.1 coordinate 17,376, forward strand.
ATCAGATGAACGACCGTCATTCCCGCCCGCGCGGGAAAGTAGTGTCGTTGCCGCTTTAGCGGCTTTACGAATCCGGTCTCCCCCTTGCGGGGAATGACGGTCATAGGATGTCTTCATACAAATCTCGCCACGCACTATTGCTCTCCTCGATGAGCTGGAGCTTCCAGTCTCTGTTCCACTTCTTGATCTGCTTCTCGCGCGTGATCGCGCTTTCCATCGTTTCGTGCTGCTCGAACCAGACCAGGGTATGCACGCCATATTTCTGGGTGAACCCATCCGCCAGATTGTTCTTGTGCTCGTACACCCGTTTGATCAGATCGCTGGTGACGCCGACGTAAAGGGTGCCGTTGCGTTGGCTGGCGAGGAGGTAGACACAGGGATTGCGGGTCACAACCAACCGTCACTCCCCGCAAGGGGGAGGCCGGATTCGTAAAGCCGCTAAAGCGGCAACGACTCCGCTCTCCCGCGAACGCGGGAATCCAGTGCGTAGGGCTGATTGCATCCGAAAACCAATCAGATGGACGAACTGGATTCCCGCGTTCGCGGGAATGACGGTGCTATCACACATCCCGCTGATTACCGAGCAGCATTTCCAGCACTTCCCGAAGATTGCTGTTCAACTCATCCAGGTTGGCTCCCTGGCTGTGCGCACCGGGAAAGCCTGGGATGTATCCGACATAAAACCCCGTCTGAGCACAACGTTCGATGACCGCCATATAGTGCTTCATGTCAACTCCCTCACTGCGCCAGCGTCTTCTGTGCTTTCGCCGCCTGTTCCAGGGCTTGAGCGGCTTCCGGCGGCATGTAGTTCTCGTCGTGTTTGGCCAGTACCTGAGTGGCGGTGAACAGGCCATCGGCGCCCAGCTTGCCCTCGGCCACCACGCCTTTGCCCTCCTTGAACAAGTCGGGAAGGATGCCCGTGTAGACCACGTTCATGGATTTGGCGGTGTCGGTGACCACAAAACGCACCTTCAAGCCTTCTGCATCGCGTTTCACGCTACCCACTTCGACCAGACCGCCGATGCGGAAGGCGCGGTCTGTGGGCGCCTTACCCGCAGCCACCTCGGTAGGCGAGAAGAAGAACACCAGATTGCTCTGGAAGGCGTTGAGGATGAGGGCGGCGGCGATGCCGATGCCGGCCAGTGCCAGGACGATGACCAGGAGCTTCTTGTGGCGTGACTTCATTGTTCTTCCCATTGCTGCATGCGTTTCAGACGTCGGCGAGTGTCACCGGCGGCACGTTTCAACAAAATGACCTCGATCAACACACAGGCGGCCGTGACGCCGAAGGAGCCCCAAACGTAGAAGCCACGACCGCCCATGGACCAGAACTCAGACCAGCTTGCCCATTCCATCTCAGTTCCCCCCGTCCAGAATCGCCTTGACCCACTCGCTGTGCCGTTCCCGCTCCAGGATCACCCGGCGCACCCGGGCCAGAACCACGGCGATGGTGTAGAACCAGGCGGCGATGGCCAGGATCAGCATGCCCTGCAACATGATCGCGGCCATGCTCGGTGCCTTGGTCAGGCTGACCGAAGCGCCCTGGTGCAGGGTGTTCCACCATTTCACCGAGAAATAGATGATGGGCACGTTGATGGAGCCGATCAGGGTCAACAAGGCGCCGGCGCGATCGCCGCGCTTGATGTCGTCGATCGCCGCCCACAAGGCGATGATGCCGACATAGAGAAACAGCAGGATGAGTTCGGAAGTCAGGCGCGCATCCCACACCCACCACGCACCCCACATCGGCTTGCCCCACAAGGCGCCGGTCCACAGGGCAACGAAGGTGAACATCGCCCCGGTCGGGGCCAGCGCCCTGGACACCATGAACGACAGGCGGGTGTTGAAGGCCAGGCCGATCGCACCCCAGAAGGCCATCACCAGGTAGATGAACATCGACATCCAGGCTGCCGGCACGTGGATGAAGATGATCCGGTAGGCCTCGCCCTGTTGGGCATCTGTGGGCGCCAGGAAGAAGGCGATGTACAGGCCCCAGAGGGTGAGGAGGCCGGCCCCCCAGGCGAACCAGGGGATGAGCCGGCCGGCGAGGAGGTAGAAATTGGCGGGGGAGGCGTAGGTATAGAGATTCATCGATTATTCGAGTGAGACACGTAAGGCGGCGGCGGCGATCCAGGGCGCGATCATAAGGGAGAGCACGAAAAAAGCGCCTAGCAATGACAGGTGCGCCTCGGCGCCAGTTCCCGCCATCACGCCATCCACCGCACCGGCACCAAAAATAAGTGCGGGCACGTAGAGCGGCAGAATCAGCAGGGTCAGCAACACGCTGCCGCCGCGCAGGCCCAGGGTGAGCGCGGCGCCCACGCTGCCGAGCAGGGACAGGATGGGGGTACCCAGCAGCAAGGAAATTTCCAGCACCCAGATCGCTTCCCAGGTCAGGTTGAACTGAATCCCCAGTATCGGCACGATCAGCAACAGCGGGATGCCGTAGATCAGCCAATGCGCCAGCGACTTGCCCAATACCAGCAGAACCGTCGGCTCCGGCGACAGCACCATGTGTTCCAGGCTGCCATCGCGGTGGTCGTCGGCGAACAGGCGCGACAGTGAAAGAAGCGAAGCCAGGGTCGCCGCCACCCACAGGACGCCGGGACCGATGCGCGCCAGCATGGCCGGCTCCGGCCCGACGCCGAGGGGAAACAGGCTGGCGACCATGACGAAGAAGAACTGCGCGATCATCCAGTCACCACGGCGGCGCGCGGCCAGGGTGAGATCGCGACGGAGGACGGCGAGGAGGAAGCGGTGCATCAGGAAAGTGGCGCCGGCATCCTTGCCGGCCGCCCTTGTGCCGGCTGGAAGCCGGCGCTACACAATTCGTTCATGCCAACTCCGGAATGGCCACGTTGCCGACCAATAGACGCTGCACCGTCACCCCTTCCAGATTCAATGCCTGATGGGTGGTTGCCACCACCATGCCACCGCCCTTCAGGTGGTCACGGATCAGGCCTTCCATCAAAGCCACGGCATGCACATCGAGCCCGGTCAGCGGCTCATCCAGTATCCACAGCGCGGCCCCCGCCAGGAGCAGGGCGGCCAGCGCCACGCGGCGGCGTTGGCCGAAGGACAGCACACGGCAGGGCAAATCCAGGCAACGGCTCAAACCGAGCCGCTCCAGGGTAGCGACGGCACGTTCCGCAGCGAACACGCGGCCTTGCAGGCCATTGGCGAAGCGCAGGTTTTCGACGGGATTGAGATCGTCCTTTACGCCATTGGCATGGCCGAGATAGATCATTTCCGCATGGTAAGCCTCACGTTGCTTGCGGATGGGCTCGCCACGCCAGCGCACTTCCCCGTTTTCCGGACTGGATAGACCGGTAAGCAGGCGCAGCAGGCTGGTCTTGCCCTGGCCATTGCCACCCTGCACCAGCAGTAGTTCGCCAACTTTCAAGGTGAAGTTCATGCCCTTGAACAACAGTCGGTCGCCACGGGCGCAGGCCAAGTCATGAACGGAGAGGAGGGCATCAGACATGGAGTCGGTGTGAATGAGGGCGGGCGAGGATAGCAGGGAAGACGGCCCCGCAAAATCGGACCTTCCAATAAAAAGGGGCGGGCGGGGTTTCCCCCGCCCGCCCCTTTCAGGCTACCGTCTTGCGCTTACTTGGCGACCGTCTTCAGCTTGGCCATCTCTTCCTTCAGCATCTTGATGCCGGCCTGGGAGGCGTCGATGGAGCGGGTCAGCGACTCGCGCGCATCAGCCGGGTTGTGGAAGCCGTCGGAGTTCTCGGCGGTCCACCATTCCCAGTACAGGGTGGCGTCGTACTGGAAGTCGTAGGCCTTGTCCATGGCTTCCTTGGAGACGCCCACATCCTTGGCCTTCATGATCGCGTCGATCAGGTTGGCGATCCAGAACTCGGCCTTGGCCATCTTGCCGCGGGTGTAACCCTGGATGGCTTCCATGTGGTACTTGGCGTCATCCTCGGTCCATTCCTTGTGGCAGGTCAGGCAGGCGGCCTTGATGTTGTAGCGCGGCGACATCTGCTGGTGATTGGTGGTCACCTTGCCGTTGGCGGCGCGCTTCTTGGTCATGTGGCAGTCTTTGCACTCGACACCCGCCTTCTCGTGCTTGGAACCCCAGTAGGTTTCCATTTCCGGGTGCTGGATCTTGGGCAACAGGGCGCCGGTGCTGGCGTGCTTGAAGTCCTTGAACTTGTTCTGGACCGCCATCTTGTCCTTGTAGCCAAACACGTTCACCCAGGTGAACAGGTTGGTACGCGGATCGTCCATCTTGACGAACTTCGGATTGGCCGGATCGGAACAATCGAAGCCGGGGCCGCAGTTGTATTCCACGTGGCACTGGGCGCACATCAGGTTGGAGTCGGCCTTGTTGAGCAGGCCGATGGCACGGAAATCCTTGCCATCGCGCTGGAAGGTGACCTTGGTCATGGTGGTCTGCTGGCTCTTCACCGGATCCATCGGATAAGTGCCTTCCTTGCGGTCGACCACAGCCTGGATCAGCGCATCACGCACGACACGAGGGCCGGCGGAGTGCGGGTCGTGGCACATGAAGCAGTTCAGCGGATGGTTCACGGCACGCGCGAACTCAACCGGCTTGGAGGTGCGGTCCCACTTGGCGCGCGGATTCTTGTCACCCATGTAGGCCCAGTCCAGGATGTGATCCTGCGTCTTGCAGTTCATGCAGACGGGGTTCACCGCCGTTGCGGTCTGGCGCATGAACGGCTTCTGGTCGGAAGTGGAGGGCTCCTTGTCGACAATCACGTTCCAGGCGCCATTGGCGGCCAGTTCCGCCTTGTTGACATAGGTCCAGTCCTTGAACTGCATGCGGCCGCCGAAAGCGCGATCCACCACCCACTGGTCAACCAGCATGAAGGCGTGGGAGCGCGGCTCGTTGTGCTCCTTGGTGAAGCCGTAGCCTTCCATGAGCTTGTCGAACAAGGGCGAACGGCTCTTGTAGTTCGCCTTCTCGACGCGTGCCTTCGATTCCAGGTTGGTCTGGACGAAGGTGTTGTACTGCTCGACGTGGCAGGTGGCGCAGGCGCGATGGTCCTTGATGGTGTTCGGACGCACACCGATGTCCTTGCTCTTGGCCAGTTTCTGGTGCTCGGCGGCATTGTCGTGGCAATGCGCGCAATTCACCGTGGCGTGGCGGCCCTTGGTGTGGAATTCCTCGACGTCCTCGTGGCAGGAATAACACTTCTTGGCTTCCACCGGGATGATCGGCGGCGCCTTGGCGGCTTCCGGCGGCGGCAGTTTCGGGCCGGGGATATCCACAGCCGCCTGCACGCCGAAGGCGAACAGGGCTGCTGCCAGTCCCATCGCCAGACGGCTTGCTACTTGTTTCAATGTCATGGTCAGTCTCCTGAAAGGTCTTGCTTCTGTGGTGGCCCATATAACGCAACGAATGGCGCGGGCCCACCGGCTTGGTTAAACGTCGGTAGTCGTCGGTCGCGCGTCAGTCATAGGCCTCCTTCAAATCCAATCTAAGTCAGCTTCGTAAAATCAGGCGAATGCATCCGCCATGATGTTGTTGAACCAGCCCACCTGATATTGCGATTCCAGCTTGCGCTGGATCGCGGGAGCATCCACGGGGGACACGCCGCCGGCATCGGTGGCATAGACCAGCTTGCCGTCCTTCACGCGATAGATGTGCACCACTGAGAAGCCCCAACCCGGCGCGGTCACGCTGTAGCAGGTGTTGACGAAGTAGGGCTCAGGTGCCGGCTGGCCACTGAATTTTGCGAGAATCGCGGCGGCCGCCACCTTGGCCTGGGTGCTGGCCATGTGTGCAGATTTGGGCGCGCCATAAACGGGCAGTTCACCATGCACGCAGGAATCGCCCACCACCCAGATGTCTTTCTGTACGGCGGATTCCATGGTCAGCATGTCAACTTCGCACCAGCCCTTGGCATTGGTCAGGCCTGCGTTCTTGGCGATCTTGCCGGCATGGTGCGGCGGGATGACGTTGAGCACGTCAGCCTTGTGTTCGCCGAAGCCGGTGTAGGCGGTTTTGGTTTTCGCGTCGATCTTGAGCACCTTGCCGTCCGAGGCACCGGGCACCCACTCGATCATGCCGGGGTATTGCAGCTTCCATGCCTGCTCGAACAAGCCCTTCTTGGAGAAGGAATCATTGGCGTCCAGGATCAGCACCTTGGACTTGTTCAGGCCGTGGTGCTTGAAGTAATTGGCGACCTGGGAGGCGCGCTCGTAAGGGCCGGGCGGGCAACGGAAGGGGCCGGGCGGCACGGTGATGATGAAGGTTTCGCCATCCTTCATGGCGTGCAACTGCTTCTTCAGCATCAGGGTTTGTGCACCCGCCTTGTAGGCATGCGGCAGTACGGTATGGGCGAGTTCCTCGCTGTGTCCCTCAATCCCGGCGTAGTTGAAGTCGATGCCCGGCGAAAGTACCAGGGCGTCGTAGCTCAGGGTCTTGCCGCTCTTCAGGGAGACCGTCTTCTTGGCGGGGTCGATGGCGGTGGCGTCATCGAACACCACGTTGATGCCACGCTTGATCAGGCCGCCATAGCCGACTTCCAGTTTGGCGATGTCGATCTCGCCGGAGAGCACTTCGTTGGACATCGGGCAGGAAGTGAACGTCTTGTTACGCTCAACCAGCGTCACATCGAGGCTGGAATCGCCCATCTTCAGGTATTTGGCGGCAGTGGCACCGCCGAAGCCGCCGCCGACCACCACCACGCGCGCTTTGCCGCTGGCGGAACGGCCAGAGGGCGCCGCGCAGGCGGACAGAGGGACGATGACCGAGGTGGCGGCAAGGGTCTTGATGAATTCGCGTCGATTGAATCTCATGCTGGTCTCCTTATTTGGGCTGGGCGGCGTAGTACTGGGCGACAGCTGAGAGATCAGACTCATCCAGTTTCTTGCTGTTGCCGCGCATTTTCTTGTGCGGCATTTTTACGGAGTCATCGCGGTACTTCATCATTTCCAGTTGGATGTACTGCGCCCACTGGCCGTTGAGCATCGGGGTGTCGACATCGTCAGGCTTGCCGCCGGTATCGCCGTGGCAGGTCTCGCAACGCTCGGTGGCGGCCTTGCCCTTGGCCAGCACGGCGGCGTCGGCCTTCTGCACCACAGGCGTCCAGGGCAGCTTGGAGAAATGCTTGGCGAGGTCGGCGATCTGCTCTTCGCTGTAGCCCTTGATCAGTCGGCCCATGGTGGCGGAGTAACGCTCGCCGCTCTTCCACTGCAACATCATGTTCTTGAGATAGGGCTCGGACAGGCCGCCGATATTGGGCATGGTCGGCCCGACGGAAACGCCGTTGACGCCGTGGCAGTTGTTGCAGGTGGCGGCCAGCGCCTCGGTCTTGGTCGGGGCAGCCTGGGCACTCGCGGCAAAAAGGCCGGCTGCCAACAGGGCAAACAGGGACAGCTTCATTTATGTCTCCTTGGTGGGGGGAATGGGGCAGCGCGACATCTACAGACACTGCGCCGTCTGGGGGCGGATAGTAGGAATGAGCCAGCCCACACTTCCTTGATGGCTATCAAGTTTTTTGTATATCAGCATGACTAAAACCCGCGCTGGTGGCGGGCAGAGTCCGCGAACCATAAAAAAAAAGCGGTCGAAACCGCTTTTTTCATGGAGAGGGCTGGTGCTATCAAGTTGCCGAGCGCGGCGGTTGATGGCTGACGATCTTGCTGTCGTGCTCCAGCCATTTGCGGATACGTTGAGCATCACCGATACGGCTCCATTTCCCCCAGGAGTCCAGCAACACGATGATGACTTTCTGCTCGGCGATCTGGGTCTGCATCACCAGGCAGTGGCCGGCTTCGTTGATGAAACCGGTTTTCGAGACGCCGATGTCCCAATCCTGATTGCGGGTCAGGCTGTTGGTGTTATTGAAGGCGATGTGGCGCTGCACCGAACGGGCAACCTTGTGCGTCCTGCCGTTTTCCCGCACCCGCACCACTCGGGTTCCCGGCACGGACACGTCATAGCTGCCGGTGCTGGTGATCTGGCGTATCAGTTGATACCGGTGGGCTGCGTCCACCATCTTCACCAAGTCGGCGGCAGTGGCGCGGTTGCCGCTATCGAGGCCGGTTCCGTCGATGAAATGGCTGTCCTTCATGCCGAGTTCGCGCGCCTTGCGGTTCATGGCGGCGACAAATGCCCCGCGACCACCGGGATAGGCGCGGGAAAGTGCGGCGGCCGCGCGATTCTCCGAGGCGATCAAGGCCAGATGCAGCAATTCCTCGCGGGTCAGGCGCGTGCCCAGGGCCAGGCGGGAGCCGGTGCCCTTGAGCCGATCCACATCCTCACTACCGATCACGACCTCTTCGTTGAGGTCGAGTTCGGCATCCAGCGTGACCATCGCGGTCATCAACTTGGTGATGGAGGCGATGGCGGTGGGGACATCAACGTTCTTGGAGTAGAGCGCTTCGCCGGTTTTCTGGTCGACCACCAGGACAGCGGCGGAGCGCAGGTTGAGGTCTGCGTCATGCCAGGACTTGTCATAGGACACCGCGCGTAGCGGCGTCATGATGGGCTTGGCGACAAACTTGCGCGCTCCAGCGCGAACGTGCTTCTTGCCCTTCGCCTTAGCCTTGCTCGAATGTTTCGACTTCTTCGCCTTGGCTTGAGCTTTGGCCTTGGTGACCTTCGCCTTGCCTTGTTGCGCCGCCTCTACGTCGGGCACGGCCACCATGGGCGAGGCCAGGAAAGCCAGTAGCGAGAAAATCAGCAGCGACTTCTTCATCATTACTCCTTGGGCTGCACTGGAAACACAAGTGCAATGTAGCAAACATCGGTGGTTATGGCGAAATCTTTAGACTTCACTTTAACTTGCTAGCCCGATATTTCAAGATGATCGTAACCGTGCGAACAGGATTCACTTCTTGCTGCCGAGCAAGCCTTCCAGGGATTTCATCAGATCACCCGGCAAAATCACGGTACGGCTCCCTTCGGCGCTGGCCAGTGACTTCAACGCGCTCACATATTTTTCGCCAAGCAGATACAGCGCCGGCAGTTCCCGGTCGGGCAGCGCCAGGGCCACCAGCCTGATCGCCTCGGCGCTGGCGGTAGCCAGGCGCACCTGCACTTCGGCATCGCGCTTGGCGGATTCCAGGCGGGCTTCGGCTTCCAGGATGGCGGCCTGTTTGTCGCCTTCGGCACGGGTCACTGTGGCTTTGCGCTCACGTTCGGCGGCGGCCTGCATTTCCATGGATTTCTGCATGGTGAGCGAGGGCTTGATGTCCTGAATTTCCACCGATTTCACAGTCAGGCCCCAGTCCGCCACATCGTCGGCGATGGACGCTTTCAGGCGCGCCTTGATCTGATCGCGGCTGGACAGCGCCTGATCCAGATCCATGTCGCCGATGATGGCGCGCAGGCTGGTCTGCACCAGGTTCATCACCGCCATCTGGAAGTTGGTGACGCCATACACCGCGCTCTGCGTATCGGTGACTTTCACGAAGGCGATGGCATTGGTGATCAGCACCGCGTTATCGCGGGTAATCACCTCCTGCTGCGGGATGTCCATGATCAGATCCTTGGTCGTCACCTTGTAGGCCAGGTTGTCGATATAGGGCACCAGGAGATGCAGGCCGGGCATCAGGGTTTTCAGGTATTTGCCGAGCCGCTCGACCACCCATTCCTCGCCCTGCGGGACGATACGCACCCCCTTCCAGAGGGTGATGAACAGGAAAAGAATCAATACGATGGATACGATTTCGCCGCCCATGTGAATCTCCTAGATTTGCTCGACTTTCAGGGTTTGTCCCAATACATCCACCACGCGCGCCCGGGTGCCTGCGGCAATCGATTGGTCCGCCACCACCGGCCAACGGTCGGAGCCCAATACCGGGCGCTGAAACAATATTTCGCCCTGGCTCAGTTCATCGACCGGACGGGTTACCAGACCGACCATGCCAAGCGCGCCGCCCGAGGCTTGTCCGGCCTGGGTGCGGTCCGGGTTGCGGAAGAACTTCATCCAGATGCCCACCATCAGGGCCGAGGACAGGCTCCAGACCACCCACTGGCCCGTGAATCCCAGCGGCAGTAGAGCGGCGAGCATGCCGGTCAGCAAGGCGCCCAGCCCGAACCAGATCAGATAGAACGCGGGCGCGAGCATTTCCAGGGCGATCAGCCCCAGTCCCAACACCACCCAATGCCACCACAGCCATTCCATCAGAGCCTCCCGCGAGCAAGCAGCCGCTATTGTGCCCGATACCCGGCGGCCACAACCGCCCCCCGTTCTTGATTCAGGTCAAGCCAAAAACGTGCTACCCTCAGGGCTAATTTGCCCCATCCCAAATCCATAAGTGACACAACGGGTTAAGCGAGGTTGCTGGACAAGCGCCATGCTGAACGGTATAAGAAGGGGATGGCGAGCGCCCCCTTCCCCGATCCGTCCTTGCTGCTGAAGTC
>JAUYFG010000258.1 GCA_030690985.1 Pseudomonadota bacterium
GACTTCAGCAGCAAGGACGGATCGGGGAAGGGGGCGCTCGCCATCCCCTTCTTATACCGTTCAGCATGGCGCTTGTCCAGCAACCTCGCTTAACCCGTTGTGTCACTTATGGATTTGGGATGGGGCAAATTAGCCCTGAGAGGCGCTGGCTATCTACCGCGAGCTCGCTCGCGCCAACCCGGAGACCTACCGGCCCGATATGGCGACGACCCTCAACAACCTGGGCAACCTGCACAGCGACCAGAACCGCAGGGAGGAAGCGCGCAAGGCCTATGAAGAGGCGCTGGCCATCTACCGCGACCTCGCCCGCGCCAACCCGGAGACCTACCGGCCTTATGTGGCGACGATCCTCAACAACCTAGGCAACCTGCACGTCACCCAGAACCGCTTCGAGGAAGCGCGCAAGGCCTATGCGGAGGCGCTGGCCATCTACCGCGACCTCGCCCGCGCCAACCCGGAGACTTACCGGCCTTATGTGGCGGGCACCCTCAACAACCTGGGCGTCCTGCACAGCAATCAGAACCGCAGGGAGGAAGCGCGCAAGGCCTATGACGAGGCGCTGGCCATTTACCGCGATCTCGCCCGCGCCAACCCGGAGACCTACCGGCCCGATGTGGCGATGACCCTCAACAACCTGGGTCTCCTGCACAACGTCCAGAACCGCATGGAGGAAGCGCGCCAAGCCTATGAATAGGCGCTGACCCTCTACCGCGACCTCGCCCGCGCCAACCCGGAGACCTACCGGCCTTATGTGGCGACGACCCTCAACAACCTGGGCGTTCTGCACCGCAACCAGAACCGCATGGAGGCCGCGCGCAAGGCCTATGACGAGGCGCTCTCCATCTACCGGGAGTTCGCCGCGCGTAGCCCCGAGACCTTCATGCCTTATGTGCGCAAGGTGCAGGCGAATCTCGATCGTTTGCCGAAATAGGCCCCGCCGACATGCCCAGACAACCCGATTTTCTCCGCTACGCCCTCCTCGCCTTGGTCGCGGCGCTGTTCTACATCGGCTTGTTGATCTGGCAGGCGGACACGCTGGTGCGCCTCGGGCTGGAGGGGCGCCTGTTCTTCATGGCGCTGATCCCGCTGGGGGTGGCGGTGGCGGCGATTCTCTTCGATGGCCCCAAGTCTCATGCCACTTACAAGGGCGAGGTGTTGGGCGGGAAACTGAAACTGGGCGGGCCGGTGCTGGTGTTCTTTCTGTTGCCGATCCTGGGCTTCTGGCTGACGCAGAATCCCCCTGCGTTTGCCGTCACCGTCTATGTGCAGCGGGCTGACCTGGCCAATCAGCCGGTCGCGTCGGGCCGGGTGGTGTTGATCCTGGGCGGCGATCCGCGCGGGGCGGAGGTGTCCACCCAGGGCGCGGCGTTTTTCTCGGGCATCCCGGCACATTTCCGGGGGCAGGCCGTGCCGGTGCGCTATGACGGCGCCGCCGGCTACGAGGCGGCCCAGGATCGCCTCGAACTGGATGCGGAAGGCGTGTATCTGGCGGTGCGCGCCAGGCCGGCGCTGTTCACCGGCTACATCGTGGACGAACAGGGCAAGCCGATTGCCGGCGCGCGCATCGGCATGTCCGGGCATGAGACGCGCAGCGGCGACAACGGCTATTTCAAATTGACCCTCCCCGGCCCCGAGGTGGAATCCGGCGCGACCCTGCAAATCCTGGCGCCGGGCTACGCGCCCTGGTCCGGGCAGGCAGTAGCGGGTGGGAGCGAGATTCGGGTGAAGCTGGAAAGGTAGGTCGGGTCAGGCGCAGCTTTTGCGCCGTAGCCCGACGAGTCCTATGTCCATACGAATTGTCGGGTTACGCTGCGCTGGCCCGACCTACGCGCCGTTACCGTTTCAGGCTTGGCTCAGATCGCCAAGCCAAAGCGCGGCAACCACTGCGCCCGGTGGCTATAGAGCAGCACCATCGCGGTGTAGCTCAACAAGGTGATGGCCTTGCCCAGGTCTTCGTCGCCGGGCTGGTCTTCCACGATCACGATGCGCTGGTCGTCTTCCGCACCGGCGGATTTGAGGTCCAGCATCTTGCCGCCTGCCTTGTATACGTCACCCCAATCCAGCCGTTCATCGCCGCAGGCGACGGTCTGGATGTATTGCAGGCCGGTTTCGGGGTTGTTCACCGCGAAGGGGAATTCGATCTGGTGGCCGGAGACGCCGGTGACGGCCACCTTTTCCAACAGATGAGAGCCCGCCACGGTTTTCAGTTCCTTGCCAACAAGCGTGTTGAAGCGTTCTTCCTGGGTCTTCGGCAACCAGTCGCGTTCGGCATGGCTGATCACTATGGCGGCGTTGAGCACCGCCGTGACGGCATTAGGCAGACCGTCCTGGCTGCTGACCAGGCGTAGCGCACCACCATCGGAAAGCTGTACCTCACCCAGCCGATCCCGCACCCGTGCCAGGCGCGCTTTACTGAGGTTCGCGCCGAGCGCACTGGCGTGCATGAGGGCATCGGCATGGTCGGTGACCAGCCATTGACCCTGGCCGCTAGGCTCCACGAACACCCCCAGATGCTCGCCATCCTCGAAGGTGAAGGGGGACCAGAGCCGCAACGCGCCGTCGTTGCGCGGGGCACAGATAAAGCCCATGTCTTCCAGCAGGTTTGCGCAGTTCATAGCAGTGGCAGGTTGAGTTGTTCACTGGGCGGCGCCTTGAAGCCACCCTTCACTTCCAGATTCGCCTTGTCGCAGAAGTAGGCGAACAAGGCGGAGAAACCAGTGAAGTCCGGCAGTGGCTCCGCATATCCGTAACCGCCCTCAGACCAGGTGTGTTCGTGTGTGCCCGGCCCGATGCGTTGGCCGAATAGCGGTCGACCCTGCCCGACTTTGTTGGTGTGTTGCCCATCCTGATCTACATCCAACGCATGCACACGTTCATTCCGGTAGAAGATGCCGCAGTTGATCTTGACCTGCGCGGCGCCGACCGCCGGTCGCCACTGGACTATGACGCGCGTGCCTTCCGTAAACACGCCGCCGAGTCCGATCGCGCTTTCCCATTTCCACCACTGCACATCCTTCTTGGAGAGGCCGTGTCGCCAAGTCATTGCGGATGCGGCTTGTTTGGGCGCGGACAGAAAGGCATCGACTTCCGTGGAGGTCGCCGAGGAAGGACACCCGGCTGACGCCCGCCAGGGTGGCCGCCATACCGGAAGAAAGACGTTTCATTTCATAGAGTTTCACCGCCATCGCCATGCGGGCTTCCTGGGCGAATTCCTGGGGGGTGCGCTGTAAGGCGTCCGGCAGGTTGGAGGGTACGTCGACGAGGATTTGCATGGCGGAACTCCGGGATGCGGGGAGGTTGCGGCGTTTCCGGGCGCGATCGCTGGCTCAAGCCATCCCGTTATGCCGCAACAGCGCATCAATCGTCGGTTCTCTTCCCCGGAACGCTTTGAACGATTCGATGGCCGGGCGGCTGCCGCCTTGGGCGAGGATTTCGCTCCAGAAGCGGTGGCCGACTTCGGGGTTCAACACGCCGCCGACGTGGCTGCCGGCTTCTTCCTCGAACAGGCTGTAGGCGTCGGCGGAGAGGACTTCCGCCCATTTGTAGCTGTAGTAGCCGGCCGCGTAGCCGCCGGCGAAGATGTGGGAGAAGTTGTTGGGGAAGCGGTTGTAGTCGGGCGGGATGACCACGGCGATTTGCTTGCGGATCTCGTTCAGCAGTTGCAGTGCGGTTTGTCCTTCCGCGAGGTCGTGGTGCAGGTGCATGTCGAACAGGGAGAACTCGATCTGGCGCAGGGTCTGCATGCCGGCCTGGAAGTTCTTGGCGGCGAGCATCTTGTCGAACAGGTCTTGCGGCAGGGGGGCGCCGGTATCGACGTGGGCGGTCATGTGTTTCACCACGTCCCATTCCCAGCAGAAGTTTTCCATGAACTGGCTGGGCAGTTCCACCGCGTCCCATTCGACGCCGCTGATGCCGGAGACGCCGAGGTCTTCCACTTTCGTCATGAGGTGGTGCAGGCCGTGGCCGAATTCGTGGAACAGGGTGATGACGTCGTCGTGGGTCAGGAGCGCCGGCTTGCCCCCCACCGGCCGGGTGAAGTTGCAGTTGAGATAGGCCACCGGGGTCTGGATGCCGCTCCCGGTCTGGCGCCGGGTGATGGCGTCGTCCATCCAGGCGCCGCCGCGTTTGCTGTCGCGCGCGTGCAGGTCGAGATAGAACTGGCCGACCCGGTTTCCGGCCGGGTCGTTGATGGCGTAGAACTGCACGTCCTCGTGCCAGAGCGGCGCGTTGTCGGGAACGATGGCGAGGCCGTAGAGGGAAGCAATGACGCGGAACAGGCCGGCGAGCACGCGGGGTTCCTGGAAATACTGTTTGACCTCGTTTTCCGAGTAGGCATAACGCGTCTCGCGCAGCTTCTCGCTGACGTAGGCCATATCCCAGGCTTGCGGGTCGTTCAGGCCGAGCGTCGAAGCCGCGAATTCACGCAGTTCCGCCATGTCGCGTTCGCCGTAGGGCTTGGCGCGCTGTCCCAGTTCGTTCATGAAATCCAGCACTTCCGCCGGGCTCTCGGCCATCTTGGGTTCCAGCGAGACCTGGGCGTAGGAGTCGAAGCCCAGCATCTTCGCGGCTTCCTGCCGGAGTTCGAGAATGCTTGAAATCAGCGCGGTGTTGTCCAGTTCCGCCGCGCCGAATTCGGAGGCGCGGGTGGTGTAGGCGCGGTACATCTCCTCGCGCAGCGCGCGGTTGTCGCAGTACTGCACGATGGGCATGAAGGAGGGCGCTTGCAGGTTGAGCTTCCAACCTTGCTTGCCATCGGCTTCCGCCATTTCCTTGAACATCGCCTTGGCATCGTCGGGCAGGCCGGCGAGCTCGGCTTCGTCGTCGATGAACTTCGACCAGGCGCGGGTGGCGTCGAGCAGGTTTTCCTCGAACTTGGCGGAGTGCTTGGCCAGTTCTTCCTGGATTTCCATGAAACGCGGTTTTTGCGCATCTGCCAGATCGGCGCCGCCGAGGCGGAAATCGCGCAGTTCGTTGTCGATGATCTTCTGGCGCGCCGTGCTGAGGCCGGCAAATTCCGGTGCGGCGGCGAGCGCCTGGTATTGTTTGAACAGGCCTTCGTGCTGGCCGAGTTCGGCGTAGTACTGGGTGATCTTGGGCAGGTTTTCGTTGTAGACCTCACGCAGTTCCGGGCTGTCCAGCACCGAATGCAGGTGCGATACCTGGCCCCAGGCGCGCGACAGGCGCTCGTTGGCATCGTCCATCGGCACGACGAAGGCGTCCCAGGTAGCGGCCACGCTCAACTGGCGCTCGACCAGCGCGCGGTTTTCCGCCAGCAATTGATCGACGGCCGGGCTGACGTGTTCGGGGCGGATTTCGGCGTAACGGGGCAGGCCGGAGAAGTCGAGCAGGGGATTCATGGCGGTTGGCGGTGAAGTGGCAACCCCCGCCATATTGGGGCGTGCCCCTGGGTCTACAATCCCCACGTCCCCCCGGCCGCCGCTCCCCGCGCATGCGCAAGGTCTTCCTCCGCACCCTGTTCCGCTACTACAGCTTCTATACCGGCGGCTTCGTCATGTTCCTGCTCGCGCTGGCGGTGGCCGAGTACATGGGCATGCCGGAACAGTGGATCGGCTGGACTTTCATGACGGCGACCGTGGCGCTCTATGCCGGCATCGGCATCATCAGCCGCACTTCGGATGTCGATGAGTTCTACGTGGCCGGGCGGCGCGTACCGGCGGTGTACAACGGCATGGCCACCGGCGCCGACTGGATGAGCGCCGCTTCTTTCATCGGCCTGGCCGGGACGCTGTACCAGAAGGGTTACGACGGCCTGGCCTTCGTGATGGGCTGGACCGGCGGCTATGTGCTGGTGGCGCTGTTGTTGGCGCCTTACCTGCGCAAGTTCGGCCAGTTCACCATTCCCGATTTCATGGGCGCCCGCTATGGCGACAACAGCGGTGGCAATACGGTGCGTGGCATCGCCGTGGTGGGCACGATTCTGGCCTCGTTCACCTATGTCACCGCGCAGGTATTCGGCGTCGGCATCATCACCAGCCGCTTCCTCGGCATCACGTTCGAGACCGGCGTTTTCGTCGGCCTCGGCGGCATCCTGGTGTGCTCGTTCCTGGGTGGCATGCGCGCGGTGACCTGGACCCAGGTGGCGCAATACATCGTGTTGATCATCGCCTACCTGATGCCGGTGGTGTTCATGTCCTACAAGGTCACCAACGTGCCGGTGCCGCAACTGGTCTACGGCGAGGTGATGCAGAAGATCGCGGTGCGGGAACGGGAAATCATGGCCGACCCGGCGCAAATCGAGGTGCGCGATGCCTATGCGGCGCGCGCCCAGGCCATCGCAGCGAAATTGCAGCAGATCGACGCGTCCGGCGCCCAGGCCAACGTCGGCGCGGCGAGTCGGGAACGCTGGCAACGGGAAATGCAGGAAGCGCAGGACAAGGCGCGGCCGCTGCAGCCGCATGGCGAGGCCTTCCCCGGCGAGAGCGCCAAAGAGCGCGACAGCGCGCGGCTCAACTTTCTCGCCCTCACCTTCTGCCTGATGGTGGGCACGGCGGCGCTGCCGCACATCTTGATGCGCTACTACACCACCCCCTCGGTGCGGGAAGCGCGCGAATCCGTGGTCTGGTCGCTGTTCTTCATTTTTCTGCTGTATTTCACCGCGCCGGCTTACGCGGTGTTCGCCAAATACGAGGTGTACAGCAACCTCATCGGCACCTCGATCGCCGACCTGCCGGCCTGGGTGGCCTCATGGGCCAAGGTGGGCCTGGTGGCGGTGGAGGACATCAACCGCGACGGCATCCTGCAACTGGCGGAATTGACCCTGAACCCGGATGTGATCGTCCTGGCCACCCCGGAGATCGCCGGCCTGCCCTACGTGGTGGCCGGCCTGGTGGCGGCCGGCGGGCTGGCGGCGGCACTGTCCACCGCCGATGGCCTGCTGCTCACCATCGCCAACGCCCTCTCGCACGATGTCTACTACAAGATGATTAATCCCGATGCCAGCACCGGTCGCCGCATCACCTTGGCCAAATCCCTGCTTCTGGTGGTGGCGCTGCTGGCCGCCTGGGCCGCCGCGCAGCGCCCGGACACCATCCTGTCGATGGTCGCCTGGGCCTTTTCCATCGCCGGCGCCTGCTTCTTCCCCGCCCTGGTGCTGGGCATCTTCTGGAAACGCGCCACCCGCCAGGGCGCCATCGCCGGCATGTTGGTCGGCATGGGCCTCACCCTGTACTACCTGCTCGGCGTGAAGTTCTACGGCATGGCCAAATGGTTCGACATCTCGGACATCTCCGCCGGCATCTTCGGCATCCCCGCCGGCTTCCTCGCCATCGTCGTGGTCAGCCTCCTCACCCCCGCCCCCGACGCCGCCACCCAGGCCCTGGTGGAGCATGTGCGGTATCCGGTGTCGCGGAAGAAATCGTAGAAGGGCCAAGCGCAGCGTGCCCATCAATCCCGCCATACGGCCAAGGAATGTAGGCGATGGTGGGAGGTAATTGAACGGATTCTTTAAAAGATATAACACTGGGTGATATAGAATGAGCATGGGCCGGGTCTTCAAGACGCGCTACTTCTGCCGCTGGATGCGCAAGACGGAACTAACTGACAGCGCCCTCTGCACAGCCGTTTCGGAAATGGAAAGCGGCTTGATCGATGCCGATCTCGGTGGTGGTGTGATCAAAAAGCGCGTTCCAATGCCCGGCAGGGGTAAGAGCGGCAGCGCGCGCACTTTGGTGGGGACGAACAAGGACGACAGGTGGTTCTTCCTGTTCGGTTTCGAAAAAAATGATCGCGCCAACATCAGCGCAAGGGAATTGGAGGCGCTCCGCGCCTTGGCCGATGACTTGTTGCGGCTCAGTTCCGAGGAACTGAACACCCATGTCGAGCAAGAAGTTTTGCAGGAGATATGCCATGACGAAAAAAACTGAAAGCCGAATCCTCGATGCCGTCCACGAAACCGCACGCGATCTTCACACCGCAGGCTTCATCGACAAACGCAGCATGCGGCACTACGACGCGCTCTGCCTGGAACCCGTACCGACTTATTCCAGCGAAAACATCCGCGCCCTGCGCGACCGTTACAAACTCAGCCAGGCAGTGCTGGCTACCGTCCTCAACACCAGCCTCTCCACGGTACGGCAATGGGAAATCGGCGATAAACACCCGAGCGGGCCATCGCTGAAACTGCTCAACCTGCTGGATCGCAAGGGGCTGGAGGCGTTGATTTGATGTGGGAGGAAATTAGTGATGAATAACGACGCCCCCGGAACCCACGACGCCTTCAATCGGCGTTCGTTTGCGCAGAATCTGGCACACAGCGTGGCCTCGCCTTATCACGCTGCGGGGGGACTGGTCGTCGCCATCGATGGCGCCTGGGGTAGCGGGAAATCCACGCTTCTTGGCTGGGTCAAGGAGGAGTTGCAGGCCATCGAACCCGCGCCGGTGGTGCTGGACTTCAATCCCTGGCGCATCAGCGGACTGGATGCGCTGATAGAAACATTTTTGATCGAACTGGCGGCGCGGCTCGATGTTTCTCTTCCAGGCAAAGACGCCGCCAAGGGAATCGAGGCCGGCAAACGTATCGTGGATTACCTGCGTCTGCTGCGTCACCTCAAGCACCTGAAATACGTGCCCGGATTAGTAGGCCAGATCGCGGGCGCGGTAGCGGGTGTTGCCGAACAGGCCACAAAAGCCGGCGATGAACTCGTCGCGGATTTGCGCCAGTCGTTGGAAAAGAGCAAAGGCGTCGAAGGCGCCAAGGCTGCGGTGGAACAGGCGCTCGATGCGCTTGGGCAAAGCGTGGTGGTCATCCTCGACGACCTGGATAGATTGAACCGAGAAGAAATCCGCACGGTTTTCCAACTCATCAAATCCGTCGCCGACTTTCGCCATGTCACCTACCTGCTGGCTTTCGATGCCGGCCAGGTAGCCAGAGCGCTTTCCGAGACCGGGGACGAAGGCAGCGCCTACCTGGAAAAGATCGTGCAGGTTTCCTACCGCATCCCGCCGATGTTTCCCTGGCAGGCCACCCGCTTTGCCGACGCGACGCTCAAGCAGGTTTTGCGCGACATTGAGCGAGAGTTGCTGCCGTTCGAGGCAGCCTTGTGGGATGAAGCCATCGGCCTTGCCGCCGCCTTGGCCAAGCACCCTCGCCATATCGTCAGGCTGTCCAACCATCTGCGGCTCAGTTGGCAGGCGACAAAGGGCGCGGTCAATGCCTGCGATGTGCTGGTGTTCGAGGCGATGGCGCAAGCGTTTCCAGAATTGGCGCGGGTTGTTCGCGAGAATCCGGATGAGTTCACAGGCGTCCGATTCAGCGGCGCTTGGTCGGGAGCCGATTTTGATTGGGGAGAATGGCTTGGCGATGAAAAGCTGCAAGAGCGCTGGAAACGGCACCTTCCAGAAGGGATCGGACAGCAACAACTGGCTGAGAAGGCATGCACTTTCCTGTTTCCCTATACGAACAAGACCCGGAATGAACAGGCAAGCGCGCACTGGCGCATAGCGGATACGGAAAAACTGGCGCGCCTGTTGCAGGGGTGCGGGCTGGAAGACGTGCCGGACGCAGGTGATTTCCATGCCTTGTTTGCGGACCCGCCTGCCATGCAAACCACCCTGGCGGGACTCGATGCGGAGGGTTGGAAAAGCTGGCTGCGCTATGCCACACGGTATGTGCCTGCCATACAGATGCAAAACCCTGAGGCCGTGCTCTCCGTCCTCGCGCAGTTCTCGGCACAGATGGATTCCGAAGGTCTCTTGGATAGCCATCTCAATAGGCGTTTTATCAACCTGATTCTTGAAATACTGGTCACGCAACCAGTGACCGCGCGTCCCGCCGTGGCGATGAAATTGATTGAATCCGCACCACTTTTTATCAGCGCCGAATGCTTGTCATCTGATGGTCGTTCAGGTCGGATATGGGCGCAAAAGCTGGGCGAGGGCTATGAGCCTGGAGACGCCCCCCTTGTCTTGGATAAGGCGTTGTTGAGCCAAGCAATAGGCATGTGGAAGAACAAAGCCCAGCAGTTGTATGACCAGGGTTTGTTGATACAACAGCCCAAGCTGCATGACGTCCTGTTCTTATGGGCGCGACTGGGAGAGCGGGTGGACTATGGCCCGGTCTGGGCGGCGGTGGAGCACCTGTGTGAGACGCGGGAAGGACTGGAGCGATTCCTGTCGAAATACGCCAATGACGCGCTCCCCTCATCCATCGATGAGTTTGGTCTGGTCTGGGATGCCGATGCCTTGCTCGCCCGCATTCAGGAATACCCCGACTTGGCGAGCGCCTGTCCCCGCTTTGTCGCTGATCTGACTGATGAGAACGTGCGCGAGCATTTGCGGAAACTGCGAGTTGTCGTGCCACCCGAGCCTTAGCCAGCAGCGTAGCCCGGATGCAGCGCAGCGGAATCCGGGAATGGGCCCACGAACTCCCGGATTTCATTGCATTCCATCCGGGCCATGTCGTGTATGCCCCGTATACTGCGCGCCGGAGTTGGCCAGGCAACCGCTGTGCAGTTCGCTGCATGGAGGAAAGTCCGGGCTCCATAGGGCAGGGTGCCAGGTAACACCTGGGCGCTATAAGTCGGAGACGCAAGTCTTCGGCCCAAGGCGACGGAAAGTGCAACAGAGAGCAAACCGCCGATGGCCGATCGCAAGATCGGATCAGGTAAGGGTGAAACGGCGAGGTAAGAGCTCACCGCAGACGTGGCAACACGGATGGCACGGCAAACCCCACCCGGAGCAAGGCCAAATAGGCAGGCGCGTCTTTTGACATCGGCGGTCCGCCGAGCCTGCGGGTAGGCTGCTAGAGGCGACGGGTGACCGTCGTCCCAGATGAATGGTTGCCCACGACAAAACCCGGCTTATCGGCCAACTCCACCTTTTTTCATATTCGTTTCTGGCGGATAGTTCGCCCGCCAATGACCAATATGATCAATAAGGGGGAGTTCCATGGCTGAGGGAAGTCGTATCTATCCGTTTCAATTCACCGGCAATGGGGGTGAATATTTCCGCATCTGGATCGTCAATCTGGCCTTGAGCGTGCTGACCCTGGGGATTTATTCCGCCTGGGCCAAGGTGCGGCGCAAGCGCTATTTCAATAACCACACGCGTAATCGTTTAGCCCCCCCCTGAATATTTCCCCAAAAGTCATGCACAATCTGAAGCCTACACGCGCAACCTCACCCGGAATCTGAACTTAGCACGGCATGCCCAAACTCAGCGATCACGACCTCAAGCAAATGGATGCGG
>JAUYFG010000260.1 GCA_030690985.1 Pseudomonadota bacterium
TCAAGGGGAAGTTCAAGATACTGCGGCTGACGGTGAAGAAACGGATGCGGGCGACGCTCGCAGCGATCCGGGAGAAGCTGAAACGAAGGCGCCACGAGCCGATCGGGCAAGTGGGAGCCTGGCTGACGCGGACTTTGCGGGGCTACTTCAAATACCATGCGGTGCCGGACAACCTGAAAAGGCTGCGCGGATTCCGCTACGAGGTAAGCCGCGCCTGGTTCGCGGCGTTGAACCGACGCAGCCAGAAAAGCACGATGACGTGGGCGCGATTTGGCCTATTGGCAGAGAAATACCTGCCCCTTCCCCGACGGGTGCATCCTTACCCGTCACAGCGATGATTCACGTTCGACCCGAGGCAGGAGCCGTATGCGGTAATTCCGCACGTACGGATCTGTGCGGGGGGTGCCGGGTAACCGGTATTCCTACCGCGACCAACGGTTAAGGTGAACTCAGCAGCCGACGCTGTTCCCGCATGCGGAAGGCCACACACAACAGGGCGCAAACGCGAGTCCTGCTGTGATCCTGCCGCAACATCGCTCGCAAATACCCTGATTGCCTGGATCGCCTGGAAATCTTGGTGCGGGATTTGCGTCTGACGTCAGGCACGCGGCAGAGCAACGGCCCTCCCGGTCTGCCTGCCAAGGACTGTCCGATCTACCGAGCGGCACTCGCCTGCAAGGCCGATGTACTGCTCACTGGCGATATTTCGGCTTCCTGACGAACGACCGCGATAAGGCGGATGGTCTGCTGGTTCAGACGGTGGCCGAATTTCTGGCGGGGTTGTAAGCAGATAGCTCGTAGTCAGTCATGTTGAAACACGAGGACACAAGCGCTCACCACATCCTGCGAGCTGACCTCTTCGGCTCCTGTCGAATGCGTAACAAACCCAGCGCGATTGCGGCACCGAAAAGCAGTTCGCCGGTGTCCGGCTCCGGCACGCTATTCACGGCAGTTGCAGTTGCGCCATCGAACACGACTTCAGAGAGCGCGAGCCAGTAGTTTTCAGGCCCATTGTTCAAAGTCAATTCGACGAATTGTGCCGTCGCAGATCCGCCCAATAAATGATAAATGCCATTGCTGTCGTTGCCGCCAGGCACTCTTTCGGTGTTGTCGAAAAGCCGCTGCTGAGCGGAACCGAAACTGACGCCGTCGCTGGAGAAGCGCAGGCTCACCGAGCCCGGGATGTACACGGCCGCTTGGGGGTAGTACTTGAAATACGCAGTCACGTCTGTCAGTGCGTAAAGCCCGCCCAAGTCGAAGATAATCTTTGGCGACTGGCCAATCCACAGAACATACGGCGCCCATGCGCCGTAGCCGGCGGCCACCGAGCTCGTCAATACACCGTCGGTCAGGTCGCCAGTGCCGCCCGATAGATATCTGTTCGAGTCGCTGGCTCCGTTGTAGAGGTTGTCGAAGTAGGCGCCGTAAAGATCCGCGCCATCCGGCATGCTATAGGACGAAACGATAATCCCTGCGTGTACCGAAGCGGCCAGAAAGAGGGTTGCGGTCGCGGCAAACAATTGCCCCAATGTCTTGTCCAGTTTCATTTAATTTGTCTCAAACCTATCAATCCACAGCGCACCAGCAATATTTGAGCCAATCGAATATTTCCTTATGCAATCAATGCTCCTGGTCGGATTCCAGCAAATTGGACGAGTCTGTTGTAAGAATTTTCGACATGCATCGCACAGGTTTGACAGGGTGTTGAAATTCGCCCCCATGCCTTCGGCTGTTACCGCCTCCCTCAGTCGATTTTCTACTTCATGACCTCAACTCCAGCCAGCGTAGACCGGATGGCGCCCGCCGCGATGCCCGTTGAACCCGCGTTGCCGGCTCGCGGGCGGAATCCGGGGCCTTGCTCCGCCTCGCGCCGGGTTGGAGTTTGGTGCCGCATTCCCCGGATTCCGCTGCGCTGCATCCGGGCTACGCCACTGTGCGCACGATTGGTACCGTGCCCCGCAGGACAAAAATCGTGCGCACAGCGCCCGCTCCTACGGCAACGCGTTATCTACTACGAATCACATAGAGCCATTTTTCCCACCCCATGAGGCGTGTTGCGGACGGAATGGCCGGCTTTATTTCGTGGCACTATATTGCCCAACGGCAACCCACAAATGGAAAGAGAGCGTGATGGCCAGGAAAACCGGCTGGACTCAGGGCGATCTGGATGCCTCGAATATTGCCATGGCCATTCTCGACCTTGCCGGCAAGATCATGCTTATCAACCAGCCCGGTTGCGAGCTCGTCGATGCCACCCGCCGCAGTCTGAGCGGCAAGATCTGGTTCGATCTGTTCCTTCCGGAGGGAAAGCGGGAAGCCGCCGCGCAAACCTTTCAGCGTGTCATGGCCGGCGAGGAAGCCCTGATTTCACAGTTCGAACATCCGGTCGTCACCGAGACCGCGGCGCGGCGCTCGGTTTCCTGGAAGCTCGTTTTCCTGCGTAATCGCGATGGCAAGTTCAACCGCGCGCTTTGCGTCGGTAGCGACGTCACCGAGCAGAAGCGTAGCGAAGAGATGCTTCGCTTCGAAGGCGAGGAACAGGGTGCCCTCAACACGATCCTGCGCGTCAGCCTGGAGGACATCTCGCTGCAACAGCAGTTCGAGCGCGTGCTGGACATCATCCTGGCGCTTTCCTGGCTACCGATCGAGCCCAAGGGCGGCATCTTCCAGGTGGAGGGTGGTGAGGAGGTGTTGACCCTCAAGGCCCAGCGCGGGCTCAACCCGGCCCTGCTGAACCTGTGTGCGCGGGTGCCCTTCGGCCATTGCCTGTGCGGGCGTGCCGCCGTCAGCCGGGACATCGAATATGCCGCCTGTCTCGACCCGCGCCACGAAATCAGCTATCCCGGTATGGCGCCGCACGGTCACTACAATGTGCCCATCCTCTCCAGGAATGGCGTGCTCGGGGTCATGGTGCTGTATCTGAAGCACGGTCATGCCCGGCAGGGCCGCGAAGTGGAATTTCTCGGGAGTGTGGCCCACACCCTGGCCGGCATGATCGAGCACCGACGCACACGCGACGCGCTGATGGAGAACCAGATACGGCTGGCGGAAACGCAGCGCATCGCCCACCTCGGTGGCTGGTCATGGGAACTCGCCGGCGATGTCTTCCTGCTTTCGGATGAAGCCTGCCGCATCCTGGAAACGCCTCCCCAATCCAGCAAACTGAGTCGCAAAGACGTTCTGGGCATGGTTCATCCCGATGATCGCGACAAGGTGGAACGGGCACTTGCCTTGGCCATCGGCCGGGGTGGCGAATTTTCCGTTGACTTTCGCGTGCTGCTGCCGAATGGCCAGGAGCGTGCGGTTTACGGCCATGCCGAGGCCACGCGGGATGTCGCCGGCAAGGTGATCGGCTTGAGCGGGACGCTGCAGGACATCACGCAACGCAAGTCGGTGGAGGAAAAGCTGCGCCAGGCAGCGGCGGTATTCGAAAACACCACCGAGGGCGTGATGATTACCGACGCCGATGGCCGCATCATCGCCGTCAACCGGGCATTTTGCGAAATCACCGGTTATGCCGAGGACAAGGCCGTGGGGCAGTCCGCCGCCTTCCTGAAATCGGGGCGGCACGATGAACAGTTCTATGCCTCGATGTGGAGCGCCATCCGCGAGAACGGCCACTGGCAGGGCGAACTCTGGAACCGGCGCAAGAATGGCGACCTCTATCCGGAATGGCTCAATATCAGCATGGTCAAGGATGAGCGCGGACGGATCACCCAATATGTCGGTGTCTTCTCCGACATCAGCGCCATGAAGGAATCGGAATCCAGGCTCGATCACCTTGCCCACCACGACCCCCTCACCAGTCTACCCAACCGCCTTTTGCTCAATGCGCGCATGGAGCATGCACTGGCGCGCGCCCACCGCGGCAACACCCTCCTGGCGGTGCTGTTCCTCGACCTGGATCATTTCAAGAACATCAATGACACGCTTGGCCATCCTGTCGGCGACCTGTTGTTGCAGGAAGTGGCGCAGCGGCTCAATGAATGCGTGCGCGAGGAAGATACGGTTTCCCGCCTGGGTGGGGATGAATTCACCATCCTGCTGGAAGACCTGGAAGACTCACGTTTTGCCAGCAGCGTTGCCCAGAAAATTATCGCCGTGCTGGCCGCGAGCTTCATGCTGCAGGGGCATGAAGTTTTCGTCACATGCAGTGTCGGCATCAGCATTTTTCCTGGCGATGGCGGGGACATCACCACCCTGTTCAAGAACGCGGACAGTGCGCTTTACCGCGCCAAGGAGCAGGGGCGCAACAACTATCAGTACTACACCGAGGAACTCACCACCCGCGCCATGGAGCGACTGGCGATGGAAAACGATCTGCGCCACGCCCTGCAACGCAACGAACTGGTGCTGCATTACCAGCCGCAGGTCGATCTCTACAATGGCCGCATCATCGGCATGGAAGCGCTGTTGCGCTGGCAGCATCCGGAAATCGGGCTGATTTCGCCCAGCGCCTTCATCCCCCTGGCAGAGGAAACCGGTCTCATCATCCCCATCGGCGAGTGGGTGCTGCGCACCGCCTGCGCCCGACTCAAGGCGTGGATCGACGAGGGTTTGCCGAAAATCCGCATGGGCGTGAACCTATCTTCGCGCCAGTTCAACCAGATCAACCTGGACGAGGTCGTCGCCGCCGTCCTGCGTGATACCGGTCTGCCTCCGGACTGCCTGGAACTGGAACTGACGGAACGCATGATCATGCAGGACGCGGAGAGCACCATCACCATCCTGCATAAATTGCGTGCGCTGGGCGTGCAGTTTTCCATTGACGATTTCGGCACCGGCTATTCCTCGCTCAGTTACCTCAAACGCTTCCCGATCGATCGCATCAAGATCGATCAGTCCTTCGTGCGCGAGATCATCAGTAGCGCCGAAGACGCGGCCGTATCCCAGGCGATCATTTCCCTGGCCCACAGCCTGAACCTGAAAACCGTGGCCGAAGGCGTGGAAACCGCCGAGCAGCAGGAGTTCCTGCGCATGCTCCAGTGCGATGAAATACAGGGGTTTCATTTCAGTCGACCCGAGCCGGAACAGGAAATCAGCAAGCTGCTGCGGGAAGGCGTCAAGCTGGAAAGCAAGCACCAGTTCATTCAGGAGGAGCGGGTGCTGCTGCTGGTGGACGACGAGGAAAACATACTCAACGCACTTACCCGTGTGCTGCATGAAGAAGGTTACCGAATTCTGCGTGCCGATCGTCCCCGCGCCGCGCTCGATCTGCTGGCAACGCATCCTGTCGGGGTCATCATTTCCGATCAGCGCATGCCGGAAATGAACGGCATCGAACTGCTGCGCAAGGTCAGGAAACTTCACCCCGACACGGTGCGCATCATGCTGACCGCCCATGCCGAACAACAGGTGATCGCCGCCGCCATCAACGAGGGCGCGGTTTACAAATTCATTTTCAAGCCGTGGACGGACGAACAATTGCGCACTCACGTCAGAGAAGCCTTTCGTAAGCACGACCTCAACCTGCGCATGCGGATCGGGCAGGTGCAACAGGAGTAGGCAAGGGCTCGATCAGCGGTATCGCGAGTCCCGTCGCCGGCCGACTGCTTGTTGCCGCACTTCCCGTGCCTCCGGATAATGGCCCCGACCCCTTTTCAACGAGAACCCGATGGATCAGCCCGCAGCCCTTGATTTCGATCTTGCCGCCACCGGCGGCAAGAACATCAGACTCAGTGATTTCAAAGGGCGCGGTGTCGTCCTTTATTTTTATCCCAAGGACAACACGTCCGGGTGCACCACCGAGGGCCAGGATTTTCGCGATCTCCATGCCCTGTTCCAGGCGCTGGGCTGGGAAGTCTTCGGCATCTCGCGCGACAGCGTGAAGTCGCACGAGGGCTTCAAGGCCAAGGAAGCGTTTACCTTCGATCTCATCGCCGACCCGGACGAACTGGCCTGCGCAGCATTCGGCGTCATGAAACTGAAAAACATGTATGGCAAACAGGTGCGCGGCATCGAACGCAGCACCTTCGTGATCGCGCCGGACGGCACGGTCGTGAAAGCATGGCGTGGCGTGAAAGTGCCCGGCCATGCTCAGGAAGTGTTGGAATTCGTGCGTACCCTGTAATTACCCAACGGCTAACTGGAGAGACCCTGATGGTGAGCAAGACCGGCACGACGAAGCAAACGCGCAAGCCCGCCACGAGCACGGCCAAGCACGCGACCAAGCTGTTCGTTCTCGATACCAATGTGCTGTTGCATGACCCCACCTGTCTCTACCGCTTCCAGGAACACGACATCTATCTGCCGATGGCGACCCTGGAGGAACTCGACCACAACAAGAAGGGCATGACCGAAGTCGCGCGCAATGCCCGCCAGGTCACCCGCTTCCTGGAAGAAATCGTCAGCCCCGCCGAACTCAACATCCAGGATGGCATTTCCCTCACCGAGCACAGCCGCAAGGCCGCCAGCGGCCGCCTGTTCCTGCAAACCCACCCGATCACCAGCGATGTCACCGCCGTGTTGCCTTTCAGCAAGGTGGACAACCAGATTCTCGGGGTGGTGGCGTATCTGCAGGAGGCTGCACCTACGCGCCAGGTCATCCTGGTGTCGAAAGACATCAACATGCGCATCAAGGCGCGTGCGCTGGCCATCCCGGCGGAGGACTACTTCAACGACAAGGTGCTGGAAGACAGCGACCTGCTCTACAGCGGCGTGACCGAGTTGCCGGCCGACTTCTGGGACAAGCACGGCCGTGGCATGGAGTCCTGGCAGAAGGAGGACCGTTCCTACTACCGCCTGAGCGGCCCCCTGGTGCCCAGCTTCCTGGTCAACCAGTTCGTCTGGCAGGAAGGCCCCACCCCATTCCAGGCCAAGGTCATCGCGGTGGCCGGCAAGACCGCCACCCTGGAAACCGTGAAGGATTATTCCCATCACAAGAACAACGTCTGGGGCATCACCGCGCGCAACCGCGAGCAGAACTTCGCCCTCAACGTGTTGATGGACCCGGAGATCGACTTCGTTTCCCTGCTCGGCCAGGCCGGCACCGGCAAGACCCTGCTGACGCTCGCCGCCGGTCTCACCCAGATACTGGAAACCAAGACCTACAGCGAAATCATCATGACCCGCGTGACCATCCCGGTGGGTGAAGATATCGGCTTCCTGCCCGGCACCGAGGAAGAAAAAATGACCCCCTGGATGGGCGCCCTGGAAGACAACCTGGACGTGCTCAACAAGCCCAACGAGGAAGCCGGCGAGTGGGGCAGGGCGGCGACCCAGGATCTGGTGCGCAGCCGGATCAAGGTGAAATCGCTCAATTTCATGCGTGGGCGCACCTTCATCAACAAGTTCCTCATCATCGACGAGGCGCAGAACCTCACCTCGAAGCAGATGAAGACCCTCATCACCCGCGCCGGACCCGGCACCAAGGTGGTCTGCCTGGGCAACATCGCGCAGATCGACACGCCCTACCTGACTGAAGGCAGTTCCGGCATCACCTATGTGGTGGACCGCTTCAAGGGCTGGGAGCATGGCGGCCACATCACCCTGGCGCGCGGCGAGCGGTCGCGCTTGGCGGACTACGCGGCGGGGATACTCTGAGCGCACTTTGTAGCGCCGGCATCCTTGCCGGCGTTTTTTGCTTGGCAAAGACGAGCCGGCAAGGATGCCGGCGCTACATTTCGGTCCCCATCTGACCTTGTTCCGCTTCCTCCACGCCGCCGACACCCATATCGACAGCCCGCTCGAAGGGCTGGACGCCTATGACGGCGCGCCGGTCGCCGCCTTGCGCGGGGCGACGCGGGTGGCGTTCGAGAATCTGGTGCGCCTGGCGCTGGATGAAAAGGTGGATTTCCTGCTCCTGGCCGGCGATGTCTACGACGGCGACTGGAAGGATTTCAGCACCGGCCTGTTTTTTACCCGGCAGATGGCGCGCCTGGAGGCGGCGGGGATTCCGGTCTACATGGTTGCCGGCAACCACGATGCGACTTCGGTGCTGACCCTGCATCTCACCCTGCCGGATAACGTGCAGGTCTTTTCCACGCGCGCGGCGGAAAGCAAAAAGGTGGATGGCCTGCCCGTCGCCATCCACGGGCGCGGTTTCCCGCAACGCGCGGTGCCGGAAAACCTGGCACTGAACTACCCGGCGCGGCTGCCGGGGCAATTCAACATCGGCCTTCTGCATACCAGCCTCACCGGCGCCCCCGGCCATGATCCCTACGCGCCCTGTTCCCTCGCCGATCTGGCCGGCAAGGGTTACCAGTACTGGGCGCTGGGCCATGTGCATCAACCCCAGGTGCTCGCGCGCGATCCCTGGGTGGTCTATCCCGGCAACATCCAGGGGCGCCACATCCGGGAAAGCGGCGCGCGCGGTTGCCGGCTGGTGACGGTGAGCGACGACCTGGAGGTGGTGGAGGCCGAATTCCGCGCCCTCGACGTGGTGCGTTGGGCGCGGCTGGAGCTGGACATCGCCGATGCGGACGCGCTGGAAACCGTTCATGCCCGTATCGGCGACGAACTGCGTCGGGCCGCTTCTGCGGCGGAAGATCGTCTACTCGCCGCGCGCATCGTTCTCGTCGGTGCCACGAATCTGCACAGTGCCCTCAAGCGCGACCTGCCGGGCCTGCGTGCCGAGTGCATCAACCAGGCGCAGCGCGTGCCGGACGGCATCTGGGTCGAAAACGTCGAAGTCCGCACGTCGCCGCGTCAGAATCTGGCTGATCTCGCCGCGCGCGACGAACTGACCCGCATCGTCCTGGAAACCCTGGACCAGGCTGCCGCCGGAGAACTGGCCTTGCCCGGTGAAGTGCGCGATCTGCTGAAAATCCTGACGCCGGAATTGCGTGAAGGAGTCGAGGCGGAACTGGCCCCGAAACAGCGTGCCGACCTGCTCGATGACGTGCGCGGCATCCTGCTCTCCGCGCTGGAGCGCCACTAGTGTTGCGAACCAGAAATAGCGGAACAAATGAAACGGATGGATTTTTTCGCCAGGCTAGGCGCAGACCCGCTGCCGTATGGGGCAGCGGAGCCGTTGCCGCTTCAGCAGCTTTACGGAACCGGCGTCCCCCTTGCGGGGGTATACGGCAAGGGGCTGCAACGACGCATGGCGGAATAAGCAGGGACTTGGCCGCCGTCTTTTGGCGGCTTAGTCCTTCGCTTAGGGGTTTCATCAAAAGACGCCGTTTCATGTTTCGTTATTTCTGGTTCGCAACACGAGGCATAGGCCGCGCATGAGATTCCGCCGCCTCGCCATCCCCGCCTACGGCCCGTTCACCGATCTGGCGCTGGAGTTTTCCTCCGGCAGCGCCGATTTCCACCTGATCTACGGCCGCAACGAAGCGGGCAAAAGCTCCCTGCTGCGCGCCATCCGCGATCTGCTCTACGGCATCCATACCCAGACTCCGGACAATTTCCTGCACGATTACAAAGACCTGCGCATCACCGCCGAAATCGAGAACCAGTCCGGCCGGCGTATCGACGTGCAGCGGCGCAAGGGGCTGCGCAACACCCTGCTCGACGCGGCGGGGCAGGCGCTGCCGGACGACGCCCTGGCCCCCTTCCTCGGCCCGGTGGATCGGACTTTTTTCACCACCATGTTCGGCCTCGGCTCGGATGAACTGCGCCAGGGCGCCCACGACCTGTTGCAAGGCAAAGGCGATCTGGGCCAGGCGCTGTTCTCGGCCAGCCTGGCCGGCACTCCGGTTCATCGCGTGCTTGAGGGCCTGAACGAAGAAGCACGCAAGCTGTTCGATGGCAAAGCCTGGAAAAACGCCAGCATCCGCCCCGCGCTGGACCTCCACGATGAGGCCCTGCGCAACAGCAAGCAGACCCGGGTCAAGCCGGAAACCTGGGATATCACCCTGCGCGAGCTCGAAGACGCGCGGCGCGCAAAGAACCAACTGGATGCCGACCTGCACACCCTGCGCGGCCGCCAGGATTGGCTGGGCCGTTGCCTGGACGCGCTGCCCACGCTGGGCCGGTTACGCGAAACGGAAGCGCGCCTCGGTGAACTGCCGCCGCTGCCGGCCCTGCCCGACGACTTCGCCCTGGGGGTGGAAGCCGCCCAGAACAATCTCGTTCAGACCGAACGGGCGCTTGAGGAGCTGAAACAGCGCATCGGCGATCTGACCACCCGTCGCGATACCCTCACGCCGCGCGCGGAGGTGCTTGCCCACGCCGCCGAAATCGTTGCCCTGGCCGAGGGCCTCGCCGTCTACCGGCAGGGCCGGGATGCGCTTCTGGTGGACCTGGCGGAGACGGCGCAAGTGGAAGCCGGCTTGCGTGCCGGTCTGCAGCACCTTGGGTTGAATGCGGAACCCGCCGACATTGCCGATTTGCGAATTCCCCTCGCCGAAGAACTGGCGCTGCGCGAGGCCGCCACCGCCCTGGTGGACGCCGAACGGGCTGGAGAGGAACAGCGGCTCGCGGCCGCACGACTTGCCGCCGAACTTGAAAAGACGCACGCCCGTCAGGCCTTGCTGCCAGCAACCGATGCCGTCGCATTACGCGAGGCCCAGGCGGTCGCCGCGCCCGCCGCCGCGTTCGACCTGGCCGGCAAGGAGGCCGCGCTGGAACATCTGTCCCGGCGTCTGGCGAGCCAACAGCAATGGTTATCCGGCGCCCCCGGCGACCCGGCCGCCGCCTATGTCCTGGCGCTGCCTGCCGCTGCACGGCTGCGCGACTTCGAAGCCGCCGCCGCCGATCTGGCGACGCGCGCGCGGCAACTGGACGAAGCGGCACGGAAAACGGCGAAAAGCCTGCGCGAGCTGAAGACCAAGCTGGAACGCCTGGAAGCACGCGGCATCCTGCCTACACACGGCGATCTTGCCCAGGCACGCGCGCACCGTGACGAGGGTTGGCGACAGGTGCTGGCCTGCTGGCGCGAAGACGCCCCGGAGCCAGGCTGGGACGGTGCCCCCCTGGCCGAGTCCTACCCGGCCGCCGTGAGCAACGCCGATACCCTGGCCGACCGCCTGCGCGAAGAGGCCGATGCCGTCGCCCAGGCGGAAGAACTGCGCTGGCAAACCCGGGAAGGCGAAGCCACCCACCAGGAACAACAGGCAGAACAACAGCGTCTGGAACAGGCCCGCCAGACCTGGCTGCACGATTGGAACGCCCTCTGGCAAGGCACCGGCCTGGCCGCCTCCAGCCCCGCAGAAATGCGGGAATGGCGCGAACAATGGCTGGAATTCCGTAGCCGCTACGAAGCCTGGCGCGACCTGCGCGACGAAGTTCAAGCCGCACGGCAAGACATCATTGCAGCCGAATCCCTGCTGCGCCCCCTGCTGGACGGCGCCGACGGCGGCTTGCTGGAACTGCGCGAGCTGGCGGAACGCCGCTTGCGCGCCGCCGACCAGGTGTTGGGCGAGCGCCGCGCCCTGGACGTTCACCTGGCCGAACTGCGCAGTGAGGCAGAAGCCATCGGACGCCGGCGGGCAACGCTGGAGGGCGCCCTGGCCCACGCCCAAACGCGCTGGCGCGGCAACCGGCACGGCGGTGAGCTCCGCCCGGAAACCGCCCTGCGCTTGCTGGAAGCGCGCCTCGAACTGGTCACGCAATACGATGCCTGGGCCCGTCTGAGTGCCGCGCTGACGGAACAGCAGAACACGCAGGCGGCCTACGTGCATCAGGTGCTGGCACTCGTGGCGGCACTCACAGTCACCCCCTTTGCAAAAGGGGGGTTAGGGGGGATTTCCACAGCCGCCGGCGCCGAAATCCAGGTCAACGCACTGGGAGACGCACTTTCCCAAGCCCGCGCCCTGAAAATCCGACGCAACCAGACCGAAGAAGACCTGGAGCAACTGACGGCCAGCCTGCCCCGCGTGGAACAGGGCGCGGAAACGGCCCGCCGCGACCTGGCGGCACTGCGGGTCCAGGCCGGGGTGGCGGATCTGCACACCCTGCAAAGCCTGCTGGCCAACCTTGCCATTCGCCGGCGGCTGGTTGCCGACCAGGACAGTCTGCGCGCCGCCCTGCATGTGCAGGCGCGCGGCGAAACGCTGGACAGCTTCATCGAGCGTGTGCGCGGAGAAGACGGTGAAACCCTGGCGACGGAACGGGAAGACCTGGCCGACCGCATCCGGGATCGGGAAGCGCGGCGCGAACAGGCCATCCAGAACCTGACGCGCTCAGAAGATGCAAAAACGCATCTGGAGGCCAGCGGCGCCGAAGCCGCCGAATACTTGCAAACCGCCCGCCACGCCGTCGCCACGGTGCGCCGGGACGCCGCCCGTTACCTGCGCCTGCGTCTCGCCATCCAGTTCCTGAAGGCCCAGATAGAGGTTTTCCGCGCGCGCAATCAGGGGCCGCTGTTGGTCAAGGCGGGGGCCTTGTTCCAGCAGATGACCGGCACCAGTTTCAACGGTCTCGGCACCCTCTATGCGGAGGACGACATCCCCGTCCTGGTCGGCATGAAAGAGGGCGTAGCCGTGCCGGTGGAAGGGTTGAGCGAAGGCACCCGTGATCAGCTTTTTCTCGCGCTACGCCTGGCCGCCATCGAATTGCACCAGACCAGCCACGAGCCCATGCCGCTCATCCTCGATGATCTCCTGATTACCTTCGACGACGACCGTACTCGCGCCATCCTGCCCCTGCTGCGCGATCTCGCCGGAACCACGCAAGTGTTGCTGTTCACCCACCACCAACACCTGATCGACCTGGCTCGCGAAACCCTGCCTGCGGATGCCGTGTGCCTGCATGAAATCAAGGGAAGTTTCGCGTAGCGGCTACGGTCTGAGGCATCGCCTACCGCTGCCGGCGAACTTCACTGGATTGGAAGCGAATCCGTGTTCGCGCCGGCGAGGTA
The DNA here is from genome assembly GCA_030690985.1 of Pseudomonadota bacterium. Lineage (GTDB taxonomy): Bacteria > Pseudomonadota > Gammaproteobacteria > Burkholderiales > Thiobacillaceae > PFJX01. Next base: position 12,746 of record JAUYFG010000260.1, read on the forward strand.
TTCGGCGGTTAGCTGGAAAATGGAATTTCCAGTGTGGCGCCGGGCTGGAGAGGTTCGGCAGCCTCGTTCCAGCGGCGGATGTCGGTAACCTGCACGCTGTATAGCTTGGCGACCCGGTCCAGGGTATCGCCACGGCGCACGGTATGGGTGCGCATGCTCGGACGTTTTGCCTTGGCCGCAGACGGGATTTTTGAGTAATAGTGAGTAATAGGGGACCACGGCAAATTTGTTCTGACCTTCAGCCGTCATTCCCGCGCAGGCGGGAATCCAGTTTCCTCCGTCTAATCAGGCCTTTAAAAAACTGATTTGATGAACGCACTGGATTCCCGCCTGCGCGGGAATGACGGTAATTCAA
>JAUYFG010000263.1 GCA_030690985.1 Pseudomonadota bacterium
CGCCGGCTTCGTCCTTCTAATCAGGCCCACGAAGCCGGCGAGACGCCGGCGCTACAAGCCTGCCTCGGCTAATGGACAATTCGGGATAATCGCGGCCCCGCCCGCGCGCCGAAACGAACACCATGAATCCCTCTCATCAACCCGATAACGAAACGGCTCTGGAAAAACAGACCCCCATGATGCAGCAGTACTGGCGCATCAAGGCCGAGCATCCCGACATGTTGCTGTTCTATCGCATGGGGGATTTCTACGAACTGTTCCACGACGACGCCGAGCGCGCGGCGCGGCTGCTCGACATCACCCTGACCACGCGCGGCGCCTCGGCGGGGCAGCCGATCAGGATGGCGGGGGTGCCCTATCACGCGGCGGAGGCTTATCTGGCGACGCGGGCGCGGTTGGGGGAGTCGGTGGCGATCTGCGAGCAGATCGGCGACCCGAAGACCTCGAAGGGGCCGGTGGAACGCAAGGTGGTGCGCCTGGTCACGCCAGGCACGGTGACCGACGAAGCGCTGCTGGATGATCGGCGCGATGCGGTGATGCTGGCGATTGTGCCAACACTCGTGCCGACGAAGCAGACCTTGGCCCTGGCCTGGCTGACCCTGTCCAGCGGCCGTTTCGCTGCCAAGACCATTGCCAGTGACCGCCTCGGCGCCGAGCTGATTCGCCTCAACCCTTCCGAAATCCTGTTGCCGGAGGGCTACACGCACCCCGATCTGGCCAACCTGAAAGTGGCCTTTTGCCGCCGTCCGGACTGGCAGTTCGATGCCGAGCGTGGTCGCCATCTGCTGCTGGAACAGTTCGGCGTTGCCGATCTGACCGCCTTCGGCATCGAGGACCAACCCGCGCTCCAGGCCGCCGCCGGGCTGTTGCTGGATTACGCGAAACACACCCAGCAAGCCGCCCTGCCCCACATCAACGGCCTCAGCCTGGAACAGGACAGCGCCTATGTGCTGCTCGACGCCGCTGCGCGCCGCACCCTGGAAATCAGCGAAACCCTGCGCGGCGAACCGGCGCCCACGCTGCTTTCGGAACTGGATCGCTGCCTCACCGCCCTGGGTGGCCGATTGCTGCGCCACTGGCTGCACCATCCGTTGCGCGACCGTGCCGTGCTGCGCCAGCGCCTGGCCGCCATCGCCGCCTTGCTGAACGCGCCTGCCGCCGGCAAGAACGCGCGCGCGGCGCTCAAGGGCATGGCCGATCTGGAACGTATCGCCGCCCGCATCGCGCTACGCAGCGCGCGCCCGCGCGATCTCTCCGGCCTACGCGACAGCCTGCTGCGCCTGCCCGGCCTGCAAGCCGCGTTGACCGATGCCGGGCCGGCGCTGGCGCCACTGTGCGAACGCCTGATCTTCCCGGAGGTGACACTCGATCACCTGATGCGGGCCTTGAAGCCGGAACCCGGCGTGGTGCTGCGCGAGGGCGGGGTCATCGCCGATGGATACGACGCCGAACTCGACGAACTGCGCACCCTGCAATCCGACTGCGGCAGCTTCCTGATCGACATGGAAGCGCGCGAGCGGGAGCGCACCGGCATCAATAACCTGCGCGTGGAATACAACCGGGTCAGCGGCTTCTACATCGAGGTCAGCCGCGAACAGGTGGACAAGGTGCCGGCCGACTACCACCGCCGCCAGACCCTGAAAAACGTGGAGCGTTACCTGACCCCGGAGTTGAAGGCGTTCGAGGACAAATACCTGTCCGCCGCCGAACGTGCGCTGGCCCGCGAGAAGCTGCTCTACGAACAACTGCTGGAGCTGCTCGCCGCCGCGCTTCGCCCCTTGCAGCAGGTCGCCGGCGCCGTGGCCGAGGCGGATGTGTTGGCCGGCCATGCCGAACTGGCCGAGGAGCGCCACTATTGCGCGCCGGAATTCAGCGAGGAATGGGGCATCCGCATCGAGGCCGGCCGCCACCCGGTGGTGGAAACCCGGGTGGATGCCTTCATTCCCAACGACCTCAACCTCAATCCGAACCGTCGCATGTTGCTGATTACCGGCCCCAACATGGGCGGTAAATCCACTTACATGCGGCAAATCGCCCACATCGTCCTGCTCGCCTGTTGCGGGCTTTATGTGCCGGCCGGCAGTGCGGTGATCGGCCCGGTGGATCAGATATTCACCCGGGTCGGCTCCTCCGACGACCTCGCCGGCGGCCGCTCCACCTTCATGGTGGAAATGACCGAAACCGCCGGCATCCTGCACGGCGCCACGCAACACAGCCTGATCCTGATGGACGAGATCGGCCGTGGCACCTCCACTTTCGACGGCATCAGCATCGCCTGGGCGGTGGCCCGCCACATGGCCGAGAAGACCCGCGCCTACACCCTGTTCGCCACCCATTATTTCGAGTTGACCCAGCTCAACCAGGAATTCCGGGCGCTGGCCAATGTGCACCTCGACGCGGTGGAGAATGTCGGCAAGAGCGGTGGCCTCACTTTCCTGCACGCCGTGGAAGACGGCCCCGCCTCGCAGAGCTACGGCCTCCAGGTCGCCCGCCTGGCCGGGGTGCCGGCGCCGGTCATCAACGCCGCCCGACGCAAGCTGGTGCTGCTGGAAAACCAGCAGATCGCCCCCTCCGGCCAGGGCGATCTGTTCACCCAGGCGCTCCCCGCCCCGGAACCGCCGCCCAGCCCCGCGCTCGACCGCCTGGCGGAAATCGACCCGGACGAACTCAGCCCGAAACAGGCTCTGGAGGCGTTGTACGAGTTGCGCAGGTTGCTATAGCGCGCTTCACGGCTGTAGCGCCGGCGTTATGTCCCCGGCGCCGATAAGTAATCACGCATAACCGTTTTGAGTCCGTCATTCCCGAGTGGTTTTATCGGGAATCCAGTTCCGCCATCTGACTGGTTTTTAATCCTTGGTTTGATGAACGAACTGGATTCCCGATAAAGACACTCGGGAATGACGATCCAAACTGGTTTCACGGTTCTACTTGGCGCCAGGGACGGTATCCCTTGCGGGCTCGCCGGCTTCGTACTTCTGATCAGCAGCGTAGCCCGGATGCAGCGCAGCGGAATCCGGGGAGGAAGGCGGTCACGTAAGCCCCCGGATTTCGCTGCGCTGCATCCGGGCCACAGGCGCTGATCGCGGCGGCAACGGGTACGACCGGGTCAATCACAACCCGGTTGTAAAATTTTTCGACACCTCCGTGAAGCACCTCGACATTTCGCAAGTGGCAACCCCGTCAGACGAAAATACCGCATGAAATCAGCGATCTATTCCCCTCCTGAAGCAGCCGTCTCGGCGCCAAGCCAGACATCGAATCATCCATTCCCCGAAGTCTGTCAATAGTTTCCCTGATGCCATCGGGCAAAAGCCAGCCTTTAGATCTGGCGCGTTTTTTGCTTTTCATTGCCGGATGATTTTTTACACCTCCAATTTTCTTGCTCCTACACCGGTACGCGCCATGACCTCATATTTTTCTCGCCTTAGCCTGGCAATCGTCTTTATCACGGGAGTGTTGGCGTCCGGGATAGCCTCGGCACTGCCGATCACCAAGACCGCCACAATCAACATCTATCAGCTTTGTGACAATGCGGGGGCCAATTGCGCCGCCACCGGCCCGGTCGGCGACACCTATTTTGCCGGCTCCACCAACAATATCTGGGAACAGGCCGGCATCATCTTCAACTTCAATTTCGTCTCGAAAATCAACAGCTCCGCCTTCCTCCACATCAACGATTCAGTCACAGGCGACTCCTTTGGAGATCTGCAACTCACCTACGGCGGCTGGCCAAGCTATACGAGCATCGACCTGTTTCTGGTCCAGACGATTACCGTTGATAGCGCTGGCCACCGCGCCTATGGCGAGGGCTGGCTCGGCGTGGGCGGCCTGGTGATGGGCATGCAGGACATCATGGGCTTCAACGGCGGACTCGGCCGAATCGACACGCTGGCCCATGAGATTGGCCACAACTTCGGACTCCAGCCGAGCAGCCTGGGCGGAGTGGACTGGCATTCGACAAACCCGAATAACCTGATGGCTTCCGGAAGCATTCGGAGTGTGCCGACGACCCTGTCCGACATCAGCCCCAACGGCCTGGGCTACGATCAGCTGACCCTGGCCCAGGTCAACTACGCTCGCCAAAGTTCGCTGTTGAGCAATATCACCTACGACACCATCCCGGAACCGACATCCTCGGCGCTATTTGCCATCGCGCTGTTGACGCTGGGCGTCTCGCGCTATCGCAAGTTCGGCTGATCCGGCCTGCGGCTAACTCGCTCTTGCCCCACGATTTCAACCTGTCACGCCGACGACTGGTTTCGGTCGTCGCCACGCAACTAGCCGTGGTTGCGTGTGGCAGTGCATTGTCGGCGGCGTCCAGCGCCGGGGACATGATTTCCCTACCACCGCCACAGCGGCATTTTTCTTCGCCTTCGGGCCGCTTCGTGCTGACGTTCTCCAGCCTGGATCGGCGAACACCGAGTGTTTCAGCCGAGTTGGTCGAGGTTTCCGGCACCCGGCGCCGTTCGCTCTGGAGCCGGCTACTGCCCCACGAACAAGGGCCGCGCGGCGCACTGGTAAGCGACAGCGGTGCGGTTGTCCTGCTGGACGAGTGGATCAACGTCGTCCCGCGCCACGCGATCATGCTGATCGGCCCCGATGGACGCACGCTGGCGCTCTATTCCGGTGAGCAGTTGTTTGCCATCCTGAACGTGCCTCGCAAAGCCATATCGGCCAATGCCCGGCACGGCGTCTGGATGAGTAGTGAGCCGATACCGAGTGCGGATGGCAAGACGGTCGAATTTCGCTGCGCTCGGCGCAGCTTCACGCTGCAACTCGCGGACGGGAAGCTGACGGTGTCTGACTGACGCCCCGGCGGGACACCGTTCTACCCGTCCAGCCCGGTCAATGCAGATGCATCTCGGCGCACAGGATGCCGGGATCTTTCTGGCCGCTTTCCGCCATGACCTCCAGGTTGCGCAGAACCAGCAGGCTGGCGGCTTCCATCTTGCCCAGTTCATCCAGGCCGACATTCAATTCGCCCGCATGAAAATGCCGCACGGCATTCACGCCGTGTCGGTGCACCCCCACATGCGGTGGCTCGATGGCCTGATAGCCGGGCAGTTTGGAAAAGCAGCTTTTGCCGTCGCCTTCGTAGTACCACTTGCCGAGACGGCAGTTGGTATGGCCGGCGAATTCGCTTTCCATCTTGTTCGATAGCCCGAGGAAGACTTTGTAGATATCCATCTTGAACACCAGGTGGTCGACCTTGGCGGTTTCCACGAAACTGCGCAGGGCGCTGGCGGCGATGGTGCCGATCATCTGATCCGAGGAATCCATCAGGCTCTTCATGCCGAGGTAGGCCTGCTGCCCATCCTGTTTGAATAAGCGGGTACTTTCCGGGTCCACCTGAACCTGGTCGCGCACCTGGGTCGCCTCGTTCTGCACCGTCTGCACCAGGGTGGAAATCTCATTGGTGGCGCTGCGGGTGCGGTCGGCCAGTTTGCGGACTTCGTCGGCCACGACCGCGAAACCGCGCCCGTATTCGCCGGCCCGCGCCGCCTCGATGGCCGCGTTGAGGGCGAGGAGATTGGTCTGTTCGGCGATGCCCTGGATCAGTTTGACGATGCCGCCGATCTCGCCGGTGCGGTCATGCAGCTTGCCCACCTGATCCGAGGTGGCGTTGAGCCGCTCGGTGAAGCCTTCCAGGCTGTTGGCCATGCGCTCGATGATGCCCAGGTTGTCGCCCACGGTATGGCAGGCCTCGACCACGCGTTCCGTCTCATGGCGCATGGCCTGGGCAAGCATGGCGAGCGAGCTCTGGGATTCCTTGAGCGAATCGCCGAAACTGCCGATGTGGGTGACCATCCCCGTCAGCGGGCTGCCCTGGTCCCGCATGGCGGCTGGCGCGGAGCGAACGGCATCGAGCGCCTCTCGTTCCACAGCCAATGCCCCTCGCAGTGCCTCGTTTTCGGCCTGCATGGCTTGCAAGTGTTCCCGCAATTCTGCGAGTTTTCGTCCTGAACGGAAAAACATGGTCGGGCGCCCCTTCAAACGGTGGTGGCGCACTATCGGCCACGGCGGGAAAAACTTTACGTTTATCCACGGGAACAGGCTCCCGCCGTCCGCCACGCGGATAGGTCGGCGACGAAGCGGCTTCATTTCACGGCGGCGCCGAATTCTGCCGCACCTCTGTCGCGCGGACTGATCCTGCAAACAGCCGGCTGGAAGCCGGCGCTACAAGTACGGCACCGCCTTCAGTCCCCGAAACTGGTTCCGACGCCACGCGCGCTGGCTACCCAGGGGTGGTCGGGCGGCACGGTCTTGACCTGGCCGGCGACCTCTTCCAGGCGCACCGGCACGCTGGATTCGCCGCGCGCGGCGACCATGAAACCGTATTGGCGCTGCTCGATCAGGTCGGCGGCTGCGGTGCCGAGGCGGGTGGCGAGCAGGCGGTCGGCGGCGGAAGGGGTGCCGCCGCGTTGCAGGTGGCCGAGGATGGTGACGCGGGCTTCCAGGCCGGTGAGTGTTTCCAGTTGCTGCGCCAGATGCAGGATGCGCGCAGCGTAGACCAGTTCCGGTTCCACCACGGCGGCCTTCTTGTCCTTCTTTTTCGCGGCGGTGACCATCTGCGCCGCGAACTCCTGCCGGGAAATCGCACCTTCGGCCACGGCGACGATGCTGAACGGCTTGCCTTTGCGTTTGCGCGCCTTGATGGCGTCGGCCACCACCTCCACGTCGTAGGGAATCTCCGGCAGCAAAATCACGTCGGCGCCACCGGCGATTCCCGCGCCCAGCGCCAGCCAGCCGGCGCGGTGGCCCATGATCTCGACCACGATGATGCGATGGTGGCTGTGCGCGGTGCTGTGCAGGCGGTCGATGGCGTCGGTGGCGATGCCCAGGGCGGTGTCGAAACCGAAAGTGGTATCGGTCAACGCCACATCGTTATCGATGGTCTTGGGCAGGGTCACCACGTTGAGCCCGGCCTGCTGCAACCTCAGCGCGTTCTTCTGGGTGCCGCCACCGCCCAGGCAGACCAGGCAATCGAGGCCGTTGGCGTGGTAGTTGGCGACGATGGTCTCGGTCATGTCCTGCACCTTGCCGTTCACCGGCATCTTGTGCGGCTTGTCGCGGCTGGTGCCGAGGATGGTACCGCCCAGGGTGAGGATGCCGGAAAGCTGCTCGCCCTCCAGCGCCATGGTGCGGTTTTCCATGAGGCCACGGAAACCATCGCGAATGCCGACGATGTGCATGCCGTAGTGCGATACACAGGCCTTGCCGACCCCGCGAATCGCGGCGTTGAGGCCGGGGCTGTCGCCGCCGGAAGTGAGGATGCCGATGCTTTGGGTCATGTGATTTGCCGCTTACGGTTGAATGGACCGCCGGATTGTCATGCGGGCGCGGCGGTGAGGCCAGCACCCGAACTGACTTACATCATTTCCACCACCCACTTGGTGACCGTCGCCGTCGCCCGCGCGCACTGCTCGCCGCGCGCCGTATCGAAGGCCTTGTATTCCTCCGGGTTCCACATGTCGTAGGTCTTGCCGGTGAATTGCTGTTGCAGTTCCTGGCAGGTGACGCCGCCGAACTCGCCACGAAAGCGGTCCACCAGTTCCTGGCCCTTCTTGAAGTTGTTGATGAAGCGCCCCTTGTCCAGCTTGTCGCGGTCGCGCCCGCGTTTGGCCGAGAGCGCCACCAGGCCACCGGTCAACGCCCCGCAGGCACCCACGCCGGACAAGCCACCGCCGCCGGAAAGCCCATGACTTGCCTTGATCACGCTGTCATCGATCCCCCCCACGGTCTCCTGCACCGCCGCCAGCACGCATTGCGGGCAGCAGCCGTAATCCAGTTCGTATTTCAGCGCCTTGTCGTAGGCAATTTGTGCGAGGGCTTGCTTGTCATCGGTGCTCATGTGGGGTTCCTGAATATTAGATTTCGCTAATGTATAGCATCACCACCCCGCGCGTCTCGCGCGGCTATCATCGAGCCACGGCAAATTTGTTCTGACCTTCAGCCGTCATTCCCGCGCAGGCGGGAATCCAGTTTCCTCCGTCTAATCAGGCCTTTAAAAAACTGATTTGATGAACGCACTGGATTCCCGCCTGCGCGGGAATGACGGTAATTCAA
>JAUYFG010000264.1 GCA_030690985.1 Pseudomonadota bacterium
TTGAATTACCGTCATTCCCGCGCAGGCGGGAATCCAGTGCGTTCATCAAATCAGTTTTTTAAAGGCCTGATTAGACGGAGGAAACTGGATTCCCGCCTGCGCGGGAATGACGGCTGAAGGTCAGAACAAATTTGCCGTGGCCCGAAGTGGCGCCCGCCCCGCCAGCCATTCGTCCAGGGGGCGATAGCCGGTGGCGATGAGCGAGAAGCGCCGGCGCCATGCCGCGAAATCACGAGCCACTATATCTGGTGGGTGGGTGTGACAACCCGATAAGCACGTGTCGCAGGATGTAGTGGGCGCGCTTGTGTCCTCGTATTTCAACATGACGTGAAATACGTGACTGCCCCGGTTATGCTCGATCCCCATCGTTCCGATGACCAGGCGCAACGCCTGGATATTCCCTGAATTCCAAGGAGCAATAGCAATGGATGACTTCGCGCGCCGTTTCGGCGGCGTGGGGCGGCTGTATGGGGTCGACGCGCTTGAGCGTTTCCAGCGGGCCCATGTCTGTGTCGTGGGTATCGGCGGAGTCGGTTCCTGGACGGTGGAGGCCCTGGCCCGCTCGGCGATCGGACGCCTGACCCTGATCGATCCGGACCACATCGCCGAATCCAACATCAACCGCCAGATTCACGCCCTCGACGGCGAACTGGGCAAGGCCAAGGCGCAGGCCATGGCCGAGCGCATCGCCGCCATCAACCCCCGCTGTGAAGTGCGCGGCATCGAGGAAGCCCTGACCGTGGAAAACCTGGCAACCCTGCTGGACGGCGGCTTCGACCACATCGTGGACGCCATCGACAGCGCCGGCGTCAAGGCCAATCTGGTCGCCCACTGTCGCCGCGCGGGCATCCCACTCGTGTGTGCCGGCGCGGCCGGCGGCCAGATCGATCCGGGCAGGATTCGCACGGACGATCTGGGGCTGGCCCTGCAGGATCCGTTGCTCGCCAAAACGCGCTCGCTGCTGCGCCGGCATCACGGTTTCCCGCGTGGAGAAGGCAAGAAATTCGGCGTGGCCTGCGTGTATTCCAGCGAACCGCTGAAATACCCCGACGCCACCGGCGCGGCCTGCGACCAAGGTCCGAGCGACGGCGGGCCGCATGGGTTGAACTGTGCCGGTTTCGGCTCCTCGGTGGTCATCACCGCCAGCTTCGGGCTGATGGCGGCGGGCCTGGTGCTCAACCGGCTGGCGCTCGGATAAGCGATTGCGTCAGGGCCAAAGCCACGCAAACGGCCCCGCCACCGACCGCCGGCAATCACCCCCATGCCCCCGCCAATCGCCACCCTCTGCGTTCCCGCGATTTCCGCATCTATTTCGCCGGGCAACTGGTGTCCATGGCCGGCACCTGGATGCAGCATGGCTGGCCTGCCGGCTGACCGCCGCCGCCCTGGTGCTGTTCATGGCCTTTCTCATGGGCTGCATCAACCTGGATTCCTCCGTTGACCGCGCTGTAGGAGCGGGCTTGCCCGCGATAGCGACCGTGGTATCGCGGGCAAGCCCGCTCCTACGACGTCCTCGCGGGGTCACCCGAAGGGTGAACGCTAGCGGACGCTCCCGCGCCTGTATCCATGCGGCATCCCGTTGGTCACGGCGCGGTGATGGGTTTCGCTATCGCTCAACCCATCCTACGCGGGCTCGGTCCCCCTTTGAAAAAGGGGGAGGCGTTATCGCCCGCTCAACTCCGCATGGCGAAAGCAATCCACCGTGTGGTCGTTGACCATGCCGGTGGCCTGCATGTGGGCATACAGGATGGTGGAACCGACGAACTTGAAGCCGCGCGCTTTCAGATCCTTGCTCAGCGTGTCGGACAGCGGCGTGCTGGCGGGGATATGGGCGTGATCCGGCCAGGTGTTTTGAACGGGGTGGCCATCCACGAAGCGCCAGAAATAAGCATCCAGGCCACCGAACGTCTCGCGGATTTTCAGGGTGGCGCGGGCGTTGTCGATAGCGGCGGCGATCTTCAGGCGATTGCGCACGATGCCCGGGTCGGCCAGCAGCCGCGCCACCTCCTGCTCCCCATAGCGCGCGACGCGCTCCGCGTCGAAGTGGTCGAAAGCACGCCGGTAGCCCTCGCGCTTGTTCAGGATGGTCAGCCAGGACAATCCGGCCTGGGCGCCTTCCAGAATGAGGAACTCGAACAGCGCGCGCTCATCGTGCAGCGGCACGCCCCATTCCTGGTCGTGATAAGCCATGTAAAGCGGGTTCGTGCCGCACCAGGGACAGCGGGTTTTCATAGGGGCCTGTGACGCTCGGGATTGGATGGCCATTTTGCCCATAACGCCGGCTCTGTAGTGGCTCGTGATTTCGTGGCATGGCGCTGGGTGTCTGCGACAGCCGGATAAGCACACTCGGTTGTAATTCCGGCCCCGCCATCGCCCGGCAGCCATGCCGGGACCGCCATTGAAAAGCAAACAGCGTCGGCGAGGCGAGATGGAGCACGGGGGGGCTTGACCGCGCCTGTAGAATCCCCCCTTCCCTCGATTGCCTGTAGCGTCCCATGTCTGATTCCCTTGCCGGCCTGCTGGCCACCGCCCTCGATACGCGGGCCGACCTGATTACTCGCCTGCATGGTGAGCAAACCGATGCCTACCGCCTGTTCCACGGCAGCGTGGAGGGCATGTCGGGCCTGACGGTGGACCGTTATGGCGATTTGTTGCTGGTACAGAGTTTTCACCAGAGTCTGGCCCCGGACGACCTGGCCGCGCTGGAAGCTTTTTATGCCACGACCCTGCCGGGCCTGATCCCGATCTACAACGATCGCAGCCAGCCCAATTCGCGCATTTGCAATCCGCTGACGCCCGAGCAGAAAGTCGCGGCCCACCTGCCGCGCCAATGCAGCGAATTGGGCGTGAATTACCGCATCCAGGCGCGCCACGAGGGCCAGGACCCGTGGCTGTTCCTCGACCTGCGCGCCGGCCGGCGGCGGGTGATGGCGGAGGCGGCGGGCAAGTCGCTGCTCAATCTGTTTGCCTATACCTGCGGGGTCGGCATTGCCGCCGCCAAGGCGGGCGCGCGTCTTGTGGTGAACGTGGATTTCGCCGAATCGAGCCTGCGGGTGGGCAAGGAAAGCGCCCACCTGAACGAGCTGTCGACCCGACCGCGCCGGGTGCTCAGCGATGTCTTTCCCGCCCTGCGCCAATACGCCGGCCTGGGCCAGGCGCAAATGGTGCGCGGCAAGCGCCTGCCGCCGTTCCCGAAACTGGAGCCGCAGCAGTTCGACCTGGTGTTCCTCGACCCGCCCCGCTACGCGAAAAGCCCCTTCGGCGTGGTGGATCTGGTCAACGACTATTCCGCCCTGTTCAAGCCGGCGCTGCTGGCTACGGCGGAAGGTGGCACGCTGATCTGCAGCAACAACGTGGCGGAAGCGGAGCCGGATGCCTGGCTCGATCAGTTGTGCCGTAGTGCCATCAAGGCCGGCCGGCCTATCCACGAGGCGGAGTGGATCGCGCCGGAAGCCGATTTCCCCAGCCCTGACGGCAAACCACCGCTGAAAATGGTGGTGCTGCGGGTTTGAGCGGACACCACACACCGCGCGGAGGGCGCCCATGAAAATACCGAAAAGACTGCAACCGCTACTCGAAGACGGCCTGATCGACGATGTCATCCGCCAGCTCATGAGCGGCAAGGAGGCGATGGTCTTCGTCGTCCGTTGCGGCGAAGAGGTGCGTTGCGCCAAGGTTTACAAGGAGGCGAACAAGCGCGCCTTCCGCCAGAGCGTCGATTACACGGAAAACCGCAAGGTGAAGAACAGTCGCCAGGCGCGCGCCATGGCGAAAGGCACGCGCTTTGGCCGGGAAGCCCAGGAGGAAGCCTGGCAAAACGCCGAGGTCGACGCCTTGTATCGCCTGGCCAGAGCCGGCGTGCGCGTACCGAAGCCTTACAACTTCCATGCCGGCGTGTTGCTGATGGAACTGGTTGCCGACGCGGACGGCAACGCGGCGCCGCGACTGAATGATCTGACGTTCACGCCCGAAGAGGCGCGCACGCATTTCCAGACGCTGCTCAGGCAAGTCGTGTTGATGCTGTGCGCCGGGATCATCCACGGCGACCTGTCGGAGTACAACATTCTGGTCGGCGAGGAGGGTCCGGTCATCATCGACCTGCCGCAGGCCGTGGATGCCGCCGGCAACAACCACGCGCGCGACATGCTGGAACGCGATGTCGCGAACCTGGCCGGTTATTTCGGCCGATTCGCGCCGGAACTGCCGGCGACACGCTACGGCAAGGAAATCTGGGCGCTATACGAACATGGCGACCTGCAAGCGGACACGCCGCTCACCGGCCATTTCGCGGAGAGCACGAAACCGGTGGACCTGCACAGCGTGATCCGGGAAATCGACGATGCCCGCGTCGAAGAACGGGAGCGGCAATTGCGCTTGCGGGAAGCGGACTAGCGTGGTCGGGTAGCTACCTTTCCTGCACTTCCAAATCCGGGTGCGCCACATGAAAAAGCCGGCTTGCGCCGGCTTTTTCATTGAAACAAGCCCCTGAAGGATCAGGCTGCTGTCTTGTTGCCTTCGTCGCCGGGACGGGTTTCCACCATGACCAGCGTTTCGGCAGCCTGTTCCGCGTGTTGCGGACGGGCGCGGCGACGCGGGTTGGAGGGCGGGCCCCACGCATCCGGATTCGACTGGGTCTGCTCCGGTACGGCGGTTTCGCTGGTTTCCACCATCACCATCGCTTCCGCCGGGGCGGCGGCGCTGCGGTTGCGGTTGCGGCGACGTCGTGCCGGGGTGTCGGCGCCTTCGTCAGTGGCTTCGGCGGCGGCTGCGCTGTGCGTTTCCACCAACTCCAGTCCGGCGGGTGCCGCTGCCGGGGCCGGCGCTGCGACCGGGGCCGGTGCGGATTCGGGCTTGATGGCCCGCGCGGCCTGGGCTACCGGCTCGGCTTCCAGCCTGACCACGACCGGTTCCATATTGACTTCCGGAGCAGGCGTGGGGGCCGGTGTGGCAACGGCGGCCGGCTGATCACCCGACTCGGCGACCAGTTCCAGCACGGTCTGATCGGTGGTGGCAGTCGTTTCGCCACGGCGGCCACGGCCACCACGACGACCACGGCGGCGGCTCTCGCGCTCTTCAGCACCGGCGGCATCGCTTGCCGCTTCGCTTTCGACCGGCGCAGCAGCCTGGGCGGGTACACGCACCTCTTCCTGGGCCGGTGCGCGTTCGCGGCGTGGGCGTTCCGGGCGCTCACCACGCGGTTCCCGTGGTTCGCGCTTTTCTGGACGCTCACCGCGCGGCGGACGCTGCTCGGCCGATTCGGGACGCTCGCCACGCGGGCGGCGTTCGCCACCCCGTTCGTTGCGATCAGGGCGCTCGCCACGGGCCTCACGCGGCTCTCCGCCACGGCCACGACGTGGTTCCCGCTCGCCACGGCGAGCTTCGCTCTTCTTGGCCGCATCGGCCGGTTTGACTTCTTCGGCGGGTTCGTTGAGGCCACGCAGCCAACCAAAAATGCGGCCGAACAGGCCGGGCGTGGCGGCGGCGGCGGCGGGTGCGGCTTCGGCAACCGCGCGAACCGGCGCAGGCTGCGAGGGGGTGATGCCCTGCACCACCGGTTGCGCGCGCTCGGGCTTGGCGGCATTGCCGTTCTTGGCCGCTTCCTCTTCCTCGGACGGTTTTTCCACCATGCGGTAGCTGGGCGCCATGGTTTCCGACAGGTTGAGCTGGTCGTGGCGCAGGCGCGTCAGGGTGTAGCGCGGGACTTCGAAGTGCAGATTCGGGATCAACATCACTTCCACGCGATGCCGCGCTTCGATGGCGAGGATATCGTGGCGCTTCTCGTTGAGCAGGAAGGTGGCGACATCGACCGGAATTTGCACATGCACGGCGCCGGTGTTTTCCTTCATCGTCTCTTCCTGGAGCATACGCAGCAGGTGCAGGGCGAAGGATTCGGTGCTGCGCACATGGCCGGTGCCGGAACAACGCGGACAGGTGATGTAGCTGGTCTCGCCCAGGCTGGGTTGCAGGCGCTGGCGTGACAGCTCAAGCAGGCCGAAGCGGGAAATCTTGCCGGTTTGAATGCGGGCGCGGTCGTAATGCAGCGCATCACGCAGGCGGTCCTCGACCTCGCGCTGGTTCTTCTGGTTTTCCATGTCGATGAAGTCGATCACGACCAGACCGCCCAGGTCGCGCAGACGCAGTTGGCGCGCGGCCTCGTCGGCTGCTTCCAGGTTGGTGTTGAAGGCGGTTTGCTCGATGTCGGCGCCCTTGGTGGCTTGCGCCGAGTTGACGTCGATGGCGACCAGTGCCTCGGTGTGGTCGATCACGATGGAGCCGCCGGAAGGCAGCGGCACCATGCGCGAGTAGGCGGTTTCGATCTGGTGTTCGATCTGGAAGCGCGAGAACAGCGGCACCGGGTCGCTGTACAGCTTCACCTTGCTGACGTTGCCCGGCATGACGTGGGCCATGAACTGCCTGGCCTGTTCGTAGATGGCGGGTTCGTCGATCAGGAGTTCACCGATGTCCGCAGTGAAATAGTCACGGATGGCGCGGATGACCAGGCTGGATTCGGCGTAGATCAGGAAGGCGCCGGACTGGCCCTGGGCGGCGCCGTCGATGGCGTTCCACAGTTGCAGCAGGTAGTTCAGATCCCACTGCAATTCTTCGACATTGCGGCCGATGCCGGCGGTGCGGCCGATCAGGCTCATGCCGGTGGGTACGTCGAGTTGCGCCAGGGCGTCGCGCAGTTCGTTGCGCTCTTCGCCCTCGATGCGACGGGAGACACCACCGCCGCGCGGGTTGTTGGGCATCAGCACCAGGTAACGGCCAGCCAGGCTGATGAAGTTGGTCAGCGCCGCGCCCTTGTTGCCGCGTTCGTCCTTTTCCACCTGGACGACCAGTTCCATGCCTTCCTTGAGGTAGTCCTGGATCTTGCCGCGGCTGAAATCACCGCCTTCGGCGCCACGCAGCGCAGTACGGGCGATTTCCTTGAACGGCAAAAAGCCGTGGCGCTCGGCGCCGTAATTGACGAAACAGGCTTCCAGGGAAGGCTCGACACGGGTGACGATGGCCTTGTAGATATTGCTTTTGCGCTGTTCCTTGTTGGCGGACTCGATGTCGAGATCGACCAGTTTCTGGCCTTCGACAATGGCGACGCGGAGCTCCTCCGCTTGCGTCGCATTGAACAACATACGTTTCATGTTTTACCCCAGCGCTCCTCGCGCCCCGGGTGACAAATCCATGCCGCGTGAGTTTTTCACGACGGCGATGCAGGGCAGGAGATCAGGCGTCTTGTATTTTGTCGCTGAGCGGCTGGTGCATGGTGGCGGGTTTATCGTTAGTTCAAACCAGCCGGCTGGGCTTACAGGCCCAATGCCGACAGGGAGATCATCCGGGTACGGGTCGCGCAGAAAAATTGCGTTACCATCGCCACTTTTTTCGGGCTCGCGGACCTCGGGAAGCATTCGGCCTCTGCATGACTTGGCGCGCTACTCAGCGCGGACTTGGCACAACGGGAGGGGGAACGGTTCCGGTAATTCCTGCGGGCTTTCTGCCGGTGAGCGAGACAACCGGCGCCCCTTGGCGGTGCTTGGGCAGGATCTTCAACGCTGCACGCTTTTTGGGCAGCGGGAGTATACGGTAATGCAATCAGTCGTCAAAGCTGCTGTAACTAAAGTACTTATCGGCCCGGAACAGGCCGGACAGCGCATCGACAATTTCCTCGCCAAACACCTCAAAGGCGTGCCGAAAAGCCGCATTTATCGGATGTTGCGCGAGGGCGAGGTGCGGGTCAGCGGGCACCGCGCAAAACCGGAATACAAGATCGCGGAGGGCGATGAAATTCGCATTCCGCCGGTACGGGTCGCGGAAAAGGCGGACACCCCTGCGCTTGCCTCCGGTGCTCAGTCCTTGCTCGATCGGGTGATCTACCGTGACGACGCCCTCCTGGTGATCGACAAACCCGCCGGCCAGGCGGTGCATGGCGGCAGCGGCATCAGCCTGGGGGTGATCGAACAACTGCGCCAGGAGTTGCCCCAAGCGAAGTTTCTGGAACTGGCGCACCGCCTCGACCGGGAAACCTCCGGCGTGCTGATGCTCGCCCTGAAACGTTCCGCACTGGTGGAGTTGCACCGCATGTTGCGCGATGGCGAGCCGAAGAAAACCTATGTGGCACTGGCCACCGGGCAATGGCGCGATGCGGTGCGCCACGTCAAATTGCCCTTGCAGCGCTACCTGAACGACGACGGAGAACGCCGGGTGGCGGTGGACGATGACGGCCAGCGCGCCCACACCGTCTTCCGCCTGCAACGTAACTACGCCGATTTCAGCCTGCTCGAAGCGGAACTGAAGACTGGCCGCACCCACCAGATTCGTGTGCACCTGGCCGCCCTGGGCCACCCCATTGCCGGTGACGACAAATATGGCAGCCCGGAGGTCAATCGCGCCTTGAAGAAACAGGGCTTGCGACGCATGTTCCTGCATGCCGCGCGCCTGGAAATAAAGCACCCGCTCACCGGCGCCGCGCTTGTCGTGGAAGCGCCGCTCGCGCCCGATCTACAGAATTTCCTGAATACGCTCGAATGAAACCGAAACGCTTTGACCTGCTGATCTTCGATTGGGACGGCACCCTGATGGACTCGGCCGGGGCGATTGCCGCCTGCATCCAGGCCGCTTGCGCCGACATGGGCCTGCCGGTCCCCACGCGCGAGGCAGCCCGCCACGTTATCGGCCTGGGCCTGCGCGAGGCGCTGGCTCATTTGTTCCCCGACCTTTCGGAAGCGCATCACCCGCTACTGGCCGACCATTACCGCCGCCACTTCCTCAGCCAGGATCATGAAATCCCCCTGTTCGAGGGTGCCCGTGAACTGATCGAAGAACTCCACGGCAGTGGCTTCCAGTTGGCGGTGGCTACCGGCAAGGCGCGTCGGGGTCTCGACCGAGCCTTCAGCCACACCGGCCTGGAACCCTATTTCCATGCCTCGCGCACCGCCGATGAAACCTTCTCGAAGCCGCACCCGGCGATGATCGAGGAGTTGTTGGACGAGTTGATGATCGCCCCGGAACGCGCCTTGATGATCGGCGACACCAGCCACGACCTGGACATGGCCCGCAATGCCGGTGTCAGAAGCCTCGCGGCGGGCTATGGCGCTCACCCCGCCGATGGCCTCGGCAAACACGGCGCCCTCAAGGTCTGTACCAGTTTTGCGGAACTGGCCGACTGGCTGCGCGAGAACGCCTGACGCACTGGCGACCTCTGACAACCGGCGAACTACCAGTCCTGGTAACAGGCTTTGGCTGATGACAATAGCGCAGCCGGCCGCACCGGCTTGTGCAGCAGCATGACACCATCGGGCAAACCGCCCTGAGCCGCCACCGCTTCCGGACTCAAGGCCGTCAACACGATGACTCGCATGGATCGGGTCGCGGACTCGCGAGCCAAGGTAGCCAACAGGCGATAACCGTCCATCCCGGGCATGACCAGATCGGTCACCAGCAAGTCCGGACACCGCTCACCGATTCGAATCAGGGCTTCGTAGCCATCCGCCGAAGCCCGGAGGTTGGTATCCGGCCCCAGGCCGCGCAAGGCTTTTTCCAGCACAGTCCGCTGGATCGGATCATCTTCCACCACCAGCACTTCGTACTTGCGCAACTCACCACCGCTCATGCGCCGGCGAATAGCCAACATCTCTTCCACCGAGGTGCGCAAAATTCGGCGATGCCCACCCGGCGTCTTCCAGGCCTTGAGCCGACCGGCTTCGACCCAGAGTTGGATGGTGCGCACGCTGGCACCCAGCAGCTTTGCGGTTTGGCGTGTGGTCAGGGTATCCGGCATGGTGTTGGTAGCAGTCATTTCGTTCTCCTCATAAATAAGATATTTGCCATTGTTGTCGTTGTTGTTGTTTTTATCAACATTTTTATTGTTTGTAGTACATTGTTTCCAGGCGGCGTTGCGTCATAGCATTGCCCTCCGCTCTCCTTTCTCGGCCATCGACGATGCCTACACTTCCCGCAGATACAGGCGTGTCACCGCTTCGCCCCGAGCCGATCTGCCCGTCGGCGGCGATCGAGGAGGGAGGGGGCGGCTTTCGTTTTGCAGTGGATTGGCACGGCACACGGGCAGCGGCCTTTGTCATCCGCCATCTCGGCCGTGCCCACGCCTACCTGAACCGCTGCGGCCACGTGCCGGTGGAACTCGACTGGCAGCCGGGTGAGTTCTTCGATAGCTCGCGGCTATACTTGGTCTGCGCCACCCACGGCGCGCTCTACGACCCCGCCTCCGGTGCCTGCCTGGGCGGTCGTTGCGAGGGCCGGGGGCTGGTGGTCCTGCCCATCGAAGAACGTGATGGGCACATTTATCTCCTCAAGGAAAACTGAATGTCGACCGACGACAACGCTGAAAAGGGCGCGCTCGAACGCCTGCTGCTGGCGCATCTGGTGGAGCAGCGAAAAGTCCGGCGCTGGGGCTTGGTATTCAAGTCTCTGGGCTTTATCTGGTTGTTCACCGTGGTGTTTCTGGTGGTTTTCCACGAAGAAGGGAGTTTTTCTTCCGTGCGGCCGCATACCGCGCTGATCGACCTGAATGGGGAAATCGGCGGCAGGGACGGTATCACCGCTGATGCCCTGGTGGCTGCGTTGAATGCGGCATTCGAGGACAAGCATTCAGTCGCCGTGGTGCTGCGCATCAACAGTCCGGGCGGCAGCCCAGTTCAGGCTGGGCAGGTTTACGACGAAATCCGCCGCCTGCGCGGCAAGAACCCGACGATTCCGTTCTATGTGGTGGTGGACGACATCTGCGCCTCCGGCGGCTATTACATCGCTGTGGCCGCCGACAAGATCTTTGTCGACAAGGCCTCGCTGGTCGGCTCCATCGGCGTGTTGATGGACGGCTTCGGCTTTACCGACGGGATGAAGAAATTAGGTGTGGAGCGCCGCCTGCTCACCGCCGGTGCAAACAAAGGCTTCCTCGATCCCTTCTCACCGGTGGAGCCAGGCCAGGAAACCCATGCCCGCGCCATGCTCGCCGAGGTGCACCAGCAATTCATCCAGGTGGTGCGCCAAGGGCGCGGCAAGCGCTTGAAGGAAACGCCGGATATGTTCAGCGGCCTGGTCTGGAGTGGCACGCGCAGTATCGAACTGGGTTTGGCCGATGCTTTGGGCAGCCTGGATTATGTCGCGCGCGAAGTGGTCAAGACGGAGGAAATCGTCGATTACTCGCCCCAGGAAAGCCTCGCCGACCGTCTGGCACGCCGTATCGGCACCGCAGTGGGCGATGCCATGCGGCCCTGGGCAAAGGATAACGTCCGGGTACGTTGATGGTGGCCGACTACCTTCCCATCGCCTGTGCCGCACATGAGCGCCTTGAGTTCGCTGTACTGCGCCGGCGGCAACTGCAACTCACCTGGCTGGGCGAGGATGGCCACTCGCAATCCTGTGAACAGGTGCTGCCGCTCGACGTGGAAACGCGCGCAGGCGCCGAGTGGCTGACCTTCAAACGCCCGGGTGGCGAAATCGAGGTCGTGCGACTCGACCACATCCGCTCGGTAATCGAGATCTGACCCGTTACGACCTGGTCAACGCTGGGCAGAACACCGGATTCAGGGGCCACAGTACGCGTAGGGCGGAAAAGCGGCTTTATCGCGCCTTCCGCCGAATGTTTGGCATTCGGCGGATAACACCGGCAAGAAGACGCCGGCTCATCCGCCCTACG
>JAUYFG010000273.1 GCA_030690985.1 Pseudomonadota bacterium
CGCCTGCTTTGTGCCTTCGGTCGAGCGCCGATGCAGGCGTGGACGCCTGCGCTACACAGGACGGCGGCCTGTAGGGGCGCTTTCACCCTGGCTCTCACGCGCCAGCGTCCAGTCGCCCGGACTCGACGTTGGGGCGGCTCACGCCGCCCCCCCCGGCCCGGTCCTCGACCAGCCGCCCATCGCGGAACAGCAGCCGCCGCTTGGCATAGGCCGCGATGTCCGGCTCATGGGTCACCAGCACCACGGTGATGCCGGTCGCGTTGAGTTCCTGGAACAGTTCCATCAATTCCCGGCTGGTCTGGGTATCCAGCGCGCCGGTGGGTTCGTCGGCCAGGATCAGCGGCGGCTCGTTGACCAGGGCGCGGGCGATGGCCACGCGCTGCTGCTGACCGCCGGAAAGCTGTGCCGGGCGGTGCTGGGCGCGCTCGCCCAGGCCCACCTGCGCCAGCTTCTCCGCCGCGCGGCGATGCCGCTCCGGCGCAGGCACATTGGCGTAGAGCAGAGGCAGTTCCACATTTTCCTGAGCGCTCGCGCGCGGCAGCAGATTGAAGTTCTGGAACACGAAACCCAGGGTGCGGTTGCGGATGCCGGCCAGGCGATCCGGCCCCAGGCCGCTCACCGCCTCGCCGTCGAGCACATAGCGCCCGCGACTCGGCACATCCAGGCAACCGAGCAGATTCATGAAAGTGGATTTCCCCGACCCGGACGGCCCCATCACCGCGACAAACTCGCCGCGCTCGATGGACAGCGTCACCCCACGCAGCGCCGGCACGGTGAGTTCACCGACCTGGTAATCGCGGGCAAGGTTTTCGACTTCGATCAGGGGCATGACGCCCCCCTGTAGCGCCGGCTTCCAGCCGGCGTCTTTAAAACAGCCGGCTGGAAGCCGGCGCTACACCACACCCGCATCACATCCCCATCCCGAACGGCCGCGCCGGCTTCGCGGCCTTGCCGGCGCCTTCGGCCATGGCGAGGATGATCTCCATCCCTTCCTTCACCTCGCCCTTGAGGATTTCCGTGGCGCGGCCGTCGCTCACGCCCAGTCGCACCACAACGGGCGCTGGCTGCCCCTCCTTGCCGACCACCCAGACCCGGCCGGGTATGCCGGGGCCTTCTTCGCGGCCGCGCACTTCCAGTTTTATGGGGGTGCCGTCGGCGTCCACCGGGCGGAAGCGCAGCGCCTCGTTGGGTACCTTGAGCACCGCGCTGCGTTCCTCGGTCAGCACCCGCGCGTTCGCGGTCATGCCCGGCAGCAGCTTCAATTCCGGGTTCGCCACGGTGGCCATGACGCTGTAGGTGGTGACGTTGTTGTTGCTCTGCGGCGCCTTGCGGATCTGGCTGACCTGGCCGGTGAAACGCTCGCCGGGGTAGGCATCGACGCTGAAGCGCACTTTCTGGCCGGGCTGCACGCGACCCACGTCGGCCTCATCCACCGCCACGTTGACTTCCATCTTGGCGAGATCGCGGGCGATGACGAACAGCACCGGGGCCTGAAACGAGGCTGCCACGGTCTGCCCCACGTCGACATTGCGGCTGATCACCACGCCCTCCACCGGCGAACGGATCACGGTATACCCCAACTCCACCCGCGCCTGGCGCAACGCCGCCTGGCGCTGCGCGATGCCGGCCGTGGCACTCGCCACCTGCGCCTGCGCGACGCCGACATCGGCCCTGGCCAGGCGCAATTGTTCACGCGCGGTATCGGCGGCGGCCTGCGCGGTATCCAGTTCGGCCGGCGAAATGAACTGCTGCGCCACCAGCGCGCGGCGGCGCTCCAGGGTACGGATGGCATCGTCAAGCGCAATGCGCGCCTTGCTCTCCTCCGCCTGGCGCACCAGCAGCGTGCCGCGCGCCACCTCGGCGCCACTCGCGGCGGCCTTCACATCGGCATCGGCCTGCGCCACGCGGGTCTCGAAGGTCTCCGGGGCGAGGCGCGCGATCACCTGGCCACGCTTCACCTCGGCATTGAAATCGGCGTGGATTTCCTTGATCAACCCGGAAACCTGCGAGCCCACCTGCACGGTCACCAGGGCATTCAGCGCGCCGCTGGCCGACACCGCCGCCGACAAGGCGCCGCGTTCCACCTTGCCCAGCCGGAACTGCGGCCCGACATCCGCCTTCTTCCAGGGTTGCCAGGCCCAGAGCGAGGCGGCGACCACAAGGAACACAAGGAAAAACCCCAGCCAACGTTTCATGGCGCCCTAAATCCGCGAAAAACAGGAAAGGCGCTACTTATACCCAGCCGCCGTTGGCTTGTCAGGCCCCAGGAAAAGAAAGGCATGCGGCTTTTCCCCTGCTCCCGCATTCAGCGGGCCTCCTGTTGGGGAAGCTGGATTTCCCGTTCCCCATAGCGGCCTTCGTTGGCGCGCGGGTGGCAGGCGACGCAATTGGCGGCGCTGGCGATGGCTTTGTGCCGCCAGTAACGCGGCGGCACTTCATCGTGCAGGAACTTGAAGTATCGGGTTTCCGTGATACGCAGCGGCATGGCGTCGACCGGCACGGCGCCTGCGATGCGGCGCAGGCGCAAGTCGGCGAAGGCGCCATCGGCGGCCATATCCTCCAGATCCTTGAGCAGTGCCAGACGCACCGGCTCCAGCACGCTGACATCCTTACCGAAATGCTTGTCGAGTTCCGCGAGCATCTTGCGCCAGGATCGTGCCGGCAGCAGGCCGGGAGCGTAGACGGTATGGCAGCCGCCGCATTCATTTACCAGGGTTCTGCCGTGCGGCAAGGGGAATACCGCACCGTTGTCGGATGGCATGTTGCCGATCCAAAGCCCGGCCAACCCCACCGAGGCGCAAAAAATCGCCAGCCCTTTCCAGGTGATGCCGCTTTGCATGTCACTTCACCGAAATCATGCGGGCCACGCAATCGGACATTTCAACCTGGAAACCTCAGTTGACTGCATCTTGTTTACCGGGATACCGCATGGCTACAGGTGCTGGAGGCCATAAGGACGCTCACCATTTGGGTGAATCCGCGTGGCGGCCGTAGGAGCGGGCTTGCCCGCGATTGGCGGCGGCTATCGCGGGCAAGCCCGCTCCTACGACGCGGCTAACTGCGGTTTTTAGGTTAATGAATTTCTCTGCCAACTGAGGAGTCCAGGTTCATTCCACTTCCCGGTCAGCTTTGCGGTATTGGAACCCGCTCAACATCGCCTGCGCCGACGGCACGCCATGACGAATTTCATACAGGATCAGCAGGGCGAGGTGCGCGACCACAAGGAACAGCACGGCATGCGACAGCCCGATGTGCGGCTCGCGAAACAGGTGTTTGAGGGTCACGTCGTGGCCCAGCCAGAGATAGAGCGGGCCGCTGCCCTGGTCGATGGCGGCCAATGCCAGCCCGGTCACGGCCATGCCCAGCAGCAGCAGATACAGCAGCAGATACAACGCCGCCGCCGGTGCCTGATGGCCCCAGCCGACAGGTGCGGGAAACAGGTCACGAGTTCGCAGCATCTGCCACCACGCGCGCGGTTGCCAGAGCGCGGAGAGCCGGGCAGATGCCGGCCCGACCAGGCCCCAGGTGATACGGGCAACCAGGCCCAGCACCAGGCCATAACCGGCCAGGACATGAAAATACCGAAGGCTGGCGGCCTCTGGCGTGTAACCCAGCCACTCGCCAAGGCGACCGCCGATCAGCAACAGCAATATGGCCAGCGCATTCCAGAGATGGACACTCCTCAGAACCGGGTCGTAGACCTTTTCCTGGTCGAGCAGCAATTGCGCCATGGTGGGAAGTATTACCTGCCGTTGCTTGAAGTGTGGGTGGCGGGCGCGCTGCCACGCCCGTCGTCGCCACCCGCGATCCGCAAGCACGACGAGGTGGCAAGCGTGAGAACAAGGGCGGTGGTTTTCATGAGGATACTCAAGGAAATACCAGAAAAAGGCTCGCACAGGATAAAGCCATACGCTGCTGTTTCTTCTATTCCAGGCCATCTCGCGCAATCTCGCGCACGTCTGCGTCTGCATCCCCCAGCGCCGTAGGTTGGGCAAAGCGAAGCGTGCCCAACATCGCGGCGGTTTGTTGGGCACGCTTCGCTTTGCCCAACCTACGTCACTACCCTTCGGTAATCCGGGCTACCCATCCGAGCGGGGGACTCCGCATCAACTGGCGACGGGCTGAATAGTCACGGGAAATAAACAACAGGGCGTCGGCGGTCATGGGCTGGCGGAGGAGGGGAAGCGCCGCTAGGCTAGCGCACCTGTTACGGAGAACGCCATGCCCGCCGTCGATCTATTCACGCCACTTGCCCTTGGCCCCCTCACCCTGCCCAACCGCCTGGCCATGGCGCCCTTGACCCGCAACCGTTCCACCCCGGAAGGCGTGCCGCAGGCGCTCAACGTCGAGTACTACCGGCAGCGCGCCGGCGCCGGGCTGCTGATTACGGAGGCGACCTGCATCGCGCCGGAAGCGGTGGGTTATCCCCTCACCCCCGGCATCTGGAGCGACGCCCAGGTGGCCGGCTGGCGGGCGGTGACCGAAGCCGTGCATCAAGCGGGCGGGCGCATCTTCTGCCAGCTCTGGCATGTCGGGCGCATCTCGCATCCCTCGCTGCAACCGAATGGACAATTACCGGTGGCGCCCTCGGCCATCGCACCAGTCGGCGAGGCCATCACCTTTCAGGGGCCGCAGCCCTTCGTCACCCCGCGCGCGTTGGATACCGGTGAACTGCCGGGCATCGTCGCGCAATACCGGCATGCCGCCGCGCAAGCGAAAGCGGCCGGCTTCGACGGCATCGAGGTGCATGCCGCCAACGGTTATCTGCTCGACGAATTCCTGCGCGACGGCAGCAACCAGCGCACGGATGCCTACGGTGGCGACATCGACAACCGCACCCGGCTGTTGCTGGAAGTGCTGGAAGCGGTCTGCCCGGTATGGGGCGCGGATCGCGTCGGCGTGCGCCTGTCGCCGATCCAGCCGTTCAACGACATGCGCGACTCCGACCCCAAGGGCACCTTCAGCTGCGTGGTGGAATTACTCAATCGCTTCGGCCTGGCCTACCTGCACCTCACCGAACTGGGCAAAGACGCGCCGGGCGCCGCCGGCCCCTGGTTCGATCCGCTGGATCTGCGCGATGTTTGGCGCGGCGTGCTGATGACCAACGCCGGCTACGACCGCGACCGCGCCAATGCCGTGCTGGCGGCGGGCCGCGCCGACCTGGTCGCCTTCGGCGTGCCGTTCCTCGCCAACCCCGACCTGCCCGCCCGCTACCTGGCCGGGGCGCCGCTCAATCTGCCGGACCCGACGACTTTCTATGGCGGCGACGCGAAGGGCTACACCGATTACCCGTTCCTGGACGCCGCATGAAATTCACCATTCTCCCGGTCACCCCCTACCAGCAGAATTGCTCGTTGATCTGGTGCGAGGCCACGCGCCAGGCGGCCCTGGTCGACCCTGGCGGCGATGTCGAAATGCTGCTCGCCGCCGTCGAGCGGGCTGGCGTCACCCTGACCAAGCTATTGCTCACCCACGGCCACCTGGACCATGTCGGCGGCGCCCTGGAACTCTCGCGCCGGCTGAACCTGCCCATCGTCGGGCCGCATCCGGGAGACGCTTTTCTCCTCGACAACCTGCCACAGCAGGCCGAAATGTTCGGTTTTCCTCCCGCCGAGTCCTTCGCGCCCAAGGAATGGCTGCACGACGGCGATAGCGTGGTCGTGGGCAAACTGGCGCTCCAGGTCATCCACTGCCCCGGCCACACGCCGGGCCATGTGGTGTTGTTCGAGCCGGAAAGCCGCCACGCCTTCGTCGGCGACGTGCTGTTCAAAGGCAGCATCGGCCGCACCGACTTCCCGCGCGGCAACCACGACGATCTGATCGCCTCGATCAAGGAAAAACTATTCCCCCTGGGCGACGACGTGGCCTTCGTTCCCGGCCACGGGCCGATGAGCACTTTCGGGTTCGAGCGGCGAAGCAATCCGTTCGTGGGTGAGAACGCCTGACGCGGCAATCACTCGGGCAACGCCTTGATTCGTTCGAGACAGGCGCTCGCGAGCGCGGCGGCGCGATCCTGGCTGTCGGCCTCGGCATAGCAACGCAACTCCGGAGCGTTGCCGGAGGGGCGCAGATGCACGACTTCGCCGTTCGCGAAGGTGATTCGCAGGCCGTCGGTCTGATCCATCGCCACGGACTCGCCGCACAAAGTACCCAACAATTCAGCCAGGGCCGCTTTCGACGAGGCCAACTGCTGCAACAGTTGCCGACTGCGTTCGCCGGGGAATGACTGCAAACGGTCACTGGCTGTGAAGCGTGGCGGCAGGCCGGCGGACAGTTGCGAAAGTTTGATTCCCCGTTCCCGCGCGCTGGCCAGGAGGGCGAGCATCGGCAGCACGGCATCGCGAGTAGGCAGGGCATGCAGCACGCGCCCCCCCTTTTCCAGGTCGCTACCGAGCAGGAAACCACCATTGGCTTCGAACCCCGCGATGTTTCGGGCACCCGACTCGGCCAAGCGCTCCATCGCCTCGATCACATAAGGCGAGCCGATGCGGGTGCGGGTGACCCGCGCGAAGGCGCCACATTTTTCAATGGCGGTGTTGCAACTGACTGGTGTGGCGAGCGCCTCGACGCCGAGATGGCGCGCGCACAACAAGCCGACGATATCGCCACGAAACCAGCTCCCCTGTTCATCGCCGATCAGCGGCCGGTCTGCATCGCCATCGGTGGACAGGATGGCGTCGAAGCCATATTCGGCTGACCAGCGGCGGGCTTGCTCCATATCGGCCACGCTGACGGCCTCGGTATCGATGGGGGTAAAAGCGTCGCTGCGGCCGAGAGAAATCACCTCGGCGCCCAACGCCTTGAGCAGTTCCGTCAGCAGATCGCGCGCGACGCTGGAATGCTCATAGAAACCCAGGCGCATGCCGGCCAGGCCCCGCTCCGGGAAAAATGCAAGGTAGCGATCAAGATACAACCGGCGAGCGGCGTCATTGGCCGCCGGCAAAGTGATGCTCAACGCCTGCTCGGGTAAGCGCACCTCGGCGGCAGCGATACCGGCCTCATCCACCTTGGTGATTTCGCCGTTCGGTCGATAGAACTTGATGCCGTTGCGGTCGAAGGGGATGTGGCTGCCGGTCACCACCAGCGCGGGGATGCCTTGCTCCTGGGCGTAGAAGGCCAAGGCGGGAGTGGGCAGTGGCCCGCAATAATCAACCTCCAGGCCGGCATGGCGGATGGCGGCCGCGCAAGCTGCGGCGATGCCGGGACTGCTTGGGCGCAGGTCGATACCCAATGCCACCCGGCCGCCGACAGGCGCGGCGATCACTTGCAGGAACGCTGTGGTGTAGGCGAAGCAGACCGCATCGCTCATGTCGGCCACCAGGCCGCGGGCGCCGCTGGTGCCGAAGCGCACGCCGCTGGAATCCATCAGATTTTGAATAGTCATGGGCATGGTATTGGCTTCACACATAAAGGCCGATCAAGAAAAGGGGAGCGGGGGCCCTGAATCTGCAAGATTCGTTGCGCCATCAGCGATCAAGGCGTTAACCGAAGATGTCTCAGGCTGCTTTCGGGAATTCTACTGCCGTGCATCGGCTGCCAATGTACCCGGCAACAGGTCGCTCACCGATTCGGCAGCGGCCGCCTGCGCGTAAAAACAACCGAAAAAACCCTGCGCATAAACGATTTCTATTGTCCGCCAACATTTCCTATGGCTACCATGCCGCGCCGATCATCCTAGAAACCTCAGTTGAACGCGCCCGAGTGTGCGGTTTTTGGGTCGGCTGGCAAGGCGCGACGACGCAGCGGGCCGGGGCCCGCAAGGA
>JAUYFG010000277.1 GCA_030690985.1 Pseudomonadota bacterium
ATGAATACGGAAAACAACAGGCGAAAAAAAGCCGCCTCGGGGAAGCCCCGAGGCGGCTGTCAGTGCGGTTGCTAAAGGTGGATCAGGCAGTCTTGCGACGACGTGCCATGAAGCCGACCAGACCCAGACCAGCCAGCATCAGCGCGTAGGTTTCCGGTTCCGGCACGGCGCTGACCAGTTTGTAGTGGTGCAGGGCGACATTGATGCTCGTGCTGCTCAGGCTGGTGTCGGCGTTGAGCGGGTCGTTGATGTGCAGCACGTGCAGGCTGGCGCCATCCGGGGTGTCGCGGAACGCCAGGCCTTCCATTTCCTGGCTGCCGGCGGGCAGGGCCAGTTGCAGGATTTCCTGCACCGAGCCATCCAGCAGACTGATCCGGTAGACCGAGCCGGTGTCGTTGTCGGCGGCGGCGTAGAGCGCGTCGCCGCGTACCTTGGCGCCCTGGATGCGGTCCAGAGTCTGATCCAGGTTGATGAAACCCTGGAAGCTCCAGTTGTCCAGGTTGAACACATTCAGGCGTGTGGCGTTGTTCCACTCCGCCGTGTAGCCCACGCCGCGCGCCGTATCCACGGCGACCCAGGGCACCCCGGCGGTGAGGATGTTTTCCTGCGTGCCATTCACGTTGAGCGTTGTCGGCAGTTCGTAGTAGGCGCCGGTGTAGGACAGGTCGGCGGCGTTGTACAAGGCGATGACCGGCTTCTCATATTTGATGCCGTCGCCGTCGAAATCGCCGCCGTCCTCGATGGGGGCGTAGATCAGACCGCTGGCGTAGTCGATGTCGCCGATGTGATTGAGACCCTGGGCCACCAGCGCGGCGGGAATGCCCGGGGTGATGGCCAGGCTGGGCAGGGCGATAGCGGAGTTGCGTTGCAGGCTGGCAAAGGCATCGTCGGTGCGTTCCAGGCCGTACTGCCAGGAGAAGAACCACTGCTGCCCGTCGCTGGCTACGCCTTGGGAACGGAACAGTCCGGTCATGCTGTAGGGCGGATTGTGGAGATAGAAATGGTCGACGCTGGTTTCCACCCAGGTTTCAGCAGCTTGGGCGTTGATGGAGGCGGCCAGCAGAGCGCCGGCCAGGGCGAGGCGGTGTAGGGAAGGGGGTTTCATGGGGGCTTTCCGATGGATGCGTTTATTTTCTGTTTACAGCGTTGCGGCGGGCTGCGAAGCCGACCAGACCCAGGCCGGCCAGCATCAGCGCGTAGGTTTCCGGTTCCGGCACGGCGGCGGCCAGGGCGGCGACGCCGGTGTCGGGGAAGTCGGTGAAGACGCCATCCACGCCGAGGCCGAAGTAGTAAGCCATCTCATCCTTGGGATCGGCGAAGCCGTAGCCGCTGGCGTCGTTGCGGAAGGTCCAGGTGTGGACCAGCAGGCCGGCGGCGTGGGCGGCTTCGATGACGCCGGTGGAGCCGTCGACGCGGCGGTCGTTGATGTTCAGATTGCCGTCGCCGGTGCGATCGAAGCCATCGTCCACGGTTTTGACCAGGTAGGGTTTCCACGGGCCGATACCGTCGGCATAGGTGGCGATTTCGGCCAGGCCGGCGGGAGTCAGCAGGTCGGCGAAGGTGGTGGCGCCGCCGGCCGCGACGATGTCGTAGGGCTGGGCGTAGGGTGCGACCAGGCTCATGGAGCCGTCGGCGTTGACGTCGTCGGCGTCGACCAGTTGCACCAGCTTGATGTCGGTCTGGCCGTTCAGGTACTTCAGGTTGGCGGTCTCGAACGACTGGATGAATACCGGGGCGTTGGCGCTGTTGCCGTAGGCGGCATGCAGCTTGGCCACCAGGGCGTCCTCGAAATAGGTTTCCGAGTAGCCGTTGGCCACGGACTGCGTCTTCATGTAGGTCGAGTGCTTCAACTCGGGGTAGATGCCGACGCCGTGGGCCTTGGCCAGGCTGATCACCTCATCCAGGGTGGGAATCTTGTACAGCCCGTTATAACTCTGGTCACGGCTGGCGCGGGCCTGGACGGCGCCCAGGGTCTTGATCTCGGCCAGGGTGAAGGTGTCGGCGAAGTAGGCGGTGGTCGATACGCCGTCGAGCATGCGGGTGGTCTTGCGCTCGGCGCCGAACACGCTGGCCACGTTGGTGGTGCCATCCAGGATCGGTTCATGACGGGCGATGAAAACGCCGTCCCTGGTCATCACCAGGTCCGGCTCGATGTAGTTGGCGCCCTGGGCGATGGCTTTGGCGTAGGACTCCAGCGTGTGCTCGGGCAGATAGCCGGATGCGCCGCGATGGCCGATGACGATGGGGGCCTGGCCGTTCAGGGTATTCCAGGCCAGGGCGGCGTCGGCATTCAGTCCGGCGAGGACGAGCAGAGAGAGCAGGGT
>JAUYFG010000284.1 GCA_030690985.1 Pseudomonadota bacterium
CGCGCTCCCCCTGTTGCGCCGGCCCCGCGCCGGCGAGGCGCCGGCGCTACAGGGGATTCGGCTTCATCCTCGGAGGCCATGGCCATAGGCCGTGCTCCCGGCTCATAGCGCTCGCCGGCATGCGGCGCATGTTCCCTCCCCAGCTTGACGTAAGCCGCCAGGGTGGCGAGGCCGAGCACCAGGAAGAACACCGTCAAGCCCCATTTCAAGCGCTTCAGGCGGCGCCGGGCGGCGACCGCATCCTTGAAATCGCCCCACTTCACCGCCAGGCGATACAGGCCGATGCCGCCATGCAGTTCCACCAGAAACAGCAACACCAGATAGAGCGGCCACATCCGCCCGCTCCAGACCCGGTCGGCGGATTCATAGGGGCCGATCAGTTCCGGGTGGCTCAGCATCAAATAAAGATGCACCGGCGCCAGGAAGAACATGGCAAAGCCGGTGAGGACCTGGACGAACCAAAGAAACGTGTCTTCATGGCGCAGGGCGCGCATATGCCGCCAATAAGCCGTGTGCTGGCGCCATTGCGTGGGGAATTTACGCAGCGCCAGCCAGGCATGGGTCACGAACAACGCAAAGATCGTCGCCACGAAGGCGGAAACCAGCCAGGGCAAGGGGTAGCCGAAGACAAAATAGCCTTCGAAGAAACGCGCCACAGTCCACATGGCATCGTTGCCGAGCAGGATGGACGACACAAACAGCATGTGCAGCCACATGAACAGGCCGAGGATGAGGCCCGTGGCGCTTTGCAGCACGTCCAGACGCGCGGGCCAGCGGTCTATCGGCGGTAGAAGGAAGGAATCGGGGTCTTTCATGACATCACCAGAAACACATTGCAACCTATTGATTCGAAACGACGGTTTCGTGCATGTGTAGCGCCGGCTTGCAGCCGGCGTCTTTACAGCAATGGCAGCCGGCTGTTGTAAAAGACGCCGGCTGGAAGCCGGCGCTACACGCGGTGCATCTGGGCACGATTTGCGGCGGTGGGCCGATTACTCCACTCACAGACGCCGCATGGTCGTTTCGATCCACGCCTCCACATCTGCCAGAACCTGAGCCGGGCGGCGCCCCTGAGTCGGGATGCTGGGGCCGATCACCACGGTGATTTCGCCCGGTCGTTTGATGAACGCATTCTTCGGCCAGCAACGGCCGGCGTTGTGCGCCACCGGCACCACCGGCGCGCCGCATTTGGCCGCCAGCCAGGCGCCGCCGACCTGGTAATTGCCTTTCTCACCCACCCCCATACGGGTGCCTTCCGGGAATACCAGCACCCAGAAGCCGGAGGCCAGTCGCTCACGCCCCTGCGCTTCCAGTTGTTTCAAGGCCTCGCGCCCGGCGCCCCGGTCGATGGCGATGGGTGAAAACAGCGCCAGGCCCCAGCCGAAGAAGGGAATGTGCAGCAGGTTCTTTTTCAGCACGAAAGACAGCGGCGGGAAGATTTGCTGAAAGGCGATGGTCTCCCAGGCGGACTGGTGTTTGGCCAGCACTACGGCCGGCTCTTGCGGCAAATTTTCCCGGCCTTCGACGCGAAAACGGATGCCCACCACCCAGCGCGCCAGCCAGATCACCACCCGGCCCCAGATTGTGATGAAGCGGTAGCGCGGCAACGCCGGAATCGGCGCGGCAAGCAGGATCAACAGGCTGAACGGGATGGTCAGCACGGTTTTAATCAGGAAGAACAGGAGGGAACGGATGAATAGCATGTCTGTAGCGCCGGAGTCAGGGAGGTTAACGTGAAACAAGCTCGCCCCCGTAGCGCAGGCGTCCTCGCCTGCATTCAGCGCCCAAAGCAGGCGAGGACGCCGGCGCTACAGGGACGCCCGGTTTCATCATTCGGGGCGGCATCAATCCATGCCCCTTAGGCCGCCTCGGCCAGGATGGCCTGCACCGCGTCGGCAAGGTCTTCGTAGACCGGCGTGCCGACCGGCATCTGGCCACCTTCCAGGGTGCGCAGGCCCTTGCCGGTTTTCACCAGCATCGGTCGTGCCCCCACCTCCAGTGCGGCTTGCAGGTCGCGCAGGGAATCGCCGATGGCCGGCACACCACGCAAGTCACGCCGCACGCGCGCTGCAATCTCCTGGAACAGGCCCGGCTTGGGCTTGCGGCAGGCGCAGCGCGAATCCGCCGCGTGCGGGCAGAAGAACACCGCGTCGATACGGCCGCCGGCCTGGCCCACCAGCTTGTGCATCTTGGCGTGGATGGCGTTGAGCGTGGACATATCGAACAGGCCGCGCCCGACCCCGGATTGATTCGACGCCACCACCACGCGATAACCCGCCTGGCACAAGCGCGCGATGGCCTCCAGGCTGCCCGGAATCGGCTGCCATTCCTGCGGGCTCTTGATGAACTGATCGGAGTCGAAATTGATGACGCCGTCGCGGTCGAGGATGACGAGTTTCATGGCAATCCTTTTAACGTTGCGCCGGCACCTCGGCCAGCCCCATATTCCAGCGAACTCGTAGGTTGGGCAAAGCGCAGCGTGCCCAACAAACCACCACGATGTTGGGCACGCTGCGCTTTGCCCAACCTACCCCACTCACACCGCCAACCGCGACAAATCCGCCACCCGATTCATGGCGCGGTGCAGACGCGCCAGCAGGCCGAGGCGGTTGGCGCGCAGATTCGCGTCTTCCACATTGACCATCACGCCATCGAAGAAAGCGTCCACCGGACCTTTCAGCGCGGCCAGGGCTTGCAGCGAGGCGGCGTAATCGCCGGTGTCGAAGGCCGCGTCCGCCATCGGTTCGACCTCGGCCAGGGCGGCGTTGAGGGCAATTTCCGCCGCTTCCTGGAACAGGTAGGGGTTGGTTACCGGCTCCACCGCCGCCTCGACCTTCTTCAAGATGTTGCCCACCCGCTTGTTGGCGGCGGCCAAGCTCTGCGCCTCGGGCAGTGCAGCAAATTCGCGCACGGCGGCGAGGCGCTTGGGGATGTCGCCCAGGCGTTGCGGGCGCTGCGATACCACCGCATCCACTTCCTGGGCCGTATAGCCCTGTTCGCGCAGCAGGCCGGAGAGGCGCTCGAACATGAAGGCGCCGACCTGAACGGCCACCGCTTCCGGAAACCCGCGCACGCCGGCCGCCACGGCCAGCAAGGCGTCCAGGTGCAGCGGCAGGTCGCGTTCCATCAGGATGCGGATGACGCCAAGGGCATGGCGGCGCAACGCGAACGGGTCCTTGTCCCCGGTCGGTATCTGGCCGATGCCGAACAGGCCGACCAGGGTTTCCAGTTTGTCGGCCAGGGCGACGCACAGGCCGACCTCGTTGCGCGGCAGTTCATCCCCGGCGAAACGCGGCTTGTAGTGGTCCTCGATGGCATCGGCCACCTCGCTGGAGAGGCCGTCATTGAGCGCGTAATAGCGCCCCATGATGCCCTGCAACTCGGGGAATTCGCCGACCATGTCGGTGAGCAGGTCGGTCTTGGCCAACGACGCCGCCAAGGTGGCCCGAGCCTCCAGATCTTTGCTGTCGAGCATCGACGCGATGGCGGCGGCGATCAGTTGCACCTTCTGGCTGCGCACGCCCTGGCTGCCCAGCTTGTTGTGGTAGACCACCTTGTCCAGCGCCTCGACGCGGGATGCGAGCGGCTTCTTGCGATCCTGGTCGAAGAAGAACTTGGCATCGGCCAGGCGCGGGCGTACCACCCGCTCGTTGCCGCCGATCACCGCGCTCGGGTCGGCCGGGCTGATGTTGGAGACGATCAGAAACTGGTTGGTCAGGCGGCCGGCGGCATCCAGCAGCGGGAAGTACTTCTGGTTGGCCTTCATGGTGAGAATCAGGCATTCCTGCGGCACTTCCAGATATTCCGCCTCGAACTGGCACAGGAGCACGTTGGGGCGCTCGACCAGGCCGGTGACCTCGTCCAGCAGGGCAGCGTCGTCAATCGGCTTGCCTCCGGCCTTCTCCGCTGCCGCCTGCAACTGGCGCTCGATCTCGGCGCGACGTTCGCCGAAGCTGGCGATGACCGCGCCCTCTTCTTCCATCTGCGCGGCATAACTGTCGGCAGTCTTGATGGAAACGGGGTGTGCCACGGCCTCGAAGCGATGGCCTTGCGTTTCGCGCCCGGCATTCAGACCCAGCGTGGAAATCGCCACCACCTCGGCGCCATGCAGCGCCACCAGGCCATGCGCGGGGCGCACGAAGTTGACCGTGGTCCAGCCGTCCGCCAACTGATAGGTCATGACTTTGGGGATGGGCAACTTGGCCAGCGCTTCATCCAGGGCTTTCTGCAGGCCGACAGCCAGGGTCGCGCCCTTGACCATGGAATCGTAAAACAGCGACTCGGCCTTGCCGTCGGGCGCGTGCTTGAGTTGCGGCACCACGCCGGCATCCAGGCCCATCGCAGCGAGTTTCTTCAGCAGCGCCGGCGTGGCCTGGCCGTCGCCGGTGAGCGCCACGCTGACCGGCATGAGCTTCTGCGACACCGGCTTGTCGGCGGCTTGCGTGGCGACCCCGGTGACGTGTGCAGCGAGACGGCGCGGTGAGGCATAGGGTGTAACGACGCTGTTTTCATCCGCCAGGCCCTGGGTTTTGAGCGAGTCGATGAGGGTGTTGGCAAAGGCTTCGCCCAGTTTCTTCAGCGCCTTGGGCGGAAGTTCTTCGACAAACAGCTCAATGAGCAGGGAATTTGATGTGGTCATTTTTTTGCGTGTGACTGAATGATTCTGGACTGGACGACATCATCGAGGATGCCACGGCAGAACCGGTTGATATTGACGAAGCGGATACGGGAGCCAAAACCGACAAAACCAAGCACCAACGCCAGCTTGCCGAATACTTCGTCAGCGAAAGACGAAGCCATCAAGTCCACACCGGTGAAATCAATCTCCAGGACGTCATTGGGCGCGGCTGCCAGGAGGTTTTCAATCTTGTTGCGTATTTTCAACCCAGTGAGCCGATTGCCGAATCCCGCCGCTTCGCCGACCAATTTCATGCGCATCACACCAACGGCGGTGTCCATTCCATAAAGCGCATCGTTGAAGGGATACGCCGGCGCGTCACCCCACAAAGCCCGCTCGATTTCTATCGGTACAGCGGTATTGAGCTGGATGTCCACAAACGTTCCCGGGAAAGGCGGGAAATCGCCCTTGATATCCAGACGGTCGTTCGCCCACTCCACCCGGCCTTTCTGGGAATGAATCGACAACCGCCCGCCCTGGTTGATTTTGACGATCTGCAATGTACCGGTCAGCCCTTTGCCCTGACCGAAATCCGGACGTGAAGTAATGCCTTCCTTGAGGGCATGGGCGATGGCATCCTCGTCCATCACCTGGTGCGGGAAGGCCTCGCGTATGGCAGTTGGTATGCCGATTCCTCCATCCGCCACCACAATCGCCATATGCCGCGTTTTCGGGTGAACGACGACCTGCATCCAGCCATGTTCCACACCGGAATGAACCAGTACATTGCCTGCCACCTCATTCAGCATCCACTCGAATGACTGTAAAACCCCTTGCGCGTAGGTGGCGCGCTCCAGAATTTGGTGAATCTGGCTGTTGATCAGTTCATTCAGGCTGGAATCATCGAAAAAACGATGCAGGGCATTGGCCTTGTTCGTAACGGGATAATGCTCACCAGCACAAAGATAGGCAGCGTAATTGGAATCCATGACATAGCGCCGACAGATCTCTTCCATTGGCAGTACAACTTCAAAATTCACCCCTGACGATTGCCGGTAGCGCTCCAGCAATACGATCAAGGGGACCAAGCCATTAGGAAACGCCTGCTTCAGCCGGGAAAAATCCAGCCTGATTTCTCGCAGGCCCTGTTTCTCTACCAGATTGAACAAAATGGATTGCACCTTCTGGAACGCCTGCCAATCGAAGCGATCCCAATTAATGGCAATCTCGTTATTCACTTTCACGCCGCCTTCTTTTCAATCTGTGCCAGCACTTCCTCGGCCCAGGCTTTGGGCGCCATCGGGAAGCCGAGGCGAGCGCGGGAGTCCATATAGCTCTGCGCCACGGCTCTGGCCAGGTTGCGGATGCGGCCGATGTAGGCGGCGCGTTCGGTGACCGAAATGGCGCCGCGTGCGTCGAGCAGATTGAAGGTGTGGGCGGCTTTCAATACCTGTTCATACCCGGGCAGCGCGAGCTGGTTTTCCATCAGGTGTTTGGCCTGTTTCTCGTGGGCGTTGAAGGCGGTGAGCAGGAATTCCACGTCGCTGTGCTCGAAGTTGTAGGTGGACTGTTCCACTTCGTTTTGATGGAACACGTCGCCGTAGCTGACGCCGGGGGAATATTCCAGGTCGAACACGTTTTCCACGCCTTGCAAATACATCGCCAGGCGTTCAAGGCCGTAGGTAATTTCGCCGGTGATCGGTTTGCAGTCGATGCCGCCGACTTGCTGGAAATAGGTGAACTGGGTGACTTCCATGCCGTTCAGCCAGACCTCCCAGCCCAGGCCCCAGGCGCCCAGGGTGGGGTTTTCCCAGTCGTCCTCGACGAACCGGATGTCGTTCTGTTTCAGGTCGAAACCGAGGGCTTCGAGGGAGGCGAGATACAGCTCCAGGATGTTTTCCGGCGCCGGCTTCAGCACCACCTGGAACTGGTAATAGTGCTGCATCCGGTTGGGGTTCTCGCCGTAGCGGCCATCCTTGGGTCGGCGCGAGGGCTGCACGTAGGCGGCTTTCCAGGGTTCCGGGCCGAGCGAGCGCAAAAAGGTGGCGGTATGGCTGGTGCCGGCGCCGACTTCGAGATCGTAGGGTTGCAGCAGGGTGCAGCCCTGTTCCCCCCAGAAACGCTGGAGGGTGAGGATGATGTCCTGGAAAGCGGGCATGTTGATGTAGCCGTTGCGAAAAGGGGGACGATTTTACCCGCGATTGCTTCCACAGCGCCCGGCCCGTCGCCTGTCGGAAATTTGCCGATCAAGACAAGTGTTCGCCGCTGGGCGAACTTGTAGCGCCGGCTTCCAGCCGGCTTCGTTCTTCTGATCAGGCCTACGAAGCCGGCGAGCCCTAACGGTCATGGCGGCCAGGCCGCCCCGAATGATGAAACCAGGCGCCCTCTGTAGCGCAGGCGTCCCGCCTGCATCCAGCGCCAAGGTGCAGGCGAGACGCCTGCGCTACAGGGGCGGCTTGTTTCACGCTGGAGGATACCGCCCCTGCGGGACATAACGCCGGCGCTACAGGGGAGACGCGCTTGTCTCATGCCAAGCGGGACGCCCGCGATCCTGGGCACAGAATTTGCTAATAAGAAATTGCCAACGTGGAGAACATCATGACACTCACCCTGACCCCCGGCTTGACCATCCGCTTCCGCTGCGCCGCAGACGCCGCCTGGCACATGGTGCGCACGCATACGCGGCGGCTGTCCATCCTCAGCCTGTCATTCCTGAAGATGGAAGTGCTGGTGTTCAAATATCACGGGAAATGACTAGTAGTCCGTTTCACCAAAACCTTGACAAATAAAACGGATGGATTTTTTCGTCAGGCTAGGCGCAGACCCGCCGCCGTATGGGGTATACGGCAAGGGGCTGCAACGACGCCTGGCGGAAAAAGACGCCGTTTTATGTCACGGTTTTGGTGAAACGGACTACTAGGGCCGCATCGAGTCCACCGCCTGCGCGGTGCTTGAACTCGATGCGCCAGCCGTAGGCATCCGCCAACTGCCGCGCGATCGCCAGCCCCAGGCCACTGCCACCGCTGTCACGACTACGCGAGCCTTCCAGACGATGGAATGGCCGGAATACCGCCTCACGCTGATCCTCCGGAATCCCGGGGCCGCGATCCAGCACTGAAAGTCGCACCTCACCCTCTCCACAGCGCAGTTCCAGATCGATGGCTTCATCGCCACCATAGCGCCGCGCGTTGTCGAGCAGATTGCCGACGATGCGGCGTAGCGCGGCTTCTCCCACTTTCACCAGACAAGATCCTGCTGGTGGATGCCAGTTCACCGGCCCCAGGCGCGCGGCAGTTTCCGCCAGATCGCCCAACACGGAGGGCAGGTCGCAGTCTTTCAGATCGTTGTTCTGGAGCGCGCGGGCGAATACCAGCATGTCGCCGATCAGCCGGTTCATTTCGTCCAGGTCGCGCTCCATGCGGCTTACCTGCGTGGCATCGGCCTCGTCCAGCAGGGACAGCGCCAACTTCAGGCGGGTGATCGGCGTGCGCAGGTCATGGGAAATGCCGGATAGCAGCACGGTGCGGTTTTCCAGTAGCGAGTGGACTGCGCCGGCCATGCGGTTGAACGCGGCAGTGAGTTCACGGATTTCCTGCGGGCCGGTTTCCGGCAAGGGGACCGGGTCGCGTCCCTGGCCGACTTCGGCGGCTTTCTCGGCCAGGCTGTTGAGTTGCCGGCCGGCGCGGCCGACCATGAGCAAGGCCGTCACCACGGTCAAGGCGGCGCCCAGCAGGAAGATGCCGACCGCCGCCAGCGGCGCTTGCAGGGCATAGCGGTCCTGGCTGAAACCGACCCGCAAGCGCTTGTCCGCCACTTGTAAATCCAGCCAGACCCAGTTGGCATCCGGCCCGCGCTTGAGCAGCACGATCTGCTGCATGCGACGACCAAGGGAAGCCGCCAGAAGATCGCCGAACCAGGTGGGTGGCGCCGCGTCAGTGAGCGGTTTTGTTGCCGCACCCAATCCCAGGTCATGCCGGAATGCCAGTTCCATCTCGTAGTCGGTGCGGGTCTGCGGCGGCAATTCCACCCAGGTTTTGGCTGCCAGGGAAATCTTGGCCGCCAGATCGTCCGCCGAACGCGCCGCCATCGGCTGAATCAGGGTCTGCCAGACCACCACGAAAGCCAGGGTCTCGAACACCAGAAACGCCGCCAGCAGGGCGGCGGCGGTGCGGCCGAAGAGGGTGCGCGGGATGAATATCAACCGCCACGCCCCTTGGGTGCGAACAGATAGCCCTGGCCCCAAACCGTGCGGATGTAGAACGGATTAGTGGGATCGTCTTCCAGCTTACGGCGCAGGCGCGTCACCCGCACGTCGATGGAACGATCGAACGGGTCGCGATCGAAACCCTTGAGCCAGTCCATGATCTGGTCGCGCGAGAGCGCCCGATTGGGATGCTCGACGAACACCTTGAGCAGCGTGAATTCGGCCTGGGTGAGGGGAATGTCTTCGTCTTCCCGGCTCAGGCGCTGCGCCGCGAGATCCAGAGAGAAGGGGCCGAAATGGATGTTCTCATCCTTCGCCTGCGCCGCCGCCACCTCGCCATTGCCGCGCCGCAACACCGCGCGGATACGTGCCAGCAATTCACGCGGATTGAACGGTTTGGCCAGATAGTCGTCGGCGCCGACTTCCAGGCCGACGATGCGGTCGATATCCTCGCCGCGCGCCGACAACATGATGACCGGAATATTGTGCAGCGCCTTGACGCGCCGAGTCAGGCTCAAACCGTCTTCGCCCGGCAACATCAGATCCATGACCACGAGATCGGGCACCGCCGCCGCCATGCGTTCGTCCATCTCACGGCCGTCGCGCGCGGTTTCCACCAGAAACCCCTGTTTAACCAGATATTCCGACAGCAGGTCACGCAGGCCCGCATCGTCATCCACCACCAACACTCGTTCCGTCATGCCCAAGCCCTCGATACACACTGTTACAAATCTAACGGAAGCGGAAACCCCCGTGTTACGCCCCCTGCCTAACATGCAGGGCATGGAAAGGAGATTTGCGATGAAAACGAAAGTTCTACTGCCCCTGCTCTTGGGCGTACTCACCGCGCCGGCACTGGCAAGCGACGTACTCGAAAGCCTGTTCATCGGCGCCCCCTTCCAGATCGCCCAGATTGCTCCGGAAGAGCGCCGCATGCTGCGCGAACGCTGGGAACAGGCCAGCCCGGAAGAACGCATGAACATGCGGCGCCACCTTCAGGAGCGTGGCGCCCGCCGCCAGCCTCCCCAGGAACAACGCGACCCGTGGGCGGGCAGGATACCCAATCCGCCCAACCCCACCGACTTCGTGAACCCGGGTAACGGCTTTGGCACCGGCTTCGAGCGACGCGGCCCCGGCCCGGAGGCGGACGATAACCCGGCTAATTTCGATCCACGCAACCGATTCAACCACCCCGCCGGCAGAAACCGGCGCTAACCCCCCATTTCGGGATTGACCAAGGAGTACACCATGAAAACCACCACACTCACGCTCGCCCTGATCGGCCTCACCGGTCTGGCCTTCAGCGCACCCGGCATGGCATCCAGCTTTCAGGACCGCGCCGAAGTCATTAACAGCACGCCCGTCTATGAATCGGTCAACGAACCCCGGCGCGACTGCTGGAACGAACAGGTCGGCTATGAAACCACGCGGCGCCGCGAATACGGCGGCGCGATCATCGGCGGCCTGGTCGGTGGCCTGCTTGGCAACCAGGTCGGCAAGGGTTCCGGCCGCAGTTGGGGCACCGCCGTCGGCGCCGCCACCGGCGCGATTGTCGGCGACAACATCGACAACGACGGGCATCAGGCCGTGGCCGGCGCACCGCGTTATGAACAACGCTGCCGCCAGATCGACAACTGGAGCCGCCACCTCACCGGCTACAACGTCAGCTACCGTTACCAGGGCCAGACCTACTCGGCCTTCCTGCCCTATGACCCGGGCCAGACCGTGCGCGTGAACGTCAACGTCTCGCTGGCGGAACAGTGACTCGAACCCGCCCAGAGACACGCAGGTTAAGGGCGCTGCTCAATAGCAGGTGAAATGGACAGCGTGACCCCCTCCTGTTGGAAGGTGAAAAACGGGGGGACGTCAGACTGGCGCCTCCTCGTCTGAACGCCCGCCAAGGTGGAGTACAAATGGGTACGCCACCCTGAATAGACTGAAGAACCCGCCGAAAGCCGTAGGCGGCAGCTAAGGAAGGACTCCCACATGGATGCGCGGTGATGCCCACCATTTCACAACTCATAGTCGTGGTGATGGCCTTGGTTAGTGCCGGGTGTGCGCCCGAGGTCGGCAGTGTGCAATGGTGTAAAGGATTGCGGGTGGACATGCAAAAGCAAACCGGGGCGCGGGGCGGCTTGATGTCCGAATCGCACCTATCACCAAGCCGGCAGGACGCCATTGACTGCGCGCGACTCCCGGTGCTGAACCTACCCCAAGTGGAGATCCACCTGACGACGCTGCAGCGGACGCTACGGCTGGCGGCGGAGCATGCCGTCAGCCAGACCGCCAGGGAGCACGGCCTGCAGTGCCGTTCGCAATTGCCGCCTGGGACGGGCATGTTGTTCAGTTTCGAGCAGGACACGCGCTCGACGTTCTGGATGTACAAGACCTACTTGCCGCTGGACCTGCTGTATCTGGATGAGGGCGGGGCGGTGGTGGCTGATTCCACGCTCCCACCGTGCCCGCGACCGAAGGACGCCAGCGACGGCCAATGGCGGTCGCTGTGCCTGCAACAGGCGAGATGCCTGCAAAGCGATATACCGCCGTTTCGCCATGTCCTGGAATTGCCGGCTGGTTGGTTGTCCAAGCAGGGCCTCGGCCGCGAACAGCAACAGCGGCTACGGCTTCAATGGGCCGCCCCCGGTGATACCTGAACTCGGGCATGCCGGGGTGCGGCAAGGCGGCGGCAAGGCGGCCGCATGGCGCGAATATTCAGGGTATTGCGGGAGCCAACCGGGCCTCGGCCGTGTTGCTGGTGGTAGCGAGCCCCATCGGATACCCCGCCACCAACCCCTCGATCAGCGCCACACTCTCCTCCATGGAACCGGAAACGAGTTCGTAGCAGCGCACCCGCTCGATCCAATCCACCAGCACGGCGGCATCGTCCAGCGACAGGGGCCGGGGGATGGCGACGCATTCCTCCAATACCCGGTCGAAACCCTCGATGGAACTCATCGGCCGTAACCGCGCGCCGGCGCCGGGTTGGTAACGTGGGAAGACCATATGGGTCAGCCGCCGTGCCCGGTCGTCGGCGGCGGGCAGAGGCGGCGGCAGGTAGCGAACCTGTTTGCCGTCGCTACGCCGATGGGTGGGCAACTGCCGCAACTCCGGATAGCGCCCCGCCAGCGCCTCGACACCGGATTCCTTGATGCACAGGCTGACCGGACAGGGGCGCGCCCGGCAACTGCCGCGTTCGAGCAGGGCAACCTCGTCGGAGAGGTAGTCGAAACCAGCGGCCACCAGGGCTGCGGTCTGGGTGGTCTTGCCGCTGCCGCTGACCGCCGGCAGGGCGATGCAGACATCGCCCTTGGCCACCACGCCGGCGTGCAGATTGAGGATGTGGTCGTGGCGGTCGATGGCCAGGCGCATGACCTTGTACTTGACGATGGGCGCCAGCTCGTCCAGGTCGGTGCCCTGATGCAGGATGGCCTTGCCGTGATAGACAAAGTGGTAGGGACCGATATTGAGCACCAGCAGGGAGTCGTCCGGTTCATCTTCGCCCGGGTCGATCTCGAGGTGGGCGATGACCGGATGGATCCATGCCTCCTGCTCGCGAGTGGTGTAACGCACCCTCACCTTGCTATCGAACAGTTGGTAGGTCCGGTCACTGATGTCGTAGCGCGAGGGGTCGTAGCGCGGGAGCATGTCCAGTGGTTCCGGCTCCTCGTCGTGTTTGCGTCGTGGCGGCAGGTCTTCCGTCCCGGCCAATAGCCCCTGCCCGCGCCAATGCGCCACCAGTTGTGCCAGTTCGGCTTCGGCCTGTTGCGCAGAGATGTCCCGCGACGCGGCCAGCCGGGTCACCAGTTCGGGCACTTGCAGGCGGTCTTCCAGGAGGCACCAGAGAAAAGTTGCGCTTGGGTTCAGATGCAGTATCTCGCTCCGTGAGCGGGTAAACAGCAGGCCTTCGC
Source organism: Pseudomonadota bacterium (assembly GCA_030690985.1). Lineage (GTDB taxonomy): Bacteria > Pseudomonadota > Gammaproteobacteria > Burkholderiales > Thiobacillaceae > PFJX01. The sequence continues at coordinate 12,731 of JAUYFG010000284.1, forward strand.
CGCCGACGATGAACAGATGCGCGTCAGGCGATGGTTGGATGACGTCGCCAAGTGCGGCGAGGCGGATATCCGTGACCTGGAGGAAGGGGTAATCACGGGCGAAGGAGGCGATGGTCTTGCCGGCGAAGCTGATCCCGGCGAAACGCTCGTAGTCAGCCAGACCGCGCGCCGTACCCAAGCCATAGGCCCCCAGATCGCCGGTCCGCGCGCGGCCGCGATAGCCATCCGGTTCCACCAGTTGCAGCATGCGTTTCTGGGTTTCCTGGTGCAGCTTGGTCCAGCCGTTGTTGTCGTTCCAATGGCGGCTGCCCTCCTTGCGCAGGTAGTAATGGTAGATAACCGTTTCGTGCGGCGAGTAGAGGTCGAAACCGTGGGTCCACAGGCGCACCGCCTGGGAGGGTTCCTCGCCACTGAAATAGATGCCCGGGTCCGCCGGGCAGTCGCTGAGCATGCGCGACGAGCCGAACTGAAAACCGCCGGCACAGCAGGCGGTGGGCAGGGGCCGGTCCACCTCGATGCCAGGGGGTACCGGCGCGGAGGTAAATCCCAGCATGCCGTCGGCGACGAAGCGGTCCACGCATTGGACATAGATCCCGGGTTTTTCCAGCAAGCGACGCGGTGGGGTGTAGCCGGGCGGATAGACCGTCAGGACAGGCCAATCCGAGTCGCAGGCGTCAAGCATGGCCAGCATCTTTTCGTCCCAATCCGGGACGAAGCGCATATGGCTGTCGATCTGCAGGTGGTATTCCTCGCCGCGCCACAGTTGCTGCGCCTCGCGCCGTGCCCAGCCGAGTCCACGGGCATCCTTGCAGTGATAGTTCACGGTCCTGATCTGATCGAGCCAGGGCAGATCGATCTCGAAACAGTCCGCATCCTCTTCCGGGATGGTCTGCCAGCAGACACCGGCGAAAACCCGCTCCGGGTGGAGTGCCTGCTCGAACATGTCCTTCAAGGTCCATTGGCATTCGCGATCCCGGTAGCTGGGGATGGCGACGAAGATTCTGCGGAGATTCCTGTCCATGACGGCCCTTCAGAGCGTGAATTTGTGCTGGATGGCGGGGTCTTCGTAGGGCAGCAACCAGGGCTGCGAGGCCACCACGGGGGTGATGATGACCGGCTTATGATCCAACATCCTTTCGAAGTACCGATCGATGGCCGTGTGCTCGTCGACCCACCGCAACATGTCGTGCAGGTCCGCGGGCAGCTCGGCGAGCACTCGATCCATGAACGCGGCGTTATAGGCCACGGCGTGGGTATAGGTCTGCCGGCGCGGCAGCAGCAGGTGCCGGCAGCCCGGTATCGGCGGGCATTCCGTGGCTCGCACACAGCCGCCCAGGTAGAAAATATCCCAGGCGATGTCCTGCATCTCATCCACCGCTGCGGCCAGGTACGCGCGGGTCTCATCCAGGAACAAGGCATCGTCCTCGAACACCAGGATGCGTTGCGCGCCCGCCGCCCTGGCCGCCGCCATGATGCGCCGGTGCGAAAGCGCGCAGCCGACGTGGTGGTTGCCCGGCGTGGATACGGCGGGGAAGCGCTCCACCCGATCGCCGATGCCCAGGCGCTCGAAACGCGCCGTCATCCGCCGCCAGCGATCATCCGCAGACTGGAGGTTGATGCACCAGATGCGCTCGAAATAGGCAAACGGATCGCTGCTGGAAGGGAGAACAGGGGAGGCCAATTGGGTACTCGTGAACAGTGCGCGTGAAGTGCGCACTTTGCTGTTGATCGGGCACAGCATCAACCATAAAGCTCGATTTCCGCGTCGATTTCGGGCGCCATTCAATCTTGCCCTGTTCCTCATTGTGGGAACGCCGACGCTAGGTTAGGATGCGGACCGCTTTATATCATTTTTTATCTTTTATCATGTATATTTAACCACCACCTCAAGGAGGCGTCATGTCCGACAGCAAAGAAATCCTCGAAACCCACGCAACCCGTCGCCGCGAATTCGTCAAGACCGGTGGCAAACTCGCGCTGGCGGCCCCCGCCGTCGCCATGCTGCTCGCCGCCGGCGCCAAGCCGGCCCGCGCCCAGTCTTACGGGGGCGGCGTGGTTACCACCCTCCTACCCACAATCACGATTTGACCGGCTCGGAGTCGCCACCGGCGTCGGTCGCCACCCCTTTTCTGGTGGCGGACCGGCGCCGGTGGCCCTGTCGGCACGCACACTCCGCCGCTCCCGGCCACCAGCGTTCCCCGTGTACCCTTCCGGGTTGGCATGACGCCCGAATTCAATCTCCTTTGCCAGCTCTGCCAGCCCCCCAGCCCCGATCGTTCGGCGCTGCACGCGGCGCAACTCATTAGCCAACTCGACGATTGGACGCCCGTTGTCGGGCGCGCGATCGAACACGAACTGCTGCCGCTGTTCGGACAGACGTTGTTGCGCGAGCATGCCGCGTCCCTGCCGCCGGACCTGCATGCCGCCCTCCAGGTCCGACTGGAACGGGGGTGCGAAGCGGCCATGGCCCTGACGAACGCGCTCCACAACCTGCTGGACTGCTGCGAGCGGCAAGGCATCGAGGTGGCGCCCTTCAAGGGACCGCTGCTGGCGCAACGCGCCTACCAGAACCCGCTCAGTCGCGAGTTTCACGACCTCGATCTGCTGGTCCGGCACCAAGACCTGGAGCGCTTGCTCAACGCCCTCACCGACCTGGGTTATACCCACCCGCCTGACCTCTCGGCGAACCAGCGGCGGGCACTGGCGGGGTACGCGGGGCAATACATTTTGTTCAGTCCGGATGGGCAGGTCAGCGTCGAGCCCCACTGGTGGCTGGCGCCGAATACCCTGGCGGTCGATCTCGATTACCGGCGAATCTGGAGCCGGGTCCGGCGCGGCCGGTTCCAGCACCGCGAGGTTCTGGAACTGGCCCCCGAAGACACCGTCCTGATGCTGTGCATACACGGTGGCAAGGAGCAATGGCCCGTGCTCAAACAGGTGGTGGATCTGGTCTGGTATTTATCGAGCGTCCCGACGCTGGACTGGCCATCGCTACAGCGGGATGCGGAAGCCTGGGGTATTGCCAGGATGCTGCGCGTCGGCTTGCTGTTGGCGAAGCGCATCACGCCCGCCACCGTGCCCGAGCGGGTGCGCGCCTGGATCGTCCAGGACGCGCGGGCGCTTGCCCTGGCCGATGTGCTATGGCGGCGTCTGGATGGCGGCGTGCAACTGCCCAACCCCTATCGACTGGACCGCTATTACCGCGCGATCCGGGAGCGCGGGGGAGACCGGCTGCGCTATCTATGGCGCACCCTGTCCACGCCCCGCGCCGTCCATGTTGGCCTCCTGGACTTGCCCCTCTCCCTGCACTGGCTCTATTCCAGCGTCAAGATCATCCACGATGGCCTGGCGCTTCCTCTGTGGAAATTGCTCAGGCAAGTAAGCGAAGTAATCGGCTCACAGCCGAAAATCGCGCCAAAGAAACACCCGTAGGGTGCGCCATGCGCACCATTGAACCTAAAAACCGCAGCCGCGTCGTAGCCCGCGATAGCCGCCGCCAATCGCGGGCAAGCCCGCTCCTACGGCCGCCACGCGGATTCACCCAAACGGTGAGCGTCCTCATGGCCTCAGGTGCCTGTAGCCATGCGGCATCCCGGTGACCAAGACGCAGTCAACTGCGGTTTTAAGGTTGAATGTGGATCGGTGCGCACGGCGCACCACAGTGTTTCTTGTGAGACGCCGCAAATGGGGGAGATTGCCCGTTCATCGCCGGGGATGGCACCGATCACCTTGTCAGGTTGAGGCGTCTGGCAGTCGGGCGGGCTGCTAGAATGCCGCACCCCCCGCCCCGCCCGCACCCATGTCCCTGCTTGCCGCCATTCTTCTCGCCAGTACCGCCGGTGGTGTGCTGTCGGTGCTGTTGGCGACGGTAGCGTTGCGGATGAAAGCGGAGTGGGTGCCGGTGATGGTCAGCTATTCCATCGGCGCCCTGCTCGGTGCGGCTTTTCTGGAAATCCTGCCGCACGCGCTGGAACATGCCGACAACATGGAAGCCCTGAGTGGGACCGTGTTGGGCGGCATTCTGGGTTTCTTCATCCTGGAAAAACTGGTGCTCTGGCGCCACTGCCATACCGAGCATTGCGAGGCGCACGGGGCGTCCGCGTTTGCCCCCCCGCCGCAACACGACCACGGCCGCTCCGGCCTGATGATTACAGTCGGCGACACGGTGCACAACTTCGTCGATGGCGTGATGATCGCCGCCGCCTTCCTGGTCGACTTCAAGCTGGGCGTGGTCACCGCCTTCGCCATCGCGGCCCACGAAGTACCGCAGGAACTTGGGGATTTCCTCATCCTGCTGCATTCCGGCTACAGCAAAACGCAGGCCATTCTGCTCAATCTGCTGTCCAGCCTGGCCATGCTGGTGGGCGCCCTCCTGGGCTATTTCCTGCTCGCCGAATTGCAATGGGCCCTTCCCTACATGCTGGCCATCGCCGCCTCCGGCATGATCTACGTCGCGGTGGCCGATCTGATTCCCGGCCTGCACAAGCGGGTCGAACTAATCCACACCGGGCAGCAGGCGCTGCTCATCGGCCTGGGTATTTTCACGGTCTGGTCTGCGGGCACGCTCGCGCATGAGTGGATGCACGGATAGAAACACAGGTAATTTTTTCGGGAGAAAACCATGGCTATCGAGCTTTTCAACGACGGCAAACACGTCTGCCTCATGTTCAACGATCTGGTGGACGACACCGGCAGCGATGCGGTGCAAGCCAACCAGTTCATGATCGTTTCGGATGGCGAGGGCGCGCTGATCGACCCGGCCGGCAACATGACCTACAACGCCTTGATCATGGCGATGCACCGGTTCTTCCCGTTCAAACACCTGAAATACATCTTCGCCTCGCATCAGGACCCGGACATCATCGCCTCGCTCAACAAATGGCTCACCGCCACCGAGTGCACGCTCTACGTATCCGCCCTGTGGGAACGTTTCCTGCCGCACTTCTGCACCGCGAACCGCACCGAAGGCCGGATCATCGGCATTCCCGATCCGGGCATGCTCATCCCCATGCGCGACACCACCATCTACGCGGTGCCGGCCCACTTTCTGCATGCCGAGGGCAATTTCCAGTTCTACGACAGCAAGTCCAAGATTCTGTTTTCCGGCGACATGGGCGCCTCCCTGGTGCACCACGACACCATCGTCGAGCCCATCACCAGCAAGGCACAATTCCAGGCCCACCTGGTGTACATGGACGGTTTCCACCGCCGCTACATGGTCTCGAACAAGGCCTGCCGCTTCTGGGTGCACATGGTTCGGCAAATGGATGTGGACATGCTGGTGCCGCAACACGGCCGCTGGTTCAAGGGCCGCGAAGCCATCGGCGCCTTCCTCGACTGGATCGAAAACCTCAACTGCGGCATCGACCTGTTCACCCAGGATCACTACAAGCTGCCGAGCTGACCCCGTAGGGTGCGCCGTGCGCACCTTATCTTTTGGTGCGCACGGCGCACCCTACGAGCCAACATGAACCCACTCCCCAAAATCGGCTTCGTCTCCCTGGGTTGCCCGAAAGCCACCGTCGATTCCGAGCGCATCCTCACGCAACTGCGCGCCGAGGGTTATCTCATTGTCCCCACCTACCAGGATTCCGATCTGGTGGTGGTCAATACCTGCGGCTTCATCGACGCAGCGGTCGCGGAAAGCCTGGACGCTATCGGCGAAGCCCTGCGCGAGAACGGCAAAGTCATCGTCACCGGCTGCCTGGGCGCGCGCGAACAGGTGGTGATGGACGCGCATCCGCAGGTGTTGGCCATCACCGGGCCGCACGCGGCGGAAGAAGTGATGGGACACGTCCACGCCCACCTGCCCAAGCCGCACGACCCTTACGCTGACCTGATTCCGCCTGGCGGCATGAAGCTCACGCCACGGCATTACGCTTATTTGAAAATATCCGAAGGCTGCAACCACCGTTGCACCTTCTGCATCATCCCGTCGCTGCGCGGCGATCTGGTGTCGCGCCCGATTGGCGACGTGCTGAGTGAAGCCGAAGCTTTGGCGCGCGCCGGCGTGAAAGAATTGCTGGTGATTTCCCAGGACACCAGCGCCTATGGCGTCGACGTCAAATATCGCCCCGGCTTCCACAGCGGCCGCCCGGTGAAGACGCGGATGCTGGAACTGGTGCAGGAACTCGCCAAGTTGGGCATCTGGGTGCGCCTGCATTACGTCTACCCCTATCCCAGCGTCGATGACGTCATTCCTTTGATGGCCGAGGGCAAAGTCCTGCCTTATCTTGACGTGCCGTTCCAGCATGCCAGCCCGCGCATCCTCAAGGCGATGAAGCGTCCCGGCGACATCGAGAACACCCTGCGCCGCATCGAAAAGTGGCGCGCCATCTGCCCCGAACTGGTCATCCGCAGCACCTTCATCGTCGGCTTCCCGGGCGAGACCGAGGCGGATTTCGATGCCCTGCTCGACTTTCTGGAAGCAGCCAAACTCGACCGCGTCGGCGCCTTCGCCTACTCCCCGGTGGACGGTGCGAAGGCCAACGAACTGGCCGATCACGTCGATGAAGACGTGCAACAGGACCGCCTCGCCCGCTTCATGGACGTCCAGGCCGACATCAGCGCCGCCAAGCTAAAAGCCCGGCTGGGCCAGGAAATGACCGTGCTGGTGGACGAATCCAGCGGCGGCCGCGCCATCGCCCGAAGTTACGCCGACGCCCCGGAAATCGACGGCGTGGTCCACATCGCCCAGGGCCGAGGGCTGAAACCGGGTGACTTCGTGAAGGTGAAGATCACCCGGTCGGACGACTATGATCTGTGGGGCAAACCGGTCTAAGGAGCGAACCATGAATACCCTGGTCAAGGAACTGTACGAACACGCGCAACAACTGCCCCTCGAAGACCAGATCGAACTGGCCGACCTGATCTATGCCGGCACTGCGCGTCTCGACCCGGAATGGGAAGCCGCCTGGCAAGCGGAATGCGAGCGACGCTGGGCGAAGTTCGAGCGGGGAGAAGTGGAGGCAATCGACTCCGAAGTGGTGCATGACCGATTGAAAGCCAAATACGGCTGGTCATGAAAATCCGGTATCTGCCAGAGGCGGATGGCGAACTGGAGGAGGCCGTGGCCTATTACCACGCGCGCAATCCCCAGGCCGCGAAACGATTCGACGCCGCCGTGCGCCATGAAGAAAGGCATTTGCAAAACCACCCCTATTCGGCCGCCGCGACCCTGGCGCCCTGGAGAGCCTGGCCGATTCCCCATTTCCCTTATTCCTTGATCTACCGGGTTGCCAGGCAAGCGTTGATCGTGGTGGCATTGGCCCATCACAGTCGCCGCCCCGGCTACTGGGCGGATCGCTTGCAGGGCATCCATTGACCCCATGACTCGCGAAATCTGGAAACCCCACGTCGTCGTCGCCGCTGTCATCGAACGGGATGGCCAGTTCCTGCTGGTGGAGGAACAGACCGACTCCGGCATGCGCCTCAACCAGCCGGCCGGCCATCTGGAAGAAGGCGAGTCGCTGATCGACGCGGTGCGGCGCGAAGTGTTCGAGGAAACCGCGCACCACTTCGAGCCGGAGGCGCTGCTCGGCGTCTACCGCTGGCGGCATCCGCAGAAGCGGCAGCGCACCTATCTGCGTTTCGCCTTCACCGGCCGGATCACCGGCTTCGACCCGACCGCCACGCTCGACGACGGTATCCTGCGCGCGCTGTGGATGAGCGCCGAGGACATCGCCGCCCTTGCCCACCGCCACCGCAGCCCGCTGATCCTCGATTGCCTGCGCGATTACCAGAGCGGGCGCCGCTTCCCGCTGGACTTCATCACCGATTACCCCGATTTGCCGTGAGCAGGATCGTCGTCGGCCTTTCCGGTGGGGTCGATTCCGCCGTCACCGCCTGGCTCCTGAAACAGCAGGGGCACGAGGTGGTGGGCGTGTTCATGAAGAACTGGGAAGCCGACGATCTGGAGGATGACTGCCCCATCGCCCAGGATTTCCGCGATGTGCTGGCGATCGCTGAAGTACTGGATATCGAAGTCAGTCTGGTCAACTTCAGCCGCGAATACCAGGAACGGGTGTTCGCCTACTTCCTGGCGGAGTACCAGGCTGGCCGCACGCCTAATCCGGACGTACTGTGCAACGCCGAAATCAAGTTCAAAGCCTTTCTCGACCACGCCATCAGCCTCGGCGCCGAGCATCTCGCCACCGGCCATTACGCGCGCCTGGAAGGCGAGACGCCGAACCGCCGTCTGCTCAAAGCGGTGGATGGAAACAAGGACCAGAGCTATTTCCTCTACCGCCTGAACCAGACCCAGATCGCCCGCGCCCTGTTCCCCCTGGGTGGCCTCCCCAAGCCGCAAGTACGCGAACTGGCCCGGAAAGCCGGCCTGCCGGTGGCGGAGAAGAAGGACAGCACCGGCATCTGCTTCATCGGCGAGCGGCCGTTCCGCGAGTTTTTGCAACGCTATCTGCCCACGCAGCCGGGCGACATGGTCACCCCCGAGGGCAAGGTGATGGGCCGCCATCAAGGCCTCATGTATCACACGCTCGGCCAGCGCAAAGGCTTGGGCATAGGTGGGGTAAAAGACGTGGAGGCTGGCGAAACCGGCGGCGAACCCTGGTTCGCCGCCGGCAAGCATCTGGAACGCAATGAACTCATCGTGGTACAGGGCCACGACCATCCTCTCTTGCTGTCTTCCAGCCTGCGCGCCGATCAACTCTCCTGGATCGGCCCCCCTCCGCTAGCAGGCCACCGCTATGGCGCCAAGACCCGCTACCGGCAACAGGATGCCGCCTGCGTGGTGGAATCCATTGATACCGAAGAACTCGTGTTGCGCTTCGAACAAGCACAGTGGGCGGTCACGCCGGGGCAGTCGGTGGTGTTGTATGACGGCGATGTCTGCCTGGGTGGTGGCGTGATAGCGGCGGCGGAACAAATGTAGCGCCGGCATCCCTGCCGGCTGTTTCCGCAAGCAAGAACAGCCGGCGAGGACGCCGGCGCTACAAGGGCGGCGACATCGGCTATATTCATGCCCGCCCCGGTTTCCGCGCCCACCCGTGCTGACGCTACCCAACCTGCTCACCGCTTCACGCCTGATCCTCGCCCCCTTCGTGGCCTGGCGTCTGGCGCTGCACGATGTGGAAGGGGCGTTCTGGCTGTTCGTGGTTGCCGCCATCACCGATCTGCTGGATGGCTGGCTCGCCCGCTTGCTGAATCAGAAAAGCGATTTCGGCGCCCTGCTCGACCCCATCGCCGACAAGGTGATGCTGTTGACCACCCTCTCCTTCCTGGCACTTACAAACCTGCTGCCGATGTGGCTGCTCTGGCTGGTCTTGCTGCGCGACGGCGTCATTCTGGCGGGGGCGCTGGCCTACCGGCGCCTCACCGGCGGCTTGAAGATCACCCCCATCCTCTCCGGCAAGCTCACCATCGCCCTGGAATTCGTGCTGGTGTCCTGGGTGCTGGCGGAAGACGGCCTGTCTTTGGGGCTGGCCTGGGGCATCCAACCGATGGTGCTGCTCACCGCCGGCGTCGGTGTCCTCTCCGGCCTGCGCTATGTGTGGATCTGGAGCAGCAAGACGGCGGCCTATCTGCGGCGGTAGGAGGCCCGTTTACGGGCCGAAACGGCAAGAAGTACGCCGAATCCGTAAGCGCTGAAGCGCCAACGGCTTCGCTGTAAGCGGGCCTCCCAAGTAGAACCGTGAAACCAGCTTGGGCCGTCATTCCCGAGTGCTTTTATCGGGAATCCAGTTTGTTCATCAAACCAAGAGTTAAAGGCCAGTCAGATGGCGGAACTGGATTCCCGATAAAAACACTCGGGAATGACGGATTAAAAACGGTTATGCGCGCTTACTTACTTCAGCACCACCAACACCACCCTGCGGTTCTTCATGCGTCCTTCACGCGTGCGGTTGTCGGCCAGCGGGCGGCTTTCGCCGTAGGTGGCCACCGCCATGCGATGCAAGGGGATGCCGCCACTGTCATGCAGGAACGCGCGCACCCCCTCGGCCCGCTCCCGCGCCAGACCCAGGTTGCGGGCGGTGGAGCCGGTGCTGTCGGTATGACCCTGAATCTCGATGAACACGTTCTTGTTCTCCGCGCGCAATTTGTCGGCGAAGCTGGTCAGCGCCTGCTTGCCGGCTTCCGACAGCTTGGCCTGCTCCAGATCGAAATTGGTCAATTCCTCGCTGAGCACCGTCTCGTACAGCAGTTTTCCTTCCGCCAGGCGGCCGGCGGCGAGGGCGCGTTCCAGGGCTTCCCTGGCGGTGGCGGAAATGGCGGCGGCGACGGTCTCGTCACGCAGCATGCGTTCTTCGTGTTCCTTGATGGTGGCAACCGTCTGTGCCACCTGGACGCTGTTCTGGTCGAGACGGCTGCCCTGGCCCTTCACCGTGGTCTGAAGTTGGGCGATGCGCTCGTCGCTGTCGGCCAGGTGCTTGTCGGCCACCTCCATACGCGTGTTGACGCCCGCGAGGGTCTGCTTGAACGCGGCCGAGCCCGCAGCGGCATCGGCTTCGTGGCGACTCATGCGCTCGCTTTCCTCTTTGAGGCCGGCCTGCAACCGCGCCACGCGCACGGTGGTTTCCGCCAAACCTTTGTCGCCGGCTTCGAGCGCGCCCTTCACGCCATCCAGGCGCTTCTCCACCGCGACGATAGCCGTAGCCTGCGCCGCCACGCTCTGTTGTGCCGCGCCAAGCTGCTCGCGCACCTCGCCGATACGCACATTGGTGGCTACCAGCGCCTGTTCCCCGGCCTCGGTGCGCTTGAGTGTCGCGCCCATGCCGCTTTCCACGCCAGCGAGGCGCGTGGCGACGCCGTCGATCGCGCTGCTATTGGCGACAATGCGCTGGTTGGCCGCAGCGACCAGCGCAGCGATGCTGTCCAGACGGCTGCCGGCATCGCCCAGCGTGGCGACGGGAACGGATGTCACAGGGGCCGCATCGACTGCTTTGGCCTCCGGCTGCGATATAGCTGGGGCGGTACTGTTTTCCGCCACGGTCGACGCGGCCTGGGACAAGGTGTTCAAGGCGGATTCCGCCACGACCAGCCGATTTTCGGCCAATACCAGGCCGGCAACCGTGCCTTCCAGGCGGCGGCGGCTGGCTTGAACCTGAGTATCGGTGACATCCACACGCTGATGCGCTCGCGCAATCTCGGCCGTATTGGCGGCGATATTGCGGCCCGCCACCAGCAGATCGCCGGAAAGACCGTCCAGGCGATGATTGGCGCTGGCCAGACCGGCAAGATTGCCGTCGATGCGGCTCCCCAGCGTGGTCGCGGTTTGCTCGGCCTGTCCCAGGCGAACGTCGGAATGATTCAGGCGAACACTGTTTCCATCAGTACGCTGACTGAGCGTGTTGAGCATGGTCTGAAGCGTATCGATGCGGCCGTTGACCCCTCCCACCTCCTGCTGCACGAACTCCTTGGTGGCACAGCCGGACAAGGCCAACAGACTCACGGAAACCAGGGTAGCCAGGGGGGTAAGACGGGTTCTGGGGAAGGCACGAATACTCATTGCTACGTCTCCTCGTGGGGGGGGTTGGGTAAACCTGTTTGTGAAAGCGGCGTAGCTTATTCCAGATGCCGGTCGACCTGCCGCCCCTCAGAGAAAATTAATGTTGACCAGGCACGGGCATCCGCGTAAAACGCGCACGGTTGTTTGATTTCAAGTCGTTGGCAGTACCGGTTCAAAACCAGATGCAGCCTTGTAATTGAACACGCACTTGGGGGATCTCCCCTTTTATCTCTTTAAGGACTGCAACAAATGTCGACTGGTACCGTGAAATGGTTCAACGAAACCAAGGGTTTTGGCTTTATCACTCCTGATGGCGGTGGTGAAGACCTGTTCGCACACTTCTCCGCGATTCAAATGGGTGGCTTCAAAACCCTGAAAGACGGTCAGCGTGTGAGCTTCGAAATCACCCAAGGCCCGAAGGGCAAGCAAGCGTCCAACATCCAGAACGCTTGATCACGGCCCGCAAGGGTTGAAAAAAGCCGGGGCATGCCCCGGCTTTTTTGTTGCCTGGCGAATGGCCGTGGCTTGTCCGCGATAACCGTCATGATTTCGCGGGCAAGCCCGCTCCTACGGGCACGATCAACCGAGACATCCTGTTTGCGGAAAAGCGAAGCGCCTTCCGCCAACAGGATAAAAAAAGCCCACAGGCTTTGCCGGTGGGCTTTTTTATTGTCTGGCGAATGGCCGTGGCTTGTCCGTAGGCGCGGGCTTGCCCGCGATAACCGTCATGATTTCGCGGGCAAGCCCGCTCCTACGGGCACGATCAACCGAGGCATCCTGTTTACGGAAAAGCGCAGCGCCTTCCGCCAACAGGATAAAAAAAGCCCGCCGGCAAAGCCGGCGGGCCAAATCGCTTGGGGTATCGAGAGGAGACCCGTTACTCAGTCAACAGCCTCGGTTACTCGGCCTGCACTTGAAGTGCGGGGCGGGTTTCCCGTTTGCCGATGGTCAAGAGGTCCCAAGCGAGCAGCACAAAGCCGGCAGCGAATACCCAGCCACCAATCTGACGCCAGAACATGCCCTGAATGAACCAGGGGTGTCCTTGAGCGGCGAAGTAGCCCATCCAGGTGGAGCCTTCGATGGCGCGTTCGATCTGCGACTGCTCGTAGCCGGAAATCAACATGGCCATGACCATGGTGATCATGCCGGCGTGGAGCAGGAACAGCGCCCATTTCCACTTCCAGGCACCGACCAGGTTGCTGCTCATGTACACGTCACCACGCCATTTCTGCAGGGCGATGTACAGGAAGGCGATAACCATGGTGGCGTAGGCGCCGAAGAAGGCCAGGTGGCCGTGCGACGAGGTCCACTGGGTGCCGTGGGTGTACAGGTTGATCTGCGGCAGGGTGTGCATGAAGCCCCAGACGCCGGCGCCGAAGAAGTTGCCGAAGGCTTGCGCGATGATCCAGGCCAGGGCCGGATTGTTCGTGCTCTTCAGCTTGTGATGGCCGGCGTCGAACACCGCGTGCACCACCATGGCGACCAGAGGAATCGGTTCCAGCGCCGAGAAGAAGCCGCCGATGGTGAACCAGTACTCGGGGGTGCCGATCCAGAAGTAGTGGTGGCCGAGGCCGAGGATGCCGGAACCGAACATCAGCGCGACTTCGATGTACAGCCAGGTTTCCACGATCTTGCGACGCACGCCCATGGTCTTGATCAGGCCGTAAGCCATCAGACAGCCGACCAGCACTTCCCAGGTGGCTTCCACCCAGAGGTGAATCACCCACCACCACCAGTGTTGGTCCATGGAGATGTTGGGGGTGTAGTACATGCCGGCCAGATACAGGCCCGCCAGCGCGACCAGGTCCATCACCAGGACGCCACCGATGTTGGTGAACTTGCCTTTGGCGAAGGTGGCGGCGACGTTGTAGAAGAACGCCAGCACGCAGACCACGATACCGATGTCGGCCCAGCGCGGCGCCTCGATGTACTCGCGGCCCTCGTTGATCAGCCAGATCGACTTGATGTCGCCGGGGCCGACCTGGACCAGCAGGTAGACCAGCACGACGACGACCACGGCCAGGGTGAATATCCAGAAAATCAGATTACCCAGCCCGATGCCGACCACCGGCACGCCGGATTCGTCCTCCAGCAGCCAGTAGACCGAGCCGATGAAGCCGAACAACAACCAGACCACCAACGCATTGATGTGCAGCATGCGGTTGACGGAGAAATCCAGAATGCCGAAGAGGAAATCCGGGTTGAGGTACTGAATGCCGGCCAACAGGCCGAACAAGACTTGCGCGCCGAACAGGGCGATGGCGACGGTGAAATACTTCATCGCCAGTTTCTGTCCTCCGTTCAGGGGGACGCCTTTTGTAATGCCTATAGCTGCCATTTTGACTCTCCTTATTGTTGGGCCGGCGTGATGCCAACCCCGGTGGCGGCGGCCGGATCGGCTGCGGGCGCGGCGGGTTCAGCCACAGGCGCGGGCGCGGCGGGAGCCGGTGCGTCAGTCTGGTCGATCGTCTTGAAGTTGGCCGGGAAGCCGTTGGTGTCGATCGACGACATCCACTTCAGGAAGGCCACGGTAGCGCGTGCTTCCGCCTCGGTGATGCCGAGGTTGGGCATGCGGCGACCGATGGCGTTGTGCAGGCGATCCTGCGGGTTCATCAGGAAGTCGACCATGGTCTGCTCGCGCGTTTCCTTGGAGCCCCAGGACTGATCCAGCCAGGCCTTGGTGAGGTCAGGTGCGTAGTACGCGCCGTTGCCCAGCAAGGTGTGGCAACCCATGCAGTTCTTCGCCTGGGTGGTCAGCTTGCCGTGGCTAACCAGGGCTTCCGCTTCCGCTTCGGTCAATACCTTGCCGAACAGCGGTTCCTCGACACCGATGACCGGCACCTGGAAGTTGCGCTTTGCATCAAACACATAATCGATGCGGTGATTCAGTGCATTGGCATAGGCCGGCACGCGTTTACTGCCGGCCGTAATCTGTTTCACCGTATCGAATGTAAGAAAGATGAGTACTACGAACGAGCCTGCCGTAACCCAGATGGCTGTCTTCCGCCAAAAGGATTCGGATGCCCACCACAACGCCTGCGTCTCTGACATGGTCATGCCTCCTGTTTACTACCGCTGTTGATAAACCTTGAGATCCGTCATTCCGGTTCCCGTTTCCACGGGAATGACGACCCGGAATCCAGATCGTGTGCTGATTGCCGTTCAAACCCCAGTTTGACGAACGGGCTGGATTCCCGCTTCTGCGGGAATGACGACCTCCTCATCCGCATGGGTTCCCACACACAGATGCCAGATGGCATGCGGCGCGACCAGATAGCCGATCAGCATGAGCGAGACGATGAAGGTCCAGAAATTATTGTTGAAGAGGTTGGCGGCGAGTGCCAGCGTGATCACGGAAATGAACAGCCCTGCATAGGCGGCATAGGCCAGCATCATCAAGCGGGGCCGCGACTTGACGCGCGACCAGGCGAACAGCAGGGCATAGGAAGCGCCGAACAGGATGACCGAGGCGGCGCTGAAGAAAACAATGAAAAAGTTGGCGAGCAAGACGGGTTCCAACATGGCAGGTCTCCTGACTTTCTAAGTTGCGGCGGATGGTAGGTGGCATACACGTGTAAAGCGTTTGATATAGATCAACCGCGACAACCTTATCCTTTCGACCGGTTGATTTTGGTCAAGGTCAGTACCCCGGCACCCCACCGTATCGTTACCCCCCTCGCAAGTCAGGTTTTTTCCAGCCACGTTTGGAGGGCATCGTAATGAAGCAAATAGTGAAAGGTTTGGCACTGGCGGTACTGCCGCTGGCGGTTTCCATGGCTTGGGCGGCGGATGTGAGCAAGACCAACACCGCCACGACTACCTATTTACAAGGCGGCGGTTCCTCGCTGGGTAGCGTGGAGATGTATCAGTCCACCGACCCCAAAGCGCCGCCGATGACCAAGGCGGAATTCGACGCCAGCCGGCAGATCTACTTCGATCGCTGCGCCGGTTGCCACGGCGTGCTGCGCAAGGGCGCCACCGGCAAGGCGTTGCTGCCGCAGGACATGCAGAAGCTGGGTACCGAGACGCTCAAGGTCTTCGTTCATTACGGCACGCCCGGCGGCATGCCCGGCTTCGGCACCTCCAATGAGCTGACCGAAAAAGAAGTCGACCTGATGGCGCGCTACATCCAGAACACGCCCCCGACGCCGCCGGAATGGGGCATGAAGGAGATGAGCGCGAGCTGGAAGCTGATCGTGAAACCTGAGGATCGGCCCAAGAAACAGATGAACAAGCTCAAGATCGACAACCTGTTCGCCGTCACGCTACGTGACTCCGGCGAACTGGCGTTGATCGACGGCGACAGCAAGAAGATCGTCGTCGTCCTCAAGACCGGCTTTGCGGTGCACATCTCGCGCATTTCCAAGTCCGGCCGCTATCTCTACACCACCGGCCGCGACGGCCTGATCAACCTGATCGACCTGTGGATGGAAACCCCCGCTACCGTCGCCACCCTGCGCACCGGCTCCGACGCGCGTTCCATCGAAACCTCCAAGTACAAAGGTTTCGAGGACAAGCTCGCCATCGCCGGCACCTACTGGCCGCCCGCCTATGTGCTGATGGACGGCCCGACGCTGAAGCCGCTGAAGATCATGTCCACCCGCGGCTACACCTACGACGAGCAGGAATACCATGCCGAGCCGCGCGTCGCCTCCATCGTCGCCTCGCACATCAAGCCCGAGTTCGTGGTCAACGTGAAGGAAACCGGCAAGGTATTGCTGGTGGACTACAGCGACATCAAGAACCTGAAGACCACCGAAGTCGAAGCCGAACGC
>JAUYFG010000287.1 GCA_030690985.1 Pseudomonadota bacterium
GGTGGGGTCCAGCACGCCCATTTCCATCATGTCGCCGTACTCGCCGGTCTGGGCGTTGTAGCCGTAGTTGCCCTTGCCTTCGAGCACCTTGTTGACCACCACGGAGGCTTCTTCGCCGCAGTTGTTGACGATCTGGCGCAGGGGCTCTTCGATGGCGCGCAGAACGATCTTGATGCCGGCGTCCTGGTCGTGGTTGTCACCCTTCAGGCTGGTGATGACGGAACGGGCGCGCAGCAGAGCCACGCCGCCGCCGGCGACGATGCCTTCTTCCACCGCTGCACGGGTGGCGTGCAGGGCGTCTTCGACACGCGCCTTCTTCTCTTTCATCTCGACTTCAGTGGCCGCACCGACCTTGATCACGGCAACACCGCCGGCCAGTTTGGCCTTGCGCTCTTGCAGCTTTTCCTTGTCGTAGTCGGAAGTGGCATCTTCGCTTTGCTGGTTGATCTGAGCGACACGGTTCTTGATCGCTTCAGCAGAACCGGCGCCGTCGATGACGGTGGTGTTTTCCTTGCCGACTTCGATGCGCTTGGCGTGGCCCAGATCGGTCAGTGCAGCTTTTTCCAGGGACAGGCCGACCTCTTCAGCGATCACGGTGCCGCCGGTCAGGATGGCCATGTCTTCCAGCATCGCCTTGCGACGGTCGCCGAAGCCCGGGGCCTTGACGGCGCAGGTCTTCAGGATGCCACGGATGTTGTTGACCACCAGGGTAGCGAGGGCTTCGCCATCGACATCTTCGGCGATGATCAGCAGCGGCTTGCCAGCCTTGGCGACTTGTTCCAGCACCGGCAGCAGGTCGCGAATGTTGGAGATTTTCTTGTCGTACAGCAGGACGAAGGGATCTTCCAGCACGGCCATCTGCTTCTCGGCGGTGTTGATGAAGTAGGGCGACAGGTAACCGCGGTCGAACTGCATGCCTTCAACCACTTCCAGCTCGCTTTCCAGGCTGGTGCCGTCTTCCACGGTGATGACGCCTTCCTTGCCGACCTTGTCCATCGCGTTGGCGATGATGTCGCCGATGGTGGAATCGGAATTGGCGGAGATGGAGCCGACCTGGGCGATTTCCTTGTTGGTGGTGCAGGGCTTGGAAATATTCTTCAGCTCGGCGGTGATGGCGATCACGGCCTTGTCGATGCCGCGCTTCAGGTCCATCGGGTTCATGCCGGCGGCGACGAACTTCATGCCTTCGTTGACGATGGATTGAGCCAGCACGGTGGCGGTAGTGGTGCCGTCACCGGCGATGTCGGAGGTCTTCGAAGCGACCTCTTTCACCATCTGCGCGCCCATGTTCTCCAGCTTGTCTTTCAGCTCGATTTCCTTGGCCACGGACACACCGTCCTTGGTCACGGTGGGGGCGCCGAAGGAGCGATCCAGCACCACATTGCGGCCCTTGGGGCCGAGGGTAACCTTGACCGCATTGGCCAGGATGTTGACGCCGGCCACCATGCGGGCGCGGGCGGAATCACCAAAACGTACGTCTTTAGCTGCCATTCTTTAGTTCTCCTGATTGCTATAAACGTGAACGTCGCGAAGCGACGCTCGACGCTCCCCTCTCCCGCAAGCGGAAGAGGGGTTGGGGTGAGGGGCGGGAGGCCGGGTGAAAAACCCTTAAGCCTCGACCACGCCCATGATGTCTTCTTCACGCATGACGAGCAGTTCCTGCCCATCCATTTTCACGGTCTGGCCGGCATATTTGCCGAACAGCACACGCTCGCCAACCTTCAGGCTCATCTCGATCAGCTTGCCGGAATCGTCGCGCTTGCCGGGACCGACGGAGACCACTTCACCCTGATCGGGCTTTTCGGTAGCGTTGTCGGGAATGACGATGCCGGAAGCGGTTTTGCGTTCTTCTTCCAGGCGCTTGACGATAACGCGATCGTGCAACGGACGAATTTTCATTACTTTCCTCCTACAGGAATTCCGTGTTTAAACAGAGAGTGGGTCGATCGGAAGAGCGCAGTTAGCACTCATCCCCAACGAGTGCTAATAGTAGGGATGCAACAGGGCTATTTCAATAGCCCTGCTGAAGCATTTTTGATGGCTGTCAGTGTAACCAGACATGGCTCTTTTGGAGCCGCCCCGTAAAATGAAAGAGAGGCCGAGTGGACATTGCCGGCTTGCAGGTCGATTAACATTTGGTGGCTTTGACCCCGTCGTGTAACCAGACCGGCGAAACCTGCCCGCACCCCGTAATGCTGCCTTTGAGCGCGAATCGTAAAGTGGCCGGCGCCGATTTCCGACGCCAGGTTCTTCAGGTTTCGTGCCGGCGCTCCACTTGCCTCCTGCTCTTTTTTTCGGCTACCGCTCGTTCGGAGGGAAAGTGGTGTGCGCATTACAGCCTCTCTTTCATCGTAACGAGGCAGATGAATCCGGAATAAAAAAGGAGATGAATCCGGAATCTTGGGGTTTGCAGGTAGCGCAACATAATTGCACAGGTTAAAACAGCTCCGACTCGTCCGCGCCTTCCCTGTGATGGTTTTGCAGTGGTGTGGCAGTGAGGCGATCAGTTCAAGGGCGCGATGAATTCGACGGCCGCAACGACAAGCGCCAGCAGCAACAACAGGCCGCCCATGCCTATGACGGTCAGGCTTGGGAGAGAAAGCCCCTCAATGATGGCCAGAGCGCCGATGATAAGTAGGGCGTGAGTCATCATGTAGTCAGCCCCGGTAAAGCCGAATCAGAAGAGCCAACAGGCGAATGCAGACCGCCATAAAGACGATACCCCATGCAATCCAAATGATGGGTTGCATAGAAATCGCCGCCCCCGTCAGGCCGGCAAGCGTAAGGAAAAGATAGGCATCCGCATCCATAGATTGAGTCTAGCGGATAGCCCGTGAAGGTGTGGCACTGCGGGGCGACTACCTTCAATAGCCGTGGCACAGTGCCGGTGCCATGAGAGCCGCCCCGATCAGGAAAAAAGCGTATCTCTTTGTCCGGGGTGGCGCATGTAAGCAGCCGGATAACAGCTTTGAACTTCAGCCCTTCTCGCCGATTACTTGCTGCCCATTCGCCGCGAGAGACGGCCCGAATGCGTGCAGGTACTTGGCGCGCTCATTGGGTGTCATCGCGCTCAGGTCTGCCACGGGTGTGGGTGGCTCGGGTAACGCCTGACCAGCCGCCGCAAGGGATTTTCCGAAAATATGCCTGAACGTGGCGCGGTCGTTCTCGTTCATTCCGCTGAGGTCAACGGTCGTTCCGCCACTTTGGCTGGTCAGCACGGCACGCGCGGCGGCCAAGTCGCTGAGACCGGTAAGGGCGGGGTTATTGGTCAGAGCAACGCTGATAATGCTAGTGTGGTGTTGCACGCTATCCGGCCCATAAAAAGGCGTCTTTTCGGCCAGAGCTGCGTTGCAAATCCTCGCCATAGCTGGGCTATGGCTGTGGTTTG
>JAUYFG010000292.1 GCA_030690985.1 Pseudomonadota bacterium
CGTGCTTATCGGGTTAACACACACACCCACTACCGGTAGTGACGTAGGTTGGGCAAAGCGAAGCGTGCCCAACATCGCGGCGGTTCGTTGGGCACGCTTCGCTTTGCCCAACCTACAGCCCATGCCACGAAATCACGAGCCTCTACATCTAGTGGGTGTGTGTGACAACCCGATAAGCACGGTTTGATGAACGAACTGGATTCCCGATAAAACCACTCGGGAATGACGACCCAAGCTGGTTTCACGGTTCCACTTAAAGAAAGTGAGAGAGGACTGAAATGAAGCAATTCCTGTCAACGCATGGCAGAACCCTGGCCTTGGCCGGCGTGCTGCTGCCGCTGCTCGCCCTGTTCGTCTATGTCGGCCTGCGCGCGGGACCGCTGGCGCCGATACCGGTGACCGTGGCCACGGTGGAAAGCCAGTCCGTCGCCCCCGCCCTGTTCGGCATCGGCACGGTGCAGGCGCGCTACACCTACAAGATCGGCCCGACCGTCGCCGGTCGGGTCAAGTCGGTCGCCGTGCAGGTGGGCGATGTGGTCAAGGCGGGCCAGGTGCTGGGCGAGATGGACCCGATCGATCTCGACGACCGCATCGGCGCCCTGGAAGCCGCGTTGCTGCGCGCCCAGGCCAATGTGCTGGCCGCCGAGGCGCAGATTCAGGATGTCTCGGCGCGCCAGCGCTATGCCGAAACCCAGGCGCAGCGCTATGAAAAACTCCTGGAGGCGCGTTCCGTGAGCGAAGAAGCGGTCGAGGCCAAGCGCCAGGAACGCCAGATCGCCGAGGCGGGGCTCCTGGCCGCCCGCGCCAATCTGGATGCGGCGAAGCAGGAATTGCTGCGCAACCGCGCCGAGCGCGATGGCCTGCTGCGGCAGCGCGCCAATCTGCATCTGGTCGCCCCGGTCGCCGGGCTGGTCAGCGTGCGCGCCGCCGACCCCGGCACTACGGTGGTCGCCGGGCAGGCGGTGGTGGAGGTGATCGACCCCGCCAGCGTCTGGATCAACGTCCGCTTCGATCAATTGCGCACCGCCGGGCTGAAAGCCGGGCTGCCGGTGCAGATCGTGCCGCGCAGCTTGGCTGGGCAAACCCTCGCCGGGCGGGTGGCGCGGGTGGAGCCGCTGGCCGATGCGGTGACCGAAGAGAGCCTGGCCAAGGTGGTGTTCAACACCCTGCCGGACCCGCTGCCCCCCATCGGCGAGCTGGCCGAGGTGACCGTGGCGCTGGCGGCGCTGCCGGCGCGGCCGGTGGTCGGCAACGCCAGCGTGCGGCAACTGAATGGTCAACTGGGCGTGTTCGTGGTCGCAGACGACAGCCTGCGCTTCGCGCCGGTCAAGCTGGGGGCGGCCGATCTCGCTGGCCGCGTGCAAATCCTGGACGGGCTCAAGGCGGGTGAGCGCGTGGTGGTCTACAGCCAGCGCGCCCTTGCCGCCGACAGCCGTTTCAAGGTGGTGGACAGCTTGCCAGGAGTGGCGCGGTGATCAGTCTGGCCGGACGCGACATCCTGCATTCCTGGGGCAAGTTCGTCTTCACCGGCGTCGGCCTGGGGCTGCTGATCGGCGTCACCCTGACCATGGCCGGGGTGTATCGCGGCATGGTGGACGATGCCAAGGCCCTGCTCGACAACAGCGGCGCCGACCTGTGGGTGGTGCAGCAGGACACCCTGGGGCCGTATGCCGAATCCTCCAGCCTGTACGACGACACTTATCGCGGCATCCTCGGCATGCGGGGGGTGGCGCGCGCGGCCAACATCACCTACCTGAGCATGCAGGTGCGGCGCGGAGATGGGCAAAAGAATGGGCCAGGCCAGAAGGATGTACGGGCGATGGTGGTCGGCATCGTGCCCGGCGGCCCCGGCGAGCCGGGCCAGCCCGGTTATCTGGTCGCCGGCCGGCAGATCACGCGCGGCCATTACGAGGCGGTGGCCGACATCGCCACCGGCTTCAAGCTGGGCGAGCGCATCCGCATCCGCCGCAACGAATACCGCGTGGTCGGGCTGACCCGGCGCATGGTGTCTTCCGGCGGCGATCCCATGGTGTTCGTGCCGTTGAAGGACGCGCAGGAGGCGCAGTTTCTCAAGGACAACGACGCCATCCTGCGGCAACGCGCCCGCACCGCCGAAAACCCGGCGCTGAACCGGCCCGGCGTGCCGGGAGTGCTGGATGCGGTGCTCGCCTCGCAAAGCGTCAACCCTTACGTCAATGCCGTGCTGGTGCAGATCAAACCGGGCTTCGACCCGGAGGCGGTGGCCGAGCCGATCCGCCGCTGGAAGCGCCTGACCGTGTTCACCCGCGCGCAGATGGAAGAAATCCTGATCGCCAAGCTGATCGCCACCTCGGCCCGCCAGATCGGCATGTTTTTGGTGATCCTGGCCATCGTCAGCGCGGCCATCGTCGCCTTCATCATCTACACGTTGACCCTGGGCAAGATTCGCGAGATCGCGGTGTTGAAGCTGATCGGCACCAAGAACCGCACCATCGCCGGGATGATCCTGCAACAGGCGGTGGGCCTCGGGCTGATCGGCTTCGTGGTGGGCAAGGTCGCCGCCACTTTCTGGGCGCCGTTCTTTCCAAAATACGTCCTGCTGGAAGCGGGTGATGCGGCGCGCGGTTTCGCCGCCGTGGTGGTGATCTGCGTACTGGCCAGCGTGCTGGCCATCCGCGCCGCGCTCAAGGTCGATCCGGCGGAGGCCATCGGTGGCTAATAACATGAACGAACGCTACAGCCGTAGGGTGCGCCGTGCGCACCAACTCAACTACGACAAGGTGTGTCGGTGCGCGCGGCGCACCCTACGTATTACGCATCACCCGAGTGCGCACCAACTCAACATCAAACCGCCTTTATGTTTGGCCTGCGGCGAGTCGGCGCGCGCGGCGCACCCTACGCATTACGCATCACCTGAGTCGTTGCCATGACTGAATCGAATATGAACGAACGCTACAACCAGGGCATCCGCATCGAAGGCCTGACCAAGCGCTACGGCGCCGGCGACACCGCCGTCGATGCGCTCAAGGGCGTCGACATGCGGGTGGCACCCGGCGAGGTGGTCGGCCTGATCGGCCCCTCCGGCTCGGGCAAGAGCACCCTGCTCAAATGCCTGGGCGCGGTGATCGAACCCAGCGCCGGGCGCATGACCCTGGGCGAGCAGATCATCTATCAAGACGCCTGGAAGATTCCCGACCTGCGGGCGCTGCGCCGCGACAAGATCGGCTTCGTATTCCAGGCGCCCTACCTGATTCCCTTCCTCGATGTGACCGACAACGTCGCCCTGCTGCCCATGCTCGCCGGCCGCTCCAACAATGAATCGCGCAAACGGGCGCTGGAACTGCTGGAGGCGCTCGACGTCGGCCATCGCGCCAAGGCGATGCCGTCGCAACTGTCCGGCGGCGAGCAGCAGCGTGTCGCCATCGCCCGCGCCCTGGTCAACCGGCCGCCGGTGATCCTGGCCGACGAGCCCACCGCGCCGCTGGACAGCGAACGGGCGCTGACCGTGATCCGCCTCCTGGAAGAGATGGCCGGCCAGTTTTCCACCGCGATCATCGTCGTCACCCACGACGAGAAAATCATCCCGACCTTCAAACGCATCTACACCATCCGCGACGGCCGCACCCATGAAGAGGCGGGTGAGGGGCGTTCGCTCGAAGACAAAGCAGAGGGCAGGAAGCCATGAAGTTGAACCGTTCCATGAAGTTGAATCGTTATTACCCCCTGCTGAGCCTCGCGTTCCTGGCCGGCTGCGCTTCCGGCCCTGATTTCAAGCCGCCCGCCGCGCCCGATGTGGCCGGCTACACCGCCTCGGCCTTGCCTGCACAGACCGTCGCCACACCTCCCGCGCTGGGCGGCGCGCAACGTTTCGTCGCAGGTGCACCCATCGCTGCCCAATGGTGGCGGCAGTTCGGCTCGGCCAGGCTGAACACCCTCATCGACGAGGCCCTGCGCGCCAGCCCCACCCTGGAGGCCGCCCAGGCCACCTTGCGCCAGGCCCGGCACAACTACGAGGCGAAGGCCGGCACCACGCAGTATCCCCAGGCCAACGCCAACCTCGGCGCCCAGCGCCAGGGCGTCAACAATGCCGCCGCCGGCCTGCCCGGCGGCGAGCGCAGCTACAACCTGGTCAACGCCAGCGTGGCGGTGAGTTATGACCTCGACCTCGCCGGCGGCAACCGGCGCGCGCTGGAGGCCCTGGCGGCGCAAACCGAGCATCAGCGCTACCAGCTCGAAGCGGCGCGCCTGACCCTGATCGGCAACCTGGTCACCACGGCTGTCATTCAGGCGCAACTGGCCGGGCAGATCGAGGCCGGCGCGGCCATCCTGGCGGCCCAGGAGGAACAACTGGCGTTGACCCGCAAACGCCTGGCTCTGGGTGCGGCCTCCGAACGGGACGTGCTGACGCTGCAAACCCAGGTGGAACAGACCCGCGCCGGGCTGCCGCCGCTGCGTCAGCGCCTGGAACAGAGCCGGCATCTGCTGGCCACTCTCGCCGGCCAGCCGCCCGGCACGGCGGCCCTGCCGCAGTTCGTACTGGCCGACTTCACCCTGCCCGCCGAGTTGCCGGTCAGCCTGCCCTCTGAGCTGACCCGTCGACGTCCCGACATCCAGGCCGCCGAGGCCCTGCTCGCCGCCGCCAGCGCGCAACGCGGGGTGGCCGTGTCCAGGCTGTATCCACGTATCGCACAGAGCGCCAATCTCGGCGCGCAAGCCCTCACCGCAGCCAGCCTGTTCGATGCCGGTTCCCTGGTTTGGGGCCTAGCGGGACAGTTGGCGCAACCCCTGTTCAATCCCGGCCTGCGCGCCGAGGTAAGCGCCGCCGAAGCGGGATTCGACGCCGCCGCCGCCCACTACCGGCAAACCGTCCTGCAGGCGCTGCGCGAAGTCGCCGACGTGCTGCGCGCGCTCGATCACGACGCCCAGGCATTGGCCTCTCACGCCGCCGCCGATGCCGCCGCGCGGGACGCACTGCGGCTGGTGCAACAGCACTACGCCCTGGGTGCATCCAGCTATCTCGAACTGCTCATCGCGCAGCAGCAAGCCCAGCAAACCCGAATCAACCTCGTCGCGGCGCAGGCGCTGCGCCTGCTGGACACCACCGCGCTGTATCAGGCCATGGGCGGCGGCTGGTCGCGGGACGACCCTGCCGACGCGCAAGCGCAGCCTCGGTCGTAAGGTTGCGGGGCGCTGCCAGCCCGCGCACTGGTATCTGAAAGGGCTGATGTTGCCCGCGTAGAGCCGATGGCGGCGCGGGTGTGTCCTCACGACGTGAAGTAACTGGTCATGGCCGATTGGCCGCCCCGTGTCCATGAAACGTAGGATGTGGTGAGCGATAGCGAACCGCATCAGGCAGCCGGGTCGATGCTGTAGCGCCGGCTTCCAGCCGGCGTCTTCAAATCAGCCGGCTGGAAGCCGGCGCTACAAGTACGCGAAACAACCTGAAACAATCTGTGGCGGCGGGGTAATTCCGAGGAAACGGCCGCGCGGGATACTGCTTTCCACCGACCGCCTTGGCACCTGCCAAGGAAGGTTGGCGGCAAACCCCTTATCGATTGCACTACACAGGAGAATCATCATGAACAAGACCAAATCCCTCATCGCGGCCTTCGCCACCCTTCTTGCCATCGGCATGACCCTCGACGCCGAAGCACGCGGCGGCGGCGGTGGTGGTGGTGGTGGTGGCGGCGGCGGCATGGGCGGCGGCCAGGGTTCCGGCCAGATGGGTAGCCAGGGCGGCGGCCAAGGTTCCGGCGACATGACCCGGACTCGCACCCGCGATGGCTCGCAGTCCGGTGACATGACCCGCACTCGCAGCCGCGATGGCTCGCAGTCCGGCGACACACAGCAGACCCGCGAGATGCGCCAGGAACAGCATCGGACCGGGCAGGACAGCATCATCGTGTCGCAATAAACCCAGCGCGCGGCGGGCGCCCCTCTCGCCCGCCGCGTCCTGTTTATTTCCAGAAATAAGGTGTCCTGACATGAAAAACCCGTATCGCTTCCATCTCGCCGCCGCGCTCTGCCTGGCGCTCGCCGCGACCGGCGCACAAGCGGCCGAGCCGCTCGCCCTGCGGAAGGTCATGTGCGACCTGGGCAGCAACATGCAGCAAGGTAGGATGGGTTGAGCGATAGCGAAACCCATCATGGCGGTGGCGGTGGGGTGATGGGTTTCGCTGCGCTCAACCCATCCTACGCGGCTGGTGGAAAAAACCGCGCCCCTGATCGCCGACCACCCGCAGCCACCACTGGCCGAGAAGCTGCGCATCATCAGTTTCATGGGCGGCGACATGGGCAAATTCAAGGCGCATGACAGCGAAACCCACGCCCAGGCGCAAGCAGTCGGCAAGGCCGCCAAAGCCGGGGATGGCGCGGGCGTCATCCTGGCTTTCCAGAAACTCCAGACCAGTTGCTACGACTGCCACCGCGAATTCCGCAAGCCGTTCGTGGCGCATTTCTATGGCGCGCGTTGAGGGCACAGGAGGCGAATCATGAACACGGACGCCACGGGACGATTTACTGGCCAATTCGCGCCGGCACATCTGGCGCAGTGGCTGGAAACCACGCGTTATTACCTGTTTGCCGAACTGGAAAACGCTCCCACCGAGAACACGTTTACGGCGTTACGGTGTTCCGTCTGCGGGTGGACCCGGCCGAAGCGATAGGGGGCTGAGAGATGAGCCTGAATGCCTCGGTCGTCCCCATCGTAGGAGCGGGCTTGCCCGCGATAGGCTTGCCCGCGATAGGCGCCATGATTTCGCGGGCAAGCCCGCTCCTACACGATGGCATCCACAGCGAAGGCCTGCGCAAACGCTACGGCAGCGGCGACACGGCGGTGGACGCGTTGAAGGACGTGAACATGCGCGTCGCCCCCGGCGAAGTGGTCGGCCTGGTGGGCCCCAGCAGCGTAGCCCGGATGCAGCGCAGCGGAATCCGGGAGCTTACGTGGCCACCTTCCTCCCCGGATTCCGCTGCGCTGCATCCGGGCTACAGGGCTGAGTACCGCACCGCCATCATCGTCGTCACCCACGACGAGAAGATCATCCCCACCTTCAAGCGCATCTATCACATCCGCGATGGGCGAACTTACGAGGAAGCGGGGGAAGGAAGGGCTATTTAACCCGTAGGGTGCGCCGTGCGCACCATTGGGCGTGAGTCGGTGCGCACGGCGCACCCTACGAAAGCAGTGTTCGCCTGGCATGACTTGAAACCCACCGCCCCGCCTAAATATAAGATTCCGTTGATATAATCCGCGCCACTTTGGATTGGAGAACCCCATGCCCATCTACGCTTACAAATGTTCCGCCTGCGGCCATGAAGAAGATGTCATGCAGAAAATGAGCGACGCCCCGCTCAGCACCTGCCCCACCTGCGGCCAGGCGGCTTATGCCAAGCAACTCACCGCCGCCGGCTTCCACCTCAAGGGCAACGGCTATTACGCCACCGATTTCAAGAACAGCGGCAACAAGCCCGAAGCGCCCGCCTCTGCCAACGCTCCCGCCTGTGGCACCGGTGCCTGCCCGGCCTGCGTCAGTTGATTCCGGAATACCCGCCAAATCGGGCAAACGCCCTGTGCGTTTGCCCGATTTGTTTGTGAGCCAAGCATGTCCTCCCTGAAACGCTATTTCATTACCGGCCTGCTGATCTGGGTGCCCCTGGGCATCACGATCTGGGTGATCTCCGCCCTGATCGGGGCGATGGATCAGACCCTGCTGTTGCTGCCGGAACACTGGCGCCCACATTATTGGCTGGGCGTGTATATCCCCGGCCTTGGGGTCATCCTCACCGGCGTGGTGATCATCGTCACCGGCCTGTTCGCAGCCAACCTGATCGGCCAGCGTCTCGTGCGGTTCTGGGAAAGCCTGCTGCAACGCATCCCGGTGGTGAAATCCATCTACGGCAGCGTCAAGCAAGTCTCCGACACCCTGCTGTCCGGCTCCGGCCTGGCCTTCAAGAAGGTGCTGCTGGTGCACTATCCGCACCCGCAAGCCTGGTCGCTGGCATTTCAGACCAATATCCCGAGCGAGGTCCGCAGCCAATTCGACGTGGAATATGTGGCTGTATTCATTCCCACCACCCCCAGCCCGGTCAACGGCTTCTATTTCTATGTCCGCAAAGACGAAACCATCGAACTCGACATGAGCGTCGATGCCGCACTCAAAGCCATCGTTTCGATGGGCGTGGTAGCGCCGGCCATGAAGCCGGAAGTGGCTAACTACCCCGGCGATTGATCTTTATTTACTGATTAGCAGGATTCCTCATGCGTACTCATTACTGCGGCATCGTTGGTGCCGACCCTGGCGCCGACCACATCGGCCAGATCGTCACACTGTGCGGCTGGGCTTCGCGCCGGCGCGACCACGGCGGCGTGATCTTCATCGACCTGCGCGACCGTGAGGGCACGGTGCAGGTGGTGATCGACCCGGATACTCCGGAAGCCTTCAAGGTGGCCGAGGACACCCGTTCCGAATTCGTGCTCAAAGTGGTCGGCAAGGTACGCGCCCGTCCCGCCGGCACCGAGAACCCCAACCTGCCCACCGGCATGATCGAGGTGCTGACCCAATCGCTGGAAGTATTGAATCCCTCGCTGACCCCGCCGTTCCAGATCGACGACGAAAACCTCAGCGAAAACATCCGCTTGCAGTACCGCTATCTCGACCTTCGGCGCGAGCCGATGCAGAAGAACCTGCGCCTGCGCTACCGCGTCTCCAAGCTGATGCGCGACTACCTGGACAGCAATGGCTTCCTGGAAATCGAAACGCCGATGCTGACCCGCAGCACCCCGGAAGGCGCACGCGATTACCTGGTGCCTTCGCGCGTGCATGACGGCATGTTCTACGCCCTGCCGCAGTCGCCCCAGTTGTTCAAGCAGTTGCTGATGGTGGCCGGCTTCGACCGCTACTTCCAGATCACCAAGTGCTTCCGCGACGAAGACCTGCGCGCCGACCGCCAGCCCGAGTTCACCCAGGTGGACCTGGAAACCTCGTTCATGGGCGAGGAAGAAATCATGGCCCTGGTGGAAGGCATGATCCGCGACATGTTCAAGAAGGCGCAGAACATCGACCTGCCCAACCCGCTCCCGCGCATGACTTACGCGGAGGCGATGAACCGCTACGGTTCCGACAAGCCGGACATGCGCGTCACCCTGGAAATAACCGAGCTCACCGACGTGATGAAAGACGTCGATTTCAAGGTGTTCTCCGGCCCCGCCAACGACCCCAAGGGCCGGGTCGCCGCCCTGCGCGTGCCGAAAGGTGGCGAGATGTCGCGCGGCGAGATCGACGGCCTCACCGAATTCGCCAAGATCTACGGCGCCAAGGGCCTGGCCTGGATCAAGGTCAACGAAGTGGCCAAGGGTCCGAATTTACGTGACGGCCTGCAATCGCCCATCGTCAAGAATATCCACGACGCCGCGCTCAGCGAGATCCTGTCCCGTACCGGCGCCCAGGATGGCGACATCCTGTTCTTCGGCGCCGACCGCGCCAAGGTGGTCAACGATGCGCTCGGGGCGCTACGCGGCAAGATCGGCCACGAGAAAGGCCACGTCGACGGCCGCGCCTGGGCACCGCTGTGGGTGGTGGACTTCCCGATGTTCGAGTTCAACGAGGACGAGAACCGTTGGGACGCCCTGCATCACCCGTTCACCAGCCCGAAAGACGGCCACGAGGAATACCTCACCAGCAACCCCGGCGCGGCCTTGTCCAAGGCCTACGACATGGTGCTGAACGGCTGGGAAGTCGGCGGCGGCTCGGTGCGGATCCACAAGGAAGCGGTGCAGGAAAAAGTGTTCACCGCCCTGAACATCGGCGAGGAAGAGCGCCGCGAGAAATTCGGCTTCCTCCTCGACGCCCTGCAATACGGCGCGCCGCCGCACGGTGGCCTGGCCTTCGGCCTGGATCGCCTGGTCACCCTGATGACCGGTGCCGAATCGATCCGCGACGTGATCGCCTTCCCGAAAACCCAGCGCGCCTCCTGCCTGATGACCAGCGCGCCCAACGCGGTGGACGAGAAGCAGTTGCGTGAGCTGCACATCCGCCTGCGCCCAAAAGCGGTCGAGCCGAGCTGAACACGCCCCTGGTAAAGCGCTTCGCCGCGCAATACCTCCAAAGCGATACCGCTTCGTAACCACCCCGGCGCACCGGGCAAGCAGATAGATTTATCGAGATAGGGAAGCCATCCTGGTTCCCGACTGGAATAAAGGGAAAGGAATGAAGGGCAATAACTTTCGCGACACGCGCAGACAATTTCTTCTCGGTATGGCGGGGGTCGGCGTAGCCAGCTTGCTGCCGGTGGACATGGCCGCAGCCGCCGGCATCACCGAAATCGGCGATGCCATCAACAAAGCCGGTCGCCAGCGCATGTTGTCGCAGCGCATGGCCAAGGCCTACTGCCAGATCGGCCTGGGCATCCTGCCGGGACGTTCGGAAAAGATCCTCTCGTCGTCGCAGCAACGCTTCAGTGACCAGTTGGCGGAGCTCAAGGACTATGCCCCCACGGCGGACGTCAAGGAGAGCTATGCCGAACTGGACAAGCTCTGGCAGCAATACAACAAACTGCTTTCCGGCAAACCCAGCCTCGACAACGCACGCCTGATCGCCTCCCTCAACGAGGACGTGCTGCGCACCGCGCATCTGGCGACGACGCAACTCGAACTGCACGCCGCCAGCAATGTCGGCCGCCTCATCAACGTTGCCGGTCGCCAGCGCATGCTGTCGCAGCGCATGGCCAAGTTCTACATGTTCCGCCAATGGGGCATCAAATCCCCAAGCCTCGATCAGGAGGCGCAACTGGCGCGGCGCGAGTTTCTCAGCGCACTGGATGCGCTGAGCAAGGCGCAGGAAAACGACAAGCCCATCACGAACGAACTGGAACTGGCGCGCATGCAGTGGCTGTTTTTCGACGAAGCCCTGAAACAGCAGGATGTCGGCGGCAAGGACATGATGACCTATGCCACCAACGTCGCCACCACCAGCGAGCGACTACTCGAAGTGATGGACCGGATCACCGGCCATTACGCCCGGATCAGCGCCGCCAGCGCACCCGCGCGCAAACGCTGAGAGCAAAGTCATCGGCCCGCTGCCGCAAATCGTGGCGAAGAAACACGGTAGGGTGGATAAGCGATAGCGCATCCACCTTTGGCGGCGGTGATGGTGGATGCGCTATCGCTTATCCACCCTACGGAATCAATCGGTTTGGGAGAGGTTTCTTAGCGCCGTTACCCGGCGGCGCTTCGCAGCGCCTGCTCCAGGTCCGCTTGCAGGTCTTCCTCCTCCTCCAGCCCGACCGACAGCCGAACCAGACCGGGGCTGATGCCGTGTTCGGCCTGTTGTTCCGGCGTGTAGGTGGAATGGGTCATGGAGGCGGGGTGCTGCACCAGGGTTTCCGCATCGCCCAGGCTGACCGCGCGGGTGCAGAGATTGAGCGCGTCCATGAAGGTGCGACCGGCTGCGAAGCCGCCTTTCAACTCCAGCGCAATCATGCCGCCGGGCTGGCGCATCTGGCGTTGCGCCAGATCGTATTGCGAAAACTCGGGCAGGCCAGGGTAGGAAACACTCGCCACAGCCGGGTGCGCCGCCAGATAACGGGCAAGCACAGCCGCGCTGGCGCAATGCCGGTCCATGCGCAGGGCCAGGGTCTTCAGGCCGCGCAGCACCAGAAAGGCGTCGAACGGGGACATCACCGCGCCGGTCATTTCCTTGACGCCGAAGAAGCGCATGCGCTGGATATCTTCCTCCGGGCCGATCACCGCGCCGGCCAGCAGGTCGCCGTGGCCACCCAGGTATTTGGTGGCGGAATGCACCACATAAGTCGCGCCCAGTTCGAGGGGGCGTTGCAGGTAAGGCGTGCAATAGGTGTTGTCCACCATCAGGGGAACACTGCGCGCCCTGCCGATTTCCGCGATGGCGGCGATGTCGATCAGGCGCATGTTGGGGTTGGTCGGCGACTCGCAGAAGAGCAGGCGGGTAAGCGGCGTGATGGCGGCGCCCACGCTTTCCGGCCGGGTCATATCGACCATTTTCACGGTCACGCCCATGCGCGAGAGGCCGTGATGGAAGTAGCCGAAGGTGCAGCCATACAGGGTCTGGTCGGCGACGATTTCATCGCCCGCCTGCACCAGGCTGTAGATGGCCGAGGTGATGGCGCCCATGCCGGACGCGGTGCACAACGCCGCCGCGCCGCCCTCCAGGTCCGCCAAGCGGCTTTCCAGTAGCGCCACGGTGGGGTTGCCGACGCGCGAGTAGATGTAGCCGGGGCTTTCTCCGGCGAAGCGCTGCCGGCCCTGCTCGGTGCTTTCAAAGGCGAACGTGGACGTCAGATAGATCGGCGGCACCAGAGCGCCTTCGTGCTGCCGGGGATCGTGGCCGAGGTGGATGGCGCGGGTGGCGAAGCCAAGGGGCTTGCGGGGGTCGGCGGGTTTCATGGTGGCGGTCTTGTTCGTGGATATGCACTTCTTTGTACGCACTGGCGCAGAGACGGGGAAGCGGGGAGCGAAAGCGAAGACGTCATGTAGCGCAGGCGTCTCGCCTGCACCCGCCCAACCCGCAGGCGAGACGCCTGCGCTACACATTCGCTTACCCCTTCCCCATCGGCAGCGGTGCGAGCAGGGCGCGGATATCCGCCTCGCCGAATTTGCTCAGGGCGCCGGCATCTTCGCTGAGCACGCCGGCGGCGAGTTCGGCCTTTTTTTCCTGGAGGGCGAGGATTTTTTCCTCGATGCTGCCGGCCACCACCAGCTTGTAGACGAACACCTTCTTCTTCTGGCCGATGCGGTGGGCGCGGTCGGTGGCCTGATTTTCCACCGCCGGGTTCCACCAGGGGTCGTAGTGGATCACGGTATCGGCCGCCGTCAGGTTGAGTCCGACGCCACCGGCCTTGAGGCTGATCAGGAAGATCGGCACGCCTTCGTCCTGAAACCGGCGGATCACCCCCTCGCGGTCCTGGGTGTCGCCGGTGAGCTTGACGTAGGCGAGCTTGCGAGCGAGCAGTTCTTCCTCGATCAGGGCCAGCATGCTGGTGAACTGCGAGAACACCAGGACGCGGCGGCCCTCATCGACCAGTTCCGGCAGCATGTCCATGAGCTGGTCGAGCTTGGCGCGCTCTTTCACTTTTTTCGCGCCTTCCAGCTTGACCAGGCGCGGATCGCAGCAGACCTGCCTGAGCTTGAGCAGCGCGTCGAGGATGACGATGTGGCTGCGCGCGAAACCCTTGTCGGCGATGGCCTCGCGTATTTTTTCGTCCATCGCACTACGCACCGCTTCATACAGGTCGCGCTGGCCACCCTGCAATTCCACCGTGCGCACGATCAGGGTCTTGGCCGGCAACTCTTTCGCCACGTCTTCCTTGCGCCGGCGCAGGATGAACGGCCGCACGCGCGCGGCGAGGAGGTTGCGGCGCACACCGTTGCCGTGTTTTTCGATGGGCGTGCGCCAGGTCTTGGTGAACCCCTTGGCATCGCCGAGAAAACCGGGCAGCAGGAAATCGAACTGCGCCCAGAGTTCGCCCAGATGGTTTTCCAGCGGGGTGCCGGTGAGGCACAGGCGGTGTCGCGTGGACAGCCGACGCACCGCCTGGGCGGCCTTGCTGGCGGCGTTCTTCACCGTCTGCGCCTCGTCCAGGATGAGCAGGTGATACTCCTGCCTGGCCAGCAGCGCCTCGTCGCGCCACAACAGCGGGTAGGTGGTGAGGATCACGTCATGCTCGGGAATCGCGGCGAAGCGTTCGGCGCGCTCCTTGCCGTGCAGGGAAAGCATTTTGAGGCCCGGGGCGAAGCGCTCCGCCTCGCGCTTCCAGTTGAAGATCAGCGAAGTGGGCAGCACCACCAGACACGGGCGGTCGAGGCGCCCGGCTTCCTTTTCCAGCAGCAGGTGCGCCAGGGTCTGCGCGGTTTTGCCCAGACCCATGTCGTCGGCCAGGATGCCGGCCAGCCCGTGTTCGCGCAGGTATTGCAGCCAGGCCAGGCCTTCCAGTTGATAGGGACGCAGGGTGAGGGCGAAGCCGGCGGGCGGCGCGACCGGCTGGATGCCGGCGCCATGTTGCAGGGAGTGCGCCAGTTTCGCGACCGCCTCGACCCCGGCGAAGCGCCAGCGCCGCATCTCGGCCAGGCGCGCAAGACGCGGCGCATCCAGGCGCGACAGACGCAGCGGGCCGTGCCCCGGCGGCGCGTCGAACAGGTCGATCAGGGTCAGTGCCAGCGGCTTGATGCGGCCGGCCTGCACGCGCAGGCGGATACCCGTGGGCGTGGTGAGAATGACCGGGGCCTGGTCCGGCAATTTGTTCAACTGGACGGTATCGAGCCAGCGCGCATCGTTGCGGAACAGGTCATAGAGCAGCGGCGCCAGCGGCAGGCGCAGGCCATCGACGACGATGCCCATGTCGAGATTGAACCAGCCGCCGGCATCCTCGCCGATCTCGGCTTCCCAGCTATCCACATCCACCACCAGATGGCGGAAATCGACCGGCATTTCCACCTGCCAACCGGCAGCGCGCAAGGCGGGCAGGTGCTCGGACATGAATTCCGGCCAGTGCGCAGGACTTTCCAGCCCCCACAGGCGCGGCGGCCGCGAGCGCACGGCGAACAGGGTGTGCGGCGGCACCAGCTCGACGCCGGCTGCTTCCAGCGCGCACAGCAAGGCGGCCTCCTCCCTCAGCCGGCGGCGTACCTGCACGGTCTCGCC
Source organism: Pseudomonadota bacterium (assembly GCA_030690985.1). Classification (GTDB taxonomy): domain Bacteria; phylum Pseudomonadota; class Gammaproteobacteria; order Burkholderiales; family Thiobacillaceae; genus PFJX01. The sequence continues at coordinate 14,655 of JAUYFG010000292.1, forward strand.
ATTGCCGAGGCTGAGCACATCGTCATCGCTGCCGGCATCGACCAGCGCATCGCCATATTTGAAGACCGGGTGGAGGAAGTCGAAGTGGCGGTCGACATGCGAGTAACGGCGGAAGCGGCCGATGTCATAGGCTTCCAGGGTACCCAACTTGAGCAGCGGCACCGGGTCGACATCGATCAGGCGGGTTGCGCGTATGGGGTGCGTCAGTGCGGGGGCGATCGCCTCCAGGTCGTCTTCCTCGCTATCTTCCCGATAGGCGGGGCGAGATTTACGCGGCGACGCGCCCACCGGCACCGCCAGGCGCTTGTCCTGAAGCAGCGCGAGCAGGACGGCGGCGGCGTGTTCGCACATCCAGCCATTGCCGCAGGTGCAGCCGGAAATTGCGCGCGCCTTGCTGTTCTTGACCACGTCCAGGCTGACGACCACGCGATGGGGCAGACGCTCGCGCCCCTTGACGTTGGCGGCAATGCGCGGCGGCCGCACCTCGACCTGGCTGACTCCGCCGACAAAGGCGCGCGCGCTGTCTACCTTCTCGGCGCCATACCAGCGGGTCAGGTCTGCTTCGGTGTATTCGGGGAGTTTCGACATTCAGGCGGGGGAAAACGGTAAAAAAACTGCGTAGCGTGCGCCGTGCGCACGTAACAAGCTCGTGCGCACGGCGCACGCTACGTTCTTATTTTGGCTTGTTGGCTTCCGGCTGCGGGTAGGCGGGTGCCTGATAGGTGGGCTGCGGAATATAGAACCACGGCACATAACCCCAGGGCGCCGGATTGTAGTTGGTGGGCGGCGGCGCATAGACCGCAGCCGGCGCGGTGGCGGGCGCCGTGTAGGTCGGCAGCAGCGGCATCTCGGACGGCGTATAGGGCACCGGCGGCGGCACTTCCATTTTTTCCTTGAGCGAGCGTTTGATGTCTTCTTCCATCTGCTTCAACAAATTATCCAGATAGAAGTTGCTCTGTTTCTTCAGGCGCTGCGCCATCACTTCCAGTTTGAAAGCCAGGTCCGGCGGCAACGTCACTTCCTCGTCCTTGAAGGCGGCCATGACCGAATCTTGCATGTATTCGATCAGAAGGCGGGTTTCCTCTTCGCTCAGGGCGTTCTTGAGCATATGGCCCATGTCGGACAGCGAGGGCATCGCCGGGGCAACTTTGGCTGGTGCCTTGTCGGGTGCCTTGTCGGCAGCCAGGGCGGGAACGGCAAGTCCGGCCAGGAAAAGTGCGGTGAATCGGTAAGGCAATTTCATGTGATTACTCGTAACGCAAAGCTTCGATAGGCGCGAGGCGAGATGCCTTGCGCGCCGGATACCAGCCGAAGAATACCCCGATGACACTGGCTGAGGCCACGGCCAGGACAATCGCCTGGCTCTGCAACAGCACTTGCCAGCCGGCGAAGCGCGCCAGGGCAAGCGATCCGCCCACCCCCAGGGCGATGCCCACCAGGCCTCCGAGCAGGGAAAGAATCACCGCCTCGGCGAGGAACTGGGTCAGGATGTCACGCGGACGAGCCCCCACCGCCAGGCGGATGCCGATCTCGCGAATCCGCTCGGTCACCGACACCAGCATGATGTTCATGATGCCGATACCGCCCACCAGCAACGACACCGATGCCACGGCGGCGAGCAGACTGGACAGCACGTCCGACGCGGCCTGCTCCGCCTGCACCACTTCGGAAAGATTGCGGAGATTGAAATCGTCGTCCTGATCCGCTTGCAGGCGATGCCGCTGCCGCAGGAGTTCGCGCACCCGTTCCTCGGCGCCCTTCATGTCGGCACCGTCGGCCATCTTCACGTAGATATGCCCCACCGTGCGGCTGCGCCCCTGAGACTGGCCGAGAATGCGGCCGCGCGCGGTGGAGATGGGAATCAGGATGACATCGTCCTGATCCTGGCCGCTGAGGTTCTGCCCCTTGGCGTCGAGCAGGCCGACGATGGTGAAGGGCACATATTTGACCCGGATGGTCTCGCCGGTCGGGTCGCTGCCGCCGAACAGCATCTGCGCCACGGTTTGTCCCACCAGCGCCACCTTGGCGGAAGAACGCACGTCGCTCTCGTCGAGTCCGCGCCCGCGCAGCACGCGCCATTCCCGCGCCGTCAGATATTCCGGGCCGATGCCATAGATGAGGGTGGACCAGTTCAGGTTGCCGTTTACCACCTGGCCGGTGCCGCGCAGGCCCGGCGCGGCGGCCAGCACATGCGCCACCTCGTCCTGGATGGCGCGGGCATCGTTCTCGGTCAAGGTGTTGCGGCTGCCGGAACCCAGGCGCACCCCGCTGCTGGTGACCGCGCCGGGATAGATCACGATCAGATTGGTGCCCAGGCTTTTCAGCTTCTCCGCCACCTGGCGCTTCGCCCCCTCGCCCACCGCCAGCATGGTGATCACCGCCGCCACGCCGATGATGATGCCCAGCGCCGTAAGTGCGCTCCTGAGCTTGTTGGCGCGCAGGGAACGCAGCGCGGAGTGAACGGTATCCAGGAGGTTCATGGGGGGGAGGGGCTAGGGGCTGGGGGCGCCCCTGTAGCGCAGGCGTCTCGCCTGCATTGTGCCTTCGGTCGAGCGCCGATGCTGGCGAGGACGCCTGCGCTACACAGGACGGCGGCCTGTAGGGGCGCTTTCACCCTGGCTCTCACGCGCC
>JAUYFG010000294.1 GCA_030690985.1 Pseudomonadota bacterium
AATCTGAGCCAGGATCAAACTCTTCAGTTCAATCTCTGTTAACTCTTTCACTTACCCTTGCGAGTAAGCCGCTTCACGCTTCAGTATCTCTACTGATTTGTGTAAGCATTAGGTTTTACTTTCACTTAAGTCAGACCACCCCAAAGTATCCCAACCACTCGACCCAATGCCCACACTTAAAGGCTGTAAGCAACTTGTTAAAGAACTGTTTTTAAAGCACTTTCTTCTACTTCTTTCCTCTCCCCGCCACTTCGTTTCAGCAGCGAGAGGCCGGCATTCTACAGACTTAAACTTGATGGTCAACTGTTATTTTCAAGGAACCTTTCAGCACTCAAATCCAACACTGCACATCTTGAAACTGGTTGCGGGGACAGGATTTGAACCTGTGACCTTCGGGTTATGAGCCCGACGAGCTGCCAGACTGCTCCACCCCGCGTTAGGAGTCCGCTACTATAGAGCCCGCGCCAGGCCATGTCAACACTAATTGACGCCTGTCTGAGGATAGATGTCGACTTGGCGCCCCTTAATCACCCATTTAACGGAAAAAAACGTGATTTTTCCCTTTTCTATCGCTCGGTTACCGCGAATTGAGTTTGGCTCTGGAAGTTACGCAAGCATTCCCGACCTCGCTGCACGTTATGGCTCTCACTTGCTGGTCGTCACCGGCTCACGCTCTTTTGTGGGCAGTGATGCCTGGGTTGGGCTGTCACGCACACTGGCGCAGCGCCAATTCACCTGGCAGTTGATCCACGTCGCAGGCGAACCTTCACCAGGGTTCGTCGATGACACAGTGAGGAACCTTCATGGCAGCCACTTCGATTGCGTCCTGGGCATAGGCGGCGGTAGTGCGCTGGATGCGGCCAAGGCCATAGCCGGCCTGTTGCGGCCCGGCAACTCGGTGCTTGATCACCTCGAAGGTGTTGGTCCCGAGTTGCCCTATCAAGGGCCAGCCACCCCGTTCATCGCCGTGCCCACCACGGCCGGGACCGGCTCCGAGGCAACCAGGAATGCTGTCCTCAGTGTGCAGGGCCGTGATGGTTTCAAGAAGTCCTTTCGCGACGACAAGTTGGTTGCGGAGTACGCCGTCATTGACCCTGACCTTTTGGCGACCTGCCCACCCGCCATCCTGGCCGCCAATGGCATGGATGCCTTCACCCAGTTACTTGAATCCTATGTCTCCAGCAAGGCCAACCCTTTTACCGATGCCCTGGCGCTATCAGGCATGGCGGCGGTGCGCGATGCGCTGTTGTCTTGGTATGAGGGAAGTGGCGACCAGGCAGCGCATCGCGCCAATATGGCCTTCGCGGCCTTGCTCTCTGGCATCACGCTGGCTCAGGTCGGCTTGGGTTCGGTACATGGCCTGGCCTCACCGCTGGGTGCATTCTTCCCCATCCCACACGGAGTCGTGTGCGGCACGCTGCTAGCGGAGGCCACACGAGTCAATCTGAGGGCGTTGCGCGAACAAGCGCCATGGCATCCGGCGCTGGCCCGTTACGCGGAGGTAGGCCGCCTGATGACCGGGAACGACCTGACGGACGCGGACGCACACATGGCATTGGTCGAGTTACTGGGGGACTGGACACGGCGTCTGGATCTGCCTCGTCTTGGCACTTATGGCGTGGCCGAAGCGGATGTGGCACGCATCGTCGCCAACAGTCGCGGATCGAGCATGAAGACCAATCCCATCGTCCTTACTGATGAGGAAATTGCCGGCCTGGTGCGGGCGCGGCTTTAGTCTTCCTCGCCGCCCACTACGCGCCTCACCACATCAACAGGGAAGCCGCGCCCCAGGAGAAACCGTTGTTGTTTCGCACGATCCTTGGCAGCAACGGGGGGCTCGCCGAATTTCTTCAGCCAGACCGCGCGGGCAGTGGCCAGATCAGCATCGCGAGCCTGGCCGACAACCTCGGCCAGGATGGCTTCCGGCACCCCTTTTTCCCGTAATTCCGATTTAAGCCGCACGCTGCCGTGGCGGCCTGCACGACTGTGCGCCAGGGCTTCGGCGTAACGCGAATTGGAGAGCAGGTTTTCCTGCTCCAGTTGATCGAGCAAGGCGTCGATTGCATCCGCCTCCTCGTGTGGCGCCAGCTTGCGGGCCAACTTCCGGGCCAACTCGGCGCGGCTGTGTTCCCGCCGCGCCAAGTAATTCATGGCCCGTTCGCGCAGATTCACGCCGCGCTGGCCACCGCTGCCGGCTTCACACCGAGTTGTTCACGAATTTTCGCTTCGATCTCCTGGGCGATTTCCGGGTGCGCACGCAGGAACTCACGCGCGTTGTCCTTGCCCTGGCCGATTTTCTCGCCCTGATAGGCATACCAGGCACCCGATTTGTCGACGAATTTCTGAGCCACGCCCATCTCGATGATCTCGCCCTCGCGCGAGACCCCCTCGCCGTAGAGGATGTCGAAGATGGCCTCCTTGAATGGAGGCGAGACCTTGTTTTTGACCACTTTCACCCGGGTTTCCGACCCCACCACTTCGTCACCTCTCTTGATCGCGCCGATACGGCGAATATCGAGGCGCACGGAGGCGTAGAACTTGAGCGCATTACCGCCGGTGGTGGTTTCCGGGCTACCGAACATGACGCCGATCTTCATCCGGATCTGGTTGATGAAGATGACCAGGGTATTGGTGCGCTTGATGTTGGCGGTGAGCTTACGCAGCGCCTGACTCATCAAGCGTGCCTGCAAGCCCATATGGGAATCGCCCATTTCACCCTCGATCTCGGCCTTGGGTGTCAATGCCGCAACCGAGTCGATGACGACCACATCCACCGCGCCGGAGCGCACCAGCATGTCAGCAATTTCCAGGGCCTGTTCGCCGGTATCCGGCTGGGAAATGAGCAATTCCGAAACGTTGACACCGAGCTTCTGCGCATATTGCGGGTCAAGCGCATGTTCCGCGTCGATGAAAGCCGCCGTGCCGCCAATCTTCTGCATTTGGGCAATCACCGACAGGGTCAGCGTGGTCTTGCCGCTGGACTCAGGGCCGTAGATCTCCACCACCCGTCCGCGCGGCAAGCCGCCAATGCCGAGTGCCACATCCAGGCCCAGGGAGCCAGTGGAAACGGCCTGTATGTCGTCGGCGATGCTGCCATCGCCCATGCGCATGATCGAGCCTTTGCCGAACTGTTTTTCGATCTGCGCGAGTGCAGCGGTGAGTGCTTTGCTGCGGTTTTCATCCATGTTCGTTTCCTCCAGATTGAATCGGGCGATTATGTCATGAGGGCCAGCATGTTCCTGAGCGCCAGTTCTACCGATTGCGCGCGGATCTGTTGGCGACCACCGGGAAACCAATGCCGCGCCGTGACCACCCCCGCGCCGACGCGAGCCCAGGCAAAACATACGCTACCGACGGGTTTTTCATGCGTTCCGCCACTCGGCCCAGCGACGCCGGTAATGGCGAAAGCGGCCTGTGCCCGACTGTGCGTCAGGGCACCTTGAGCCATCTCGGTCGCTGTTTCCTCGCTCACCGCCCCGAAAACTTCCAGGGTTTCCGTACTGACCCCCAGCATCTCGGCCTTGGCTTCGTTGCTGTAGGTGACGAAGCCGCGCTCGAACCACGAAGAAGAACCGGCGACGGCGGTCGCTGCCTGCGCCGCCCAGCCGCCGGTACAAGACTCCGCCGTCGCCAACATCCAGCCGTGCTGGAGCAGGGCCGCGCCCAGTTCGGCCGCGAGCGCCTCCAGTTCGGCCTGGGTTACATCCATCTTGCCGCCGCCAACAGCACCAGAATCGCGTAAACCGCCGCCAGCACATCGTCCAGCATCACGCCGAAACCGCCCGGCACGCGCGCATCCAGCCAGCCGATGGGAAAAGGCTTCCAGATGTCGAACAGGCGGAACAGCGCGAAGGCCAGCGCGTAGCCCAAAAGTGTGGGCGGCGCGAAGTGCAGCACCATGAGAAAAGCGACGACTTCGTCCCAGACCAGACCGCCGTGGTCATGCACGCCCAGCGCACGGCCGGCCACGTCGCAAGCCAAGACGCCGACCACCAGGAACAACGCGATCCAGGCCCAATACAGCGGCGAACCGGCCAAGAGCCAGAACAGGGGAAAGCCGACCAGGGTACCAACGGTACCCGGCGCCTTGGGCGAAAGGCCGGCGCCGAAGCCGAGGGCGAGGAAGTGGGCGGGGTGGGCGATAAGGAAAGCAAATGTCGGCGTGCTTGCCGACGTTGTTTCCTCACCCTCGGCCCCTCCCCCCGGCGGGGGAGGAAGAAGGTCATTTGAAGTGGTCAAAGCCGGTGTCCTCTAAACGCATGACCAAACCATCAGCCGACAACATACGCAATCCAGGTTCGGCCGTGATGCGGCCGATGCGGGTCACCTGCACGCTGGCCGCCGCCGCAGCGGCCAGCACCCCATGCGCGCGCTCCGGCGCGGCGGTGAAGCAGAGTTCGTAATCGTCGCCACCGGCGAGCAAACAATGTTGCATCAACGCATGGGGAAGACGCGCTGCAACAGCGGGATGCGCGGGTAGAAGCTTGAATTCGATCAAGGCGCCGGCATCGGAACATTCCAGGATGTGCCCCAAATCCGCCAGCAGGCCGTCGGAAATATCGATGGCGGCATGCGCCACACCCAGCAAGGCTCGCCCCAATGCCACACGCGGTTCCGGGGCATGCAGGCGGGTGAGACAGGCCTCGATTTCGTCCGCATCGACCAGATCGGCTTCGCCCAACAGGATGCGCAGGCCCAGTGCCGCGCCTCCCAGGTCGCCGGAAACCCAGATGTCGTCGCCGACACGCGCACCGGAGCGGCGCAAAGCCTGGCCAGCCGGCACTTCGCCGAGGAGGGTCATGTTGAGATTGAGCGGACCACGGGTGGTATCGCCACCCACCAGGCTCACACCAAAACGCGCGGCCATATCGAACAAGCCCCGGCTGAACACTTCCAGCCAGCCCGCTTCGGCCGCCGGCAAGGCCAGCGAGAGCGTAGCCCAACGCGGCGTAGCGCCCATCGCCGCAAGATCGGACAAATTCACCGCCAGCGTTTTGTGGCCCAGCAGATAGGGGTCCACATCGGGAAAGAAGTGCTGGCCCGAAACCAGCATGTCGGTGGACACCGCCAGCTCCATGCCTGGCGACACCGCCAGCAAGGCCGCGTCGTCACCCACACCCAGCACCGCGTTAGGCGCGGGGCGAGTGAAGTAACGGGCGATCAGATCGAATTCGGAGGGCATGGGATGGTGTGCCGGCTTGTTGGTCTGATTAGCGTGAAACCAGCCGCCCCTGTAGCGCAGGCGTCTCGCCTGCACCTTGGCGCTGGATGCAGGCGAGACGCCTGCGCTACAAAAAACACCTAATTTCATCATTCGGGGCGGCCTGGCCGCCATGACCGTTAGAAGAACGAAGCCGGCGAGGCGCCGGCGCTACCGTTTTCACCTGCCGGCAGCTTGCAGTTCGACGGCTCTCGCCACCCGTGCCAACTTGTCCAGCACCCCGTTCACGAACTTGTGGCCGTCGGTGCCGCCGTAGGACTTGGCCAGGTTCACCGCTTCATTGATGCACACCTTGTAGGGCACATTGAGGCTGTGGCTGAGTTCATAGGCGCCGATCAACAGGGCGGCGTGTTCCACCGGGGAAAGTTCGCTCACCGGGCGGTCGAGATGCGGCTCCAGGGCCGTATCCAATGCCGACAACTGTTTCAGCACTCCTTCCAGCAATTCCCGGAAGAAACCCGTGTTGGCTTCAGCGTATTCCCTGGCCTCCTCGGCGAAGCTGACCAGACCAGGAAAATCGGTACCCGCCGACAGTCGCTCGTAAAGTGCGCGCAGCACCAGTTCGCGGGAAATCTGGCGGCTTCCGCGTCCGGTTCCGGCGGCTCTTGATGGTTTATCGGCGCTCATTACAGCGCCTGGAGCAGGCGCACCATCTCGATGGCGACCCGCGCGGCTTCCGATCCCTTTTCCGACATGCGCGCGGTGGCTTGATGTTCGGTGTCGGTGGTGAGGATGGCGTTGGCGATGGGCACGCCGGTATCCAGGCACACCCGCATGATGCCGGAGGCAGATTCGTTGGAGACCACTTCAAAGTGGTAGGTATCGCCGCGCACCACGGAACCCAGGGCGATCAGCGCATCGTACTTGCCGGATTCCGCCATCTTCTTCAGCGTCAACGGAATTTCCAGGGCACCGGAAACGGTGGCGATGCGAATGTCCTCCAGCCCCACGCCATGCTTGACCAGCGACGCCTTGCAGGAAGAAAGAAGTCCTTCGCAGATGTCGATATTGAAGCGGCTCATGACAATGCCGATCTTCAGGCCCTTGCCGTCTTCGTTCGGTTCGAATTCAAAAATCTGTGCGTAACGACCCATTTCAGTTTCCTTCCTGTTCCAGGTAGCCCGTCACTTCCAGGCCGAAGCCATCCATGGCCGGCATCTTGCGGGGGGTGGCGAGGAGTTTCATTTTGCCGACACCGAGATCGCGCAGAATTTGCGCACCGGTGCCGTAATTGCGGAGATCAAATTTCTTCGTTGGCACGGCGGTCGTCGTGGGCAGGGCGCGGCTGGCAAGGTCGTCGGCGGATTCCGGGCGATGCAGCAGCACCAGCACACCCGCTTTATCGTTCGCGGCGGCATCCGCGATGATCTTGAGCGCGGCGGGCACCGAATAGGCATGGCCGGCCGCGTTCAGATCCAGGGCGTCGATCAGTGACACCGGCTCATGCACCCGCACCAGGGCTTCGCTATCGGCGCGGATGTCGCCCTTGGACAAAGCCAGGTGAGTCGCGCGGCTGACCTTGTCGCGATAAACCGTCAGGTGGAATTCGCCATAGGGCGTGGCCATCGTGCGCGAGCCTTCGCGCTCCACCAGGCTTTCGTTGGCGGCGCGGTAGTGGATCAGGTCGGCAATCGCGCCGATCTTGAGGCCGTGCTCCTGGCCGAACACCAGCAGATCCGGCAGACGCGCCATGGTGCCGTCTTCTTTCAGGATTTCGCAGATCACCGAGGCCGGCACCAGACCCGCCATGCCGACCAGGTCGCAACCTGCTTCCGTGTGTCCGGCACGCACCAGCACACCGCCCGGCTGCGCACGTAGCGGAAAGATATGGCCGGGCTGGACGATGTCGGTGGGCAGTGCGTTCCTGGCCACTGCGGCCTGGATGGTGGCGGCGCGGTCGGCGGCGGAAATGCCGGTGGTCACCCCCTCCGCCGCTTCGATGGAAACCGTGAAGGCCGTGCCATGCGGGGTCTGGTTGTCGCTCACCATTTGTTTCAGACCCAACTGGCGGCAGCGGGCGTCGGTCAGGGTCAGGCAAACCAGGCCGCGTGCGTGGCGGACCATGAAGTTGATCGCTTCCGGGGTGACATGCTCGGCGGCCATCACCAGATCGCCCTCGTTCTCGCGATCCTCCTCGTCGACCAGGATGACCATGCGACCGGCTTTCAGCTCGGCGACGATTTCTTCGATGGGGGCGAGGCTCATGTCAGTACCGCCGGGCCGGCCCAAGGTACTGACCAGCCCCCTCGGGGGGGTGAGGCAGGGAATTCGCGGCGCACTGCGCCGTGCCTGCCAAACGGCCCGGCGCACCACCCGGGCCTCCGCGAACTTGTGAGCGTGGGGGTTGTCATTTCAGTCTTTATCCTGTTCGTGTACGTAATTCATCAGGCGGTCAGCGTAGCGGGCCAGCATGTCGGCTTCCAGGTTCACCTTGCCGCCGGCCTGCAAACTCTTGAGCATGGTCTGCTCCAGAGTATGGGGGATGAGGTTGATGGAAAAATCGGCGCCCTGGAGCGTGGTGGTTGCCGCCGGAGTTTCGGCGGCTTTACCACCACGGCCTGCCCCTTGCGGGTACACCTTGTTCACGGTGAGCGAAACCCCGTTCACCGCCACCGACCCCTTGCTGGCCAGATAGCGCGCCATGAAACCAGGAGCACGGATGTCCAGGCGCCAGCTACTCTCCTCACCTGCGGCAACCGGCGCGAAATGCAGCACCGTGCCGACACCATCGACGTGGCCGGAGACCAGATGGCCGCCAAGACGGTCGGACAGGCGCATGGCCATTTCCAGATTGATCTTGTCGCCCGGCGCGAAACCGACGGTGCAGGAAAAAGTCTCGGCGGACACATCGACGCTGAAACTGCCGCCGCTCTTCTCCACCACGGTGAGGCAGACGCCGTTGCAGGCGATGGAATCGCCCAGCTTCGCCTCGGAGAGATCGAGCCCATCCGCCGCGACGGTGACGCGCGCATCGCCACCGCTGGTTTCGACAAGATTGGAGATGTGGCCGACGGCCTGGATGATTCCGGTAAACATGATGGGTGCCGATAGCGCTTGAATGCGCCCAAGCCGAGAGGAAAGGCGCGCATTTTAGGGTTTTGCGCCGTGCATTGGAAATCCAGCTTGTTTCCAGCTCGCCGAGCAAAGCCGCGACACTGCTTTATTGACTCGTTGTATGCACACGCCCTCTGTCGCCAGGTCTTGACGCCCGTCCCATCGGGAAACCAAAAGACGCAGGCGAGGACGCCTGCGCTACAGGGGCTGTCGCCAGGCCTTGACGCCCGTTCCATCGGGAAACCCCGCCACGCATTCAGATAGTCCCAGTCTATTCGTACATAAGAACTTTCGATTAAACCAATATCGCGAGGGCGGGGGCTTTGCGGGTAACATTCGCGCCTATTTTTTGCGGCAGTCCGGCCATGCCGACCTGCCAAGCCAAGTTTCAAATCCTCACCCATCGGAGGCGATACATGACGTCTGTAGTGGCGACCAACCAGACCATTCTGGTCGTGGGCGGCGGCATTTCCGGCATGACAGCCGCGCTCGAAGCGGCCGAAACCGGGAAGCAAGTCGTTCTGGTGGAAAAAAACCCGTACCTGGGCGGCCGTACCGTTCAGCTCTACCGGTATTTCCCCAAAATGTGCCATCCCACCTGCGGCCTGGAAATCAACCTGCGCCGTCTGAAAGCGAACCCGCGCATCCAGGTGCTGACCCTGGCCGAAGTGACCGGCATCTCCGGCGGCAAGGGCGATTACAGCGTCTCCGTGAAACTGAAGCCGCGTTACGTGAACTCCAACTGCACCGCTTGCGGCGAATGCGGCAAGGCGGTGCAGACCGAAATCGCCGACGAGTTCAACTACAACCTGGGCAAGATCAAGGCGGCCTACCTGCCGTCCAGCATGGCTTACCCACAGCGTTACGTGATCGACCCGTCCATCATCGGCACGCCTGACGCCGAGCGCGCGAAAGCCGCCTGCAAGTACGCCGCAGTGAATCTGGACGACCAGGAAGAAGTCATCAGCCTGAACGCCGGCGCCATCGTCTGGGCCACCGGCTGGCAGCCCTACGCCGCCGAGAAAATCGTCTACTACGGCTACGACCGCTTCCCCAACGTCATCACCAACGTCGAGTTCGAGCGCCTGGCCGACCCGCACGGCCCTACTGGCGGCAAGATCCTGCGCCCGTCCGATGGCAAGGAAGCCAAGAACGTCGCCTTCATCCAATGCGCCGGCTCGCGTGACGAAAACCACCTGCGCCACTGCTCGCGCTTCTGCTGCATGGGTTCGCTCAAGCAGACCCACTACGTGCAGGAAGCCTTTGGTGATGCCGGCAAGTCCACTATTTATTACATCGACATTCGCGCCATCGACCGTTTCGAGGACTTCTACCAGAAGGTACAGGCCAACCCGAACGTGTCCTTCGTGAAGTCCAAGGTCGCCCGCATCACCCAGGACAAGGAAGGCAACCCGGTCTGCCACGGCGTCGACGTCGAAGGTTACAAACGCTATGCCACTGCCCACGATCTCGTAGTGCTGGCGGTGGGCATGGAACCGTCCGTGAAGGGCATCGACATCCCCGCCGAGGTGATGTCCGACTCTTCCGGCTTCATCATGGCCGACCCGGCCAACGCCGGCATCTTCGGCGCCGGCTGCGCCACCAATGCGCTGGATGTGAACCGCTCGGTGCAAAGCGCGACTGCCGCCGCGCTGCGCGCCATCCAGGTCGTCAACAAAGTCGCCCGTGCGGAGGCTTGAGAAAAATGGCTGAAACGAAAACCGCTGCCTATATCTGCAAGGGCTGCGAGATCGACAATCGCGTCGATGTCGCCGCCCTCGTAAAAGCCGCCACCAAATCCGGCAAGATGAACCTCGTGCGCGAGCACGACTTCCTCTGTTCCGCCGAGGGCGTGGCGATGATCCAGAACGACATCGACAACGAAGGCGTCACCCACGCCGCCCTGTGCGCCTGCTCGCGCCGGGCCAAGACCGATGCGTTCAACTTCCCCAGCATCGCAATGAGCCGGGGCAACCTGCGTGAAGGCGTGATCTGGATTCGCCCCGACACCGACGCGGCGCGGGAAACCACTCAGGAAATGGCGGAAGACTACGTCCGCATGGCCTGCGCCGAAGTGAAAGCCATGCAGGTGCCGCAAGGCAACCCCAACACCGGCGCGGTGAAGACCCTGCTGGTCGTCGGTGGCGGCATTTCCGGCATGACCTCCGCGCTGGAATCCTCCAAGGCCGGCTACAAGGTCGTCCTGGTCGAGAAGACCGGCGCCCTGGGCGGTTGGGCCGCCAAGCTATACAAGCGCGTACCCACCCGCGAGCCGTTCAAGGCGCCGGAAGACAACGGCGTGAGCGACCTGGTCGCCCGCATCGAGGCCGACTCCAACATCAAGGTCTACCTCAACGCCAGCATCGCCAAGACCGACGGCGCGCCCGGCCGCTTCAAGGTCGAGATTGCGGTGGAATCCGGCGCGGTCGCCAATGAAGACATCGGCGCCATCGTTCAAGCAACCGGCTTCACCCTGTACGACGCCAACAAGTTGCCGGAACTCGGCTACGGCCAGTCGCCCAACGTGGTCGATCAAGCCGGCCTCGAAGCCCTGGCAAATGCAGCCGCCGCTAGCGGCCGCCCGATCTGCCGCCCGTCCGACGGCCAGCCGGTCAACAAGGTCGTGTTCGTGCAGTGCGCCGGCCAGCGTGACACCACCGGCACCCACCTGCCCTACTGCTCCGGCTTCTGCTGCAACACCAGCATGAAGCAGGCCATGTACTTCAAGGACAGCAACCCGGACATCGACACCGTAGTGCTGTTCACCGACTTGCGTACCCCCGGCAACGGTGAGGACTTCTACCGCAGCGCCCAGAACAAGGGCGTGATCTTCTCCAAGGGCGTGGTCTCCAGCGTGACCGCCGCCGGCAACGCCTGCGCGGTCAAGTTCAAGGATCTGATCCTGAACGAGGAAGTCGACACCCAAGCCGACCTGGTGGTACTTGCCACCGGCATGGTGCCCACCAGCGGCCCCGACCTCGACCAGTTGGCCGAGGCCAACCGTGTGGCCGAGAGTGGCGAAGAAAGCGCCAAGCAGCATGTCGTCGAATTGATGTCCAAGTCCGTGCTCAACCTGACCTACCGTCAGGGCCCGGACGTGCCGCAGTTCAAGCACGGCTTCAACGACAGCCATTTCATCTGCTTCCCCTACGAAACCCGCCGTACCGCCATGTACACCGCCGGCCCGGTGCGGCGTCCGATGGACATCATGCAGGCGCAGGAAGATGCCACCGGCGCCGCGATGAAGGCGATCCAGGCGATGGAAAACGCCGGTCTCGGCAAGGCGGCCCACCCGCGCGCCGGCGACCTGTCGTTCCCGACCGTGCGTCTGGAAGGCTGCACCCAGTGCAAACGATGCACCGTGGAATGCCCGTTCGGCTCCATCGACGAAGACGCAAAGCGCTTCCCGCTGTTCAACGAATCGCGCTGCCGCCGTTGCGGCACCTGCATGGGCGCCTGCCCGGTGCGGGTGATCTCGTTCGAGAACTACTCGGTCAACACCGTCGGCAGCCAGATCAAGGCCGTCGACGTGCCGGATGAGTTCTCCGAGAAGCCGCGCATTTTGA
>JAUYFG010000298.1 GCA_030690985.1 Pseudomonadota bacterium
GGCGCGGTCGGTAGCCTGGTCTTCCTTGGCGGGGTTCCACGGGCGGGTGTAGTGGATGACATGGTTGGCGGCCTGGATGTTGAGGCCGAACCCCACCGCATGGGTGGACAGGATGATGACGCCAAACCCCGGCCTGGCCTGGAAGGCGTCGATCAGGTTCTGGCGCGAGGCATCCTTGTCCGGGCGGGCATGGGTGTCGCCATTGACGATCACCGGACGCACGCCGAAGTGTTCGCCGATGTAGTGCTGGAGTACCCGCTGGATGTCGCGCAATTCGGTGAACACGATGGCTTTTTCGTTCTGGCGCTTGATGCTGTCCAGCGTCGTCATGAGCCAGGCCAGCTTGGGAGAAGCATCGAGTGCAAAAGGCAATGGCTGGCTGATGTCGGCGACCTGGCCCATCGGCACCGGGTGGGCGCATAAAACGCGCAGGTGGTGCAGCATCCCCAACATGGCCTGGCCAACTTTCGTAGGCTCGCAGGCGGCAATCTTCGCCCGGTACGCGGCCAGCGCTTCGGCGTACAGGCGGCGCTGGGTATTGGAAATGGGCAACGCACGGCAATCCGGGGCTTCCATCTTGGGTGGCAGCTTGATGACTTCATCTTTGGTTCGCCGTAGCAGTTGCGGGGCAAACAGGGCCTGCAATTCCTCCAACGCGGCCTTTTCCTTCTCGGTCCTGGCTTCGATGGGTCGCTTGTACTTGCGCCCGAATTCATTCAGCGCGCCCAGCAACCCCGGCTGGATGAAATCGAACAGACACCACAAATCGGTCAGCGAATTTTCTACTGGTGTGCCGGTGGCGGCGATCTTGAAGCGCGCGTTCATCGATTTGGCCGCCTGGGTCACCAGCGCCGCAGGCGATTTGATCTTCTGCGCCTCGTCGCAAACCATCACGCTCCAGTCCTCGCGCGCCAGGGAAAACTCGTAGTCGCGCAGGGTCTCGTAAGTGGTCAGCACCAGTTGCGCATTCCCGCGCCAGTTCGGGCGCAGAAAGCGCGTCAGCCCCTCGCCGCGCAACTGTTCGTCAATGGCCTCGCGCGGCACGCGACAAGCCGCCAATTTCCGGTCATACAGGGTCAGGACTCGGAACGTACCCGGCGCGAAGAAGCCCTTGATCTCCTTCCGCCAGTTGTCCAGCAAGGCCACGGGCATCACTACCAGGGCAGGCGGCAAGTCCGGCGTGTCCGCGAAGGCGCGGGCGAGAAAGGTCAGCAATTGCAGCGTCTTGCCCAGGCCCATGTCGTCAGCCAGCAGGCCGCCGCGCGCATAGCCAGGAGAATGCCGCCAGAGATGCTGC
>JAUYFG010000299.1 GCA_030690985.1 Pseudomonadota bacterium
GGCGCGGTCGGTAGCCTGGTCTTCCTTGGCGGGGTTCCACGGGCGGGTGTAGTGGATGACATGGTTGGCGGCCTGGATGTTGAGGCCGAACCCCACCGCATGGGTGGACAGGATGATGACGCCAAACCCCGGCCTGGCCTGAAAGGCGTCGATCAGGTTCTGGCGTGAGGCATCCTTGTCCGGGCGGGTATGGGTATCGCCATTGACGATCACCGGGCGCACGCCGAAGTGTTCGCCGATGTAGTGCTGGAGTACCCGCTGGATGTCGCGCAATTCGGTGAACACGATGGCTTTCTCATCCCGGCGCTTGATGCTGTCCAGCGTCGCCATGAGCCAGGCCAGCTTGGGTGAGGCCTCAAGTGCGTCCGGCAATGGCTGGCTGGTGTCGGCGACTTGCCCCATCGGCACCGGGTGGGCACATAACACACGCAGGTGGTGCAGCATCCCCAACATGGCCTGGCCGACTTTCGTGCTGTCGCAGGCGGCGATCTTCGCCCGGTGTGCGGCCAGTGCTTCGGCATACAGGCGGCGCTGGGCATTGGAAATGGGCAACGCTCGGCAATCCGGGGCTTCCATCTTGGGTGGCAGCTTGATGACTTCATCTTTGGTTCGCCGCAGCAGTTGCGGGGCAAACAGGGCCTGCAATTCCTCCAACGCGGCCTTTTCCTTCTCGGTCCTGGCCTCGATCGGTCGCTTGTACTTGCGCCCGAATTCATTCAGCGCACCCAGCAAGCCCGGCTGGATGAAATCGAACAGGCACCACAAATCGGTCAGCGAGTTTTCCACCGGTGTGCCGGTCGCGGCGATCTTGAAGCGCGCATTCATGGACTTGGCCGCCTGGGTCACCAGCGCTGCCGGCGATTTGATCTTCTGCGCCTCGTCGCAAACCATCACGCTCCAGGCCTCGCGCGCCAGGGAAAACTCGTAGTCGCGCAGGGTCTCGTAAGTGGTCAGCACCAGTTGCGCATTTCCGCGCCAGTTCGGGCGCAGAAAGCGCGTCAGCCCCTCGCCGCGCAACTGCTGGTCGATTTCCTCGCGCGATACCCGGCATGCCTTCAGTTCGCGGTCGTATAGGGTGAGCACACGGAACGTCCCCGGTGCAAAAAAACGCTCAATCTCCTTCTGCCAGTTGTCCAGCAAGGCCACCGGTGCGACCACCAGGGCAGGCGGCAAGTCCGGCGTGTCCGCGAAGGCGCGGGCGAGAAAGGTCAGCAATTGCAGCGTCTTGCCCAGGCCCATGTCGTCAGCCAGCAGGCCGCCGCGCGCATAGCCAGGAGAATGCCGCCAGAGATGCTGC
>JAUYFG010000301.1 GCA_030690985.1 Pseudomonadota bacterium
AACTGGCCGGATACTTGATCCCGATGGGCCGGCCAGAGTAAAAACCAACCCCCGCGTCGCTGCGCTCCGACTGTCCAGATTCACGTGGAATGGCTGTCCAGTTTGCCGTGGAATGGCTGTCCAGGTTGCGTGGAATACGCACCCGGCAACGCCACTCATCCATATCGTCTGCACGTTGCCGCCGGCGATCGGTTGGCTTTTGACAGCTTGTTGGTGGCCGGTGGCCCGGCGACCTGGCGTTTGCTCGACCCCTATGGCCGGGACGTGCTCGGCTACAAGGATCTCGCCGTGGATCAGGCGGCTTTCCTGCTGGCCACGCCGGGGGCCTATACCCTGCTGGTGGAGGGCCGAGCCGGCAATACGGCTGTGGTTGGCTACGGTTTCCAGTTCAACTACGTCGGCAACCTGCCGCAGGCCGGCCTGCCGGCGGGCAATCCCATGGCCCTGGGCTCTGTGGTGGCGGACAGCCTGGCCACCACCGGCACGAGCAAGGTCTATCGCTTCACCCTGGCCCAGGACAGCGTGCTGCTGTTCGATACCCAGACCACCAGCGGCAACTTCACCTGGAGCCTGGCCGGCCCTCGCGGCCAGGAGGTCAACGGTGTTTCCCTCTACGCCAGCGATTCCGGTTACCGCAACCCGGTCCAGGCCTTGCCCGCCGGGGATTACGCGCTGACGATCAAGGCGCAATACGGGTCCGGCGCGTATGCCTTCAGGCTCCTGGACGCCTCCAACTTCCCGTTGCTCGCGCTGGGTCAACAGGTCAGCGTAAGCCGGTCGCCGGCGAATTCCACCCTCGGCTATCGCTTCAGCGCCGCCGTCGGCGAAACGTTTGTTATTACCCGGCAGTCCGGCGATGGCTATTGGCGGGTGATCGATCCCTACGGCAAGGTGGTGTTCGGCCAGTATTACGACTACACCTCGACACCTTTCATGGCCTCGGCAACCGGCACCTACACCCTGGTAAACGAGGGCACCTACAACCAGACAGGTAGCGTCAGTACAAGCTTCCGCTTGAACAAGCGGATCAAGCAGACCGAGGCCCTGGCCCTGAACGACAAGGTAACGGGCAGCCTTGCCGGGGCTCACGAAAGCGATCAGTACAGCTTCACTCTGACAGCCCCGACTACCCTGGTGCTGGATGTCCTGGAGAACCCCAGCGCCCGCGCGGACTATATCGGCTGGACCATCACCGGTTCGGGTGCCAGCAACCGCAGCCTGTCCAGGAATGACCCGGTGACCCTGGGCCCCGGCCAGTACGCCCTGACGGTGCGGGGTAGCGACAGCCAGCCCCATGACTACCAGTTCCGCATGCTGACGCGGGAGGTGGCCACCGTGATGGCCTTGAACGTGCCCCTGAGCGGCGTCCTGACCCCGGACGCATCGACGCTGCTGTATCGCTTCGACGCCAGCAAGGGACAGCGTCTCTACCTCGACGGCCAGGATGCTTCCTCTTCGTACAGTTACGCCTATTGGCGGCTGACGGACGCTTTCGGCAAGTCCGTGGCATCGGGCTACACCTACAGCGGTTCCTCCCCGTTCACCTTGCCCAGCACCGGGGAATACCTCCTCAGCGTCCAGTATTCTTTCCGCGATGACACCGCCAGCC
>JAUYFG010000007.1 GCA_030690985.1 Pseudomonadota bacterium
AGTGGCGTAGGTTGGGCAAAGCGAAGCGTGCCCAACGAACCGTCGCGATGTTGGGCACGCTTCGCTTTGCCCAACCTACGGCGCCATGCCGCGAAATCACGACCCACTACATCCAGTTCGTAGGATGTGGTGAGCGCAGCGAACCGCATCAAGCACGGTCGCGTTACAGGCTGGCTAGCAGCCCCGGCTTAGAGCCCCACGAATTCGAACGGGCTGCTGCTGCCGAGAAACTCGTCGTAACGCAGGTAGTGCGAGCCGTCGCAGGAGAAGGTGAGACTGACCATGCCGTTGAAAATATTGATCGAGGACATGCGCAGATAGATGTTCTCGTCGGCCAGACGCAACGAACGCAGATGGCTGAGGATGCGCGAAATGTCCGCTTCCGGGATCAAGGCATCGGCCGGGTAGGGTTGCAGCGGGTAGACCAGGCAGATGTCCGGATCGCTCAGCGCGTCCTGATCGAGGATGCGGTAGCGGTAGGGGTCCTCGAACGTCCAGATGGTCGCCTGGCTGCTGGAAAAGTGGATCTGGCACTGGAATACGCCGCGATGCGTCAGGAGTTCTTCCAGGATGGCCAGAGCCTTGTCCAGCGCCAGGTCCATCGGGCTGTCGACGCGGCATTGCAGGAACACCGCGCCACGGATCGACGGGTCGCCCTTGACCTGGCGCCAGTGCCCGGGCTCTTCGTAGATATTGGTGGTTGCCGGCAGGTTGCGCAGGTCGAAATCGGCGCCCAGGTAACCCAGCGCGGTCCCGTCCTGGTCACGCACGATCTGCAGGGCGGTGAGCGAGGGACGCTGCTTCAACAGGCTGATATAGGCGTCCGAGAGCAGAAAGCCCCACGCCGGCACGGCTTCCATCATGTACGGTCGTTGCGAGCGGTCACGTCCGAAGTGGCCGGGAATCACGCCGGGCTTGCCCACATCGTTGCCCACACCGTCGCCGATGTTGTCGCAGACCTGGATGCCGTCGAAGCCGAGGCAGTAGAGGAAGGTGCAATGGGGAATACCAGGAAAACCCTTCAGCAGAACTTCATTCAAGCGCTCGCGCTCACCCCAGGCCGGTGCGCATTGCTCGGTCAGGCGCGCGAGGGGGTCTTGCAACAGCAGCGCGAGTTGCTCGCGTTGCAGGTAAACACTGTCTTTCCAGGGGTTCGTCATGGCGGGCCATTCCGTTGATCCGATGAAACGCGCGTAGGGTACGCCATCGCTGTAAAGAAAAAAGCCGGGCAATGCCCGGCTTTTTCGGGGTGTGATGAAGCTCAGGCCTTGCGGCTGGCTTCCACCATGCGCTCGATCAACGGGCCGAGCACGACTTCCATGGCAAAGCCCATCTTGCCGCCGGGCACCACCAGGTTGTTGGGGCGCGACATGAAGGAGCCGGGGATCATGTTCAGGAAGTAGGGGAAGTCCACCCCCTTGGGGTTGCGGAAACGCACCACCACCAGGCTTTCGTCCGGGGTCGGGATGTCGCGCGCGATGAAGGGGTTGGAGGTATCCACCAGGGGCACGCGCTGGAAGTTCACGTCGGTCTGCGAGAACTGCGGGGTCACATAGTTCACGTAATCCGGCATGCGGCGCAGGATGGTGTCGACGATGACTTCGGCGGAATAACCGCGTTCGGCCGCGTCGCGGTGAATTTTCTGAATCCACTCCAGGTTCACCACAGGCACCACGCCCACGCCCAGGTCCACATGCTGCGGCATGTCCACGACTTCGGTCTTCACCAAGCCGTGCAGGCCTTCGTAGAACAGGATGTCGCTGCCTCCGGGAATGTCCTGCCAGGGGGTGAACTCGCCCGGCTTCAGGCTGGTGCCCAGCGAGGCATTGAGTTCGGCCGCCTCTGCATCGCTGTGGATGTAGTAGCGACGCTGGCCGCTGCCGGTTTCGCCGTAGGTTTTGAACAGGTTTTCCAGGGCAGCGAAGTCGTTGGCTTCCGGGCCGAAGTGGCTGAAGCTGTGGTTGCCGGCGGCTTCCGCCTTCTTCATGGCTTCCTTGAATTCGACCCGGCCCAGGCTGTGGAAGCTGTCGCCCTCGATGACGGCGGCGGTGAGTTTCTCGCGCGAGAAGATGTGTTCAAACGCGCGTTTGACGGTGGTGGTGCCGGCGCCGGACGAGCCGGTGACGACGACGACGGGATGCTTCTTGGACATGGGTGCTCCCCCAAAAACGTGAAAGATGAAACGGGAAAAATTAAATGTGTCGGCAGGATGTGCGCGCTACCACATTTCATGTTTCGCTTCTCACCCCGGTGAAACCCGCTGGGGCGCGGGAGTATAAACGCGGCCTCGCCAGCCTGTCACCCGAGGAGACGACCGGGGTGGCTACCGAGGTGGTTACCGAGGTCGCTATACTCCGCGCTCCTTCAAGCACATACGACCCTTCAGATGGAAGCTCAATACCGCCCGGAAATCATCGAGCCGGAAGCCCAACAACATTGGGAAGACAAACAGGTATTCCGCGCCACGGAGGACTGGACCAAGCCCAAGTACTACTGCCTGTCGATGTTCCCGTACCCGTCCGGGAAACTGCACATGGGCCATGTGCGCAACTACACCATTGGCGATGTGCTGGCGCGTTACCACCGGATGAAGGGCTACAACGTGTTGCAACCGATGGGCTGGGATGCCTTCGGCCTGCCGGCGGAAAACGCCGCCCTGGCCAACAACGTGGCGCCCGCCGGCTGGACCTACGCCAACATCGACTACATGCGCGGGCAGTTGAAACGCCTCGGCCTGGCGGTGGACTGGAGCCGCGAACTGGCCACCTGCAAGCCGGACTACTACCGCTGGGAACAATGGCTGTTCACCCGGCTGTTCGAGAAGGGCCTGATCTACAAAAAGATGGCGACGGTGAACTGGGACCCGGTCGACCTCACCGTGCTGGCCAACGAACAGGTGATCGAAGGGCGCGGCTGGCGCTCCGGCGCGCTGGTCGAGAAGCGCGACATCCCCATGTATTTCATGCGCATCACCGCCTACGCCGACGAGCTGTTGAGCGAACTGGACAATCTGCCCGGCTGGCCGGAGCGGGTGAAGACCATGCAGCGCAACTGGATCGGCAAGAGCTTCGGCGTGGAGATCCATTTCCCGCTGCATGAGCGGCACCAGGATGGGGGCGAGGTTCTCAAAGTCTTCACCACCCGCGCCGATACCCTGTTCGGCGTCACCTACGTCGCAGTCGCCGCCGAGCATCCTTTGGCGCAGCAGGCCGCCGCCGGCAACCCGGAACTCGCCGCCTTCATCCATTCATGCAAGCAGGGCAGCGTCGCCGAAGCGGACATGGCGACCATGGAAAAGAAGGGCATGGATACCGGGTTGGTGGTCTATCACCCCTTCACCAATGAAGCGATTCCTGTGTTCGTCGCCAACTATGTGCTGATGGGCTACGGCGAAGGCGCGGTGATGGCGGTGCCGGCGCACGACGAGCGTGATTTCGCCTTCGCGCACAAATACGATTTGCCGATCAAACCCGTGATCAAGCCGGTCGACGGTGAACTGGCCGTGCCGCTGGGTGCCGCCACTGTGGAACAAGGCACCCTGTTCGACTCCGGCGATTTCTCCGGCCGCACTTCTCAGGACGCCATCGAGAAAATCGCCCTGGTGCTGAAGAATCTGAAACTGGGCGAGAAGCGCATCACCTGGCGCCTGCGCGACTGGGGCATTTCGCGGCAGCGTTACTGGGGCTGCCCGATACCCATCGTGCATTGCGCCACTTGCGGCGACGTGCCGGTGCCGGACGACCAATTGCCGGTGGTGTTGCCCGAGGACGTAAAAATCGACATCGGCTCGCCGATCAAGAAGATGCCGTCGTTCTACGAGACCCTCTGCCCCAAATGCGGCGGTGCGGCCACCCGCGAAACCGACACCATGGACACCTTCGTCGAATCGTCCTGGTACTACGCCCGCTACACCTGCCCGGACAACGCCGCAGCGATGCTGGATGAGCGCGCCAATTACTGGCTGCCGGTGGACCAGTACGTCGGCGGTATCGAGCACGCCATCCTGCACCTCCTGTATGCCCGCTTCTTCCACAAGCTGATGCGCGATGTCGGCCTGGTGAGCAGCAACGAACCGTTCGCCAACCTGCTGACCCAGGGCATGGTCATCGCCGACACCTACTTCCGCGATCTCGGCGAGGGAAAAAAGCAGTGGATCAACCCCGCCGACGTGGAGGAACGCGCAGGCGTTACCGTGCTCAAGGCCGATGGCCAGCCGGTGACGGTGGGCGGCACCGAGAAGATGGCGAAATCGAAGAACAACGGCGTCGACCCGCAGTCGCTGATCGACCAGTACGGCGCCGACACCGCGCGCCTGTTCATGATGTTCGCGGCGCCGCCGGAACAATCCCTGGAGTGGAGTGATGCCGGGGTCGAAGGCGCCAACCGCTTTCTGCGCCGTCTCTGGAAGACGGTGTACGAACATGTCGAGGCGGGCGAGGTCGGTTCGGACAGGTTTGACCTGAGTGGGCTGACCCCCGCCCAACACGACTTTCGCCGCATGTTGCATACGGGCATCGCCAAGGTCAGCGACGACATCGAACGGCGCCGCCAATTCAACACCGCCATCGCCGCCAACATGGAGTTGCTGAACGCCCTGGTGAAGCTCGAAGGCAACGACGCGCAGACCCGCGCGCTGAAGCAGGAAGCCCTGGAAGCCATCGTATTGATGCTCGCACCCATCGTCCCGCACATCTGCCGCAGCCTGATCGCGGCCCTGAAGCCGGGTGCCTGCCTGATGAGCGCGGCCTGGCCGGAGGTGGATGAAAGCGCCCTGGTATGCGACGAGATCGAGTTGATGCTCCAGGTCAACGGCAAACTGCGCGGCAAGATCAAGGTGGCGGCGGACGCCTCGAAGGACAGCATCGAGCAGGCCGCTCTGGGCAGCCCGGATGTACAGAAATTCATGGACGGCAAGCCGGCCAGGAAAGTGGTGGTCGTGCCCGGCCGCCTGGTCAACATCGTTGTCTGAGGAAAAGAAATGAGGCGCAGCGCAATCAAATTCCTGGCCATCCTGGCCGCTACCAGCCTGTTGGGGGGCTGCGGTTTCCAGTTGCGCGGGCTGGCCCAGTTGCCGTTCGTGGCCGCTTATGTCGACGCCCCGGCCGGCTCGGCCTTGGGCGAGGGCTTGCGCCAGTCGCTGAGCAGCCAGAAGAAGCTGGCGGAGAAAAAGGACGGCGCCCCGGTCCTCATCAAGCTTTCTTCGGAAACCCGCAGCAAGAACATCCTGTCGCTCTCCGGTGGCGGCAAAGTGCGGGAATTTCGCCTGGAATACCGGGTTGAGATGTCCGCCTTCGATGCCGCCGGCGTAGAGCTGATGGCGGCCTCGCCGATCTACCTGACGCGCGAGTTTTCCTACAACGACGACCAGGTGCTCGCCAAGGAAAGCGAAGAAGCCTCTCTCCACCGAGGCATGGAACAGGACGCGTTGCGCCAGGCGCTGCGTCGTTTGTCTTACATCAAACGCTGATGAAACTACGCGGCGAGCAACTCGACGCCAACCTCAAGCGCGGCCTGGCGCCGATCTGGCTGGTCAGCGGCGACGAACCGCTCCTGACCGACGAGGCCTGCGCGCGTATCCGCGCCGCAGCCCGCGCCCAGGGCTACGACGAGCGCCAGTCGTATCAAAGTGAAACCGGCTTCGACTGGAAAGGCTGGCTGGCCGGTTTCGATTCGCTCTCCCTGTTCTCCAGTCGCCGCCTGATCGAACTCCGCCTGCCCACCGGCAAGCCCGGCATCGAAGGCGGCAAGGTCCTGGAAGCCTGGGTAGCCAATCCGCCCGCCGACACCCTGCTGTTGATTACCACGCCCAAACTCGACAAGGCCACGCTGGCGACGAAGTGGGCGACGGCGCTGGAGCGCTGCGGCATCCTGGTGCAGACCGCGCCGCCGCCGCTGGAACGCCTACCCGACTGGATCGGCGAGCGCCTCGCCCGCCACGGCCTGAAAGCCGACCGCGATACCTTGGCCTGGCTGGCGGCGCGAGTGGAAGGCAACCTGCTCGCCGCGCATCAGGAAATCGAAAAACTCGCGCTGCTGCTGCCGCCCGGCCAGATGGATCGCGAAGCGGTGCGCGGCGCCGTCACCGATGTCGCGCGCTACGACGTGGCCGACCTGTCCGAGTCCTTTCTCAAGGGCGATGCCGCGCGTTTCTGCCGGGTACTGGACGGATTGCAGGCGGAAGGCGAGGCGCTGCCCTTCGTGCTGGCGGTGCTGGGCGGCGAGGTGCGCACCCTCTACCGCCTCGCCGCCGGTCTTGCCCGTGGCGAACGCCTGCCCGTATTGATGCAAGCCGCGCGCGTCTGGGACAGTCGGCAAAGCCTGGTGGAACGCGCCCTGCAACGCGCAAACCTGGGCAATCCCCGCGAGGGGGACGCCGGATTCGTACGCGCTGAAGCGCTACGACTCCGCAGACTCGCCTGGGCCATGCGCGGCCTCTCCCGCCTCGACCGCGCCGCCAAGGGCTTGCTCAGGGAAGATGCCTGGGATGAACTGAAACAACTCGGCCTGGCTCTGATGAACAAGGG
The DNA here is from genome assembly GCA_030690985.1 of Pseudomonadota bacterium. GTDB lineage: Bacteria > Pseudomonadota > Gammaproteobacteria > Burkholderiales > Thiobacillaceae > PFJX01. The sequence continues at coordinate 6,525 of JAUYFG010000007.1, forward strand.
CAAGGCCCCCGCCTTTATGTAATTTTTTCGTAGGTTGGGCAAAGCCGGAGGCGTGCCCAACATCGCAACGGCCGTTGGGCACGCTACGCTTTGCCCAACCTACGCCCACTTTGGAGTGACGAAATGGACATCAAAACCACCATGCAAACCCTCGGCCGCCAAGCCCGCGACGCCTCGCGCGCCGTTGCCCGCGCCGACACCAACCAGAAGAACCAGGCCCTGCTGGCGATGGCCGACGCGATCGAACGCGACGCCGCGAAACTGCTCGCCGCCAACGCGCTGGACATGGACGCCGCCCGTGCGCGCGGCCTGGAACCAGCCCTGCTCGACCGCCTTCTACTGACCGAAAAAACCGTCGCCGGCATGGCCGAAGGCCTGCGCCAGATCGCCGCGCTGCCCGATCCTGTCGGCGAAATGGACGACCTGAAATTCCGCCCCTCCGGCATCCAGGTCGGCAAGATGCGCGTGCCGTTGGGCGTCATCGGCATCATCTATGAGGCTCGCCCCAACGTGACGGCGGACGCCGCCGGCCTTTGCCTGAAATCCGGCAACGCCGCCATCCTGCGCGGCGGCTCCGAAGCCCTGCGATCCAACCAGGCCATCGCCGCCTGCGTGCGCGAAGGCCTCGCCGCCGCCGGCCTGCCGGAAGCCGCCGTCCAGGTGATCGAAACCAGCGACCGCGCCGCCGTGGGCGAACTCATCACCATGAAAGACACCGTCGACGTCATCATCCCGCGCGGCGGCAAGGGCCTGATCGAACGCATCAGCGGCGAAGCGCGCGTGCCTGTCATCAAGCACCTGCACGGCAACTGCCACGTCTACATCGACGACCGCGCCGACCTCGCCCGCGCAGTCAAGATCGTCGAAAACGCCAAGACCCAGCGCTACGGCACCTGCAACACCACCGAATCCCTGCTGGTCGCGCGCCTCGTTGCCGCCACCGCCCTGCCCGGCATCGGCGCCATGCTCGCCGGCCACGGCGTGGAAATGCGCTGCTGCCCGGAAGCGCTGGCCATCCTGGAAGGTGCCCATATAGCCAACCTGAAACAGGCCACCGAGGCCGACTGGGACGAGGAATACCTCGCCCCCATCATCGCCATCAAGGTCGTCGATGGCCTCGATGAAGCCATCCAGCACATCAACGCCCACGGCTCCCACCACACCGACGCCATCCTCACCGAAGACTACGGCCGCGCCCGCCGCTTCCTGCGCGAAGTGGACTCCGCCAGCGTCATGGTCAACGCCTCCACCCGTTTCGCCGACGGCTTCGAATACGGCCTCGGCGCCGAAATCGGCATCTCCACCGACAAAATCCACGCCCGTGGCCCGGTGGGGCTGGAAGGATTGACCAGCCAGAAATGGGTGGTGCTGGGGGATGGGCATGTGCGGGGGTGATTTCACTACCTTGAACTCGGAGCGAGGTTGATATGAGAGCGATCAAATTCACCTTTTGGCAGGATGGCGATTTTTTTCTCGGGTATCTCAACGAATATCCTGACTATCCGACCCAGGGAACGACCAAGGACGAACTGGTCGAGAACTTGAAAGACTTGTTGGTCGATTTCGAATCGGGCCAAGTGCCCTATATCCACAAAGTCGAAGAACTCCTGGTGGCTTGAGTGAAAAGGCGCGATTTGATCCGAGCCCTCGAACAAATGGGTTGCGTGCTGGTACGCAATGGCGGGCGGCACGATTGGTACACCAATCCGAACACGAGGCAGTCGCAGCCGGTGCCACGCCATAACGAGATCAACGAGTTATTGGCGAAGTCGATCATCAGGAAGTTGAGTGCCGACTGATGGCAGGACAAATTTGTTCTAACGCACCGTAGGATGTGGTGAGCGCAGCGAACCGCATCATTCGCGGCTGATGGGTTTCGCTATTGCTCAACCCATCCTGCCGTGCTTGTACTTACGAGGGATACTCAGCATGAATTACCCCGCCTTAATCGCCGAACACGCCAACCATCTGCCGCCAGCAGACCAGAAAGAGGCACTGGGTTTCATCCTGTTTCTGGAGCAAAGAGCGGGCAAGGTATCGCCCGATATCGATGAAGAAGAACGCGGCCGGCGATTGGCCGAGGCGTTGCGCAAACTCCAAGAGGCCAAGCCTTTCGCGGAAATCACCGATCCGGTCGCTTGGCAGCGTGAAATTCGTCAGGATCGCCCGCTGCCCGGACGCGAGGACTGAGAGTCCGTGAAATCGCCCAAGCTGATCGAAAAACCAGCCGTCATTCCCGCGCAGGTGGGAATCCAGTTCGTGGGGCTGATTGCCCTTAACAACAATCGGATGAACAACCTGGCTTCCCGCCTGCGCGGGAATGACGGAATCAGCTTGGCGTATGACTTCGCATAAGTCGCCTACCCCCCTCGCCCTCCTCGGCGGCACCTTCGATCCCATCCATTTCGGCCATCTGCGGATGGCCGAGGAACTGGCGGAAACGCTGGGTATCGGCCAGGTGCGCATCATCCCCGCCGGCCAGCCGCCGCATCGCGGGCAGCCGCGCGCCGAGGCCAGGCACCGGCTGGAAATGGTGCGCCGGGCGATTGCCGGGAATCCGCGTTTTGTTCTGGATGAGCGGGAAATCCATCGCACCGCGCCCAGTTACAGCGTGGATACCCTGAGCGAGCTACGCGCGGAGTTGCCGGCCGCCACGCCGCTGGTGCTGTTCATGGGGGCGGATGCTTTCCTGGGCCTCACCACCTGGCACGCGTGGCGGCGCTTGTTCGATCTGG
>JAUYFG010000026.1 GCA_030690985.1 Pseudomonadota bacterium
CAGGGAGAGGGGCAGGCGCAGCCTGAGCGCGGCCCCCTTCCGATGGCGCAGTTCGTTGAGATACAGGAGATGGTCGCCGTCGCGGCGCAGCAGCAGGGTCTCGGCGCTGGCGCTGGGCAGCGGCCAGGACTGGATGAACGGAAACAGGAAGTGGTCAGGGGCGCTGCGCAGGACCAGCACCCGGCCGCCGGCCAGGGGGGTGACGAAATCCAGGTGGCTATGCTCGGGCAGGAGCGCGTCGCTGCGGTAGAGGTCGGTGTCACCGCCGCGCCCTTGCAGCCTGGCCCGCGCCGCCGCCGCGCGCAGTTCCGCCGACACCGGATGCGCCTCGCCGTCCTGGAGCAGCGGGACATCCTGGGCGTCGAGCAGGACGATGCTCTGGTAGTGGTAGGTCTCGCGAAAGGCGGCGAAAAATGCCTTGAGCCGGGCTTCCGTCGCCGGGTCGCCGCTGTTCTGCCAGCGCGCCACGGCCTCGTTCAGAAAAGGGCTGCGCGCCAGGAGATCGGCATCGCTGCGGCGTGCGTCCAGCCATTCGCCGATCTGGCTCGCCTTGAGCTGGGCGATGGCCAGCAGCTTGGCGTTTTCCTGGGCCTGGAACTGGCGCGCCAGATGCGCATACACCCCCCAGCCCAGGGCCGCGATGGCCAGCATCAGAACCGCGAACAGCAGCAACAACAGCCAGTGCGCGTGGCCGCCGTTGGACTCGGGGGGCGGTTGGGTGGGCAATTGGGCGGGCAATTGGGCGGGCAATTCGGGATGGATGGGTGGCGCGCGGGTGGGCATGATTCCGGTCCAGGTTCAGGCAAGCGGGAGCATGACAGAGAAACCCCCGCGACCGTATCGGCGAAACGAGGTTTTTCCTGGCTTGCCGGTTATCGGCGGGTCCCGGGGAAAGCTTGAGGGGAAAATGTTGGGCACGCTGCGCTTTGCCCAACCTACGGTTCCACCGTCGGTTCATAGTAGGTTGGGCAAAGCGCAGCGTGCCCAACAACCCAACCCAAGAAAACCCCGTGGCGCCACGGGCGTAGGTTGGGCAAAGCGCAGCGTGCCCAACATCCCAACCCAAGAAAACCCGTGGCGCCACGGACGTAGGTTGGGCAAAGCGCAGCGTGCCCAACACCCCAACCCAAGAAAACCCGTGGCGCCACG
>JAUYFG010000031.1 GCA_030690985.1 Pseudomonadota bacterium
CGTGGCCTCCATCACCGCCAGTGCGTGCAGATTATCGGCCAGCACCTTGGCCCCGAAATCCTGCTGCGCGGCCAGCCAGGACAAGCCCGACGTGTTTTCCAGCCCGTAGGTCGGAAAAGCCGGCGTTATGTCCCCGGCGCCGATAGCGCCGGGGACGGTATCCCTTGCGGACTTCATGCCGGCGCCTTCCGACAAACCTGGCGGAAGGCGCGATAAAGCCGCTTGAGCGAAGCCGTTGCGCTTCAGCGCTTACGGATTCGGCCTCCCCCTTGCGGGGATTCCGCCCTACGGCGGCCGATCCGCCACACCGTGCCGCCCCAATTTCACTATGCCGGCTTGTCACGGTTGGTATCTATAAGCACTCCCTTATAATCCGGCCGCCTTCCATAGCCCGCGCGTGACTCTCATGTTCCAGTTCTCCGCTTCCACCGCCGTCAATCTGGCGCTCTCCGTCCTTATCCTGTTCTCCCTGATTACCTGGACGATGATTTTCGCCAAGGGCTGGCTGCAATGGCAGTTGCGCAAATCCAATGCCGCTTTTGCCAAGCGCTTCTGGCAGGCGCCCGATCTGGAAGCGGCGAAGGTGGTCGCCAATCAGGCTGACAGTCCGCTGGCACGGCTGGCCAAGGCGGGCTTCGACACCCTCGCTTCGCTGGGCGATCGTCAGACCCTGGCGCACGCGGGCGACCGTCAGGCGGTGCTGGAACGCGGCCTCTCGCAGCAGGTGAAGAAGGAACAACACAAGCTGGAAGCCGGCCTCATGCTGCTCGCCAGCATCGGCAGCACGTCGCCTTTCGTCGGCCTGTTCGGCACCGTCTGGGGAATCATGAATGCGATGAGCAACATCGCCGTGTCCGGTGGCTCCGGCCTGGAAGTGGTGGCCGGCCCGGTGGGGGAGGCGCTGCTCGCCACCGCCATCGGCATCGCCGCCGCGATTCCCGCCGTGCTTGCTTACAACTACGGGGTGCGCGTCACCCGCCTGATGGTTTCCGAGATGGAAGGCTTCGCCAACGACTTCCTGAGCCTGGCAAGTCAACCCGAAGGCAAGAAGGAGTCCTGAGATGGCGATCCGCCACGACTCCGATTTCCAGCCCATGAGCGAGATCAACGTCACCCCGCTGGTGGACGTGATGCTGGTGTTGCTGGTGATTTTTATGGTCACCGCGCCGTTCATCCTGCAATCGGTGAAAGTGCGCCTGCCGGAAACCTCACCGGTGGCGGCGCTGAAGCCGGCACCGGCGCTGGTGGTCAGCGTGCAGGCGGATGGCATGGTGTTTCTCGGCCGCGAGGGGGTCGATCTGACGCTGCTGGAAGCCCGCCTGAAAGGTGAAATGGAGAAGAACGGCGAACTCGTCCTGCAACTGCGCGCCGATACCGGCGTGCCTTACGGCCGCATCACCGAAGTGATGGCCGCCGCCAGCCGCGCCGGGGTGGCCAAGCTCACCTTCGTCACCGCCGCCGCCCCGCAGGGGAAAAAGTGATTCCAGCCGTTCTTGCACCCGCAGCCGCGCTGCTTGCCCGTCTCGGCCCGGTACTGGCCCGCCTGGAGCCGCGCCACTGGGTCGCCCTGGTCGGCAGCGCCGGGCTGCATCTGGGCGTGCTGCTCGGCCTCAGCCAGGCGCCGCCGCCCCTGCCGCCGCCGCTGACCTTCGAGGTCACGCTGGAGCCGCCCCCCGCCGTGAAGCAGCCGAAACAACGCCGTGCCGAGGCGAAACCCAAGGCCAGCAAGGTGAAAGCAAAGAAACGCCTGGCCAAGAAGAAACCCGTCAAACCGCAGGCACACGAGCCGCACACCCTGCAAGCGGAATGGAAAAGCGAGACCAGGCCGGCCAAGGACACCCCCGCAGTCACGCTGCCGGACGCGCGCGCCCTCGGTGTCGACCTGGCCAAGGCCAGCGGCCGCGCCGCGCCCGCCAAGCTGGCCACCACCAGTACTCAACCCGGTGCCGCCAGTCCGGCGGCTGCCGCCCGTGCCGGCGCCACCGACACACTGAGCGAACCGGGCGGCAAGTCCGGCGCCGGCATTGGCGCGGCCAGCGGTGGCGACCCCGGCATCGCTCTAGCTGCGGCACAGGGGCTGGGCAAGACCCAGGCGCTCTCCGCCAGCAGCGGCGCCGGCGCCCAGGGCAGCGACGCATTGGCCGGCAGCGCGGCCGCTTCCGGCAACCTCGCGGCCGCCTCGCTTGCCGCCAGTGCCGCCGCCGGTAGTGGTTTGAATCGCGCCGCCGGCGGGGGGGGCCAGAGTGTGCAAGCGAGCGCTTTCAGTTCACACAACCCCGGCGCCATGGTTGCCGTCGAATCCAGCGGCGAACCCGGCGGTGTGCGCCTGACCATGGCCGGCGTGCTTTCCAGCCTGGCCGCACTCCCCGCCGGCAGCGGCAGTCTGGCCAGCGGCCAGCTCAGTGGCGTGGCCGGCACCAGCGCGGCCACGGCGGGCCAGGGTAGCCAAGCCAGCCTGGCCACCGCCGCCAGCAGCGGACAACCCGCCGTGGTGGCCGGCGCCGGGCCGACCCGTGCCGGCGCCGGCAGTGAAATCAGCGCGGCCAGCGAGCGTGCTGTAGCGGCGAGCGGTGGTTCCGGCGCCGGCAATCTGGCCAGTGCCGCGCCTGGTAGCGCGCTGCCCTCCAGCAAGACGACCAGCGGCCAGGGTGGCGATAGAAACGGCGGCAACTTGGCCACGAGTGCCCTGGCCGCTGCCGTCACCGCACCGCACGCCGGCAAAACCGAAACCGCGCTCGCCCGCGTCGGCGCCGGAGACAGTGCCGGCAAGGCGCCGACGCCGCGCAAGACCCTCCCCGGCGGCGGCGAAGCCGCGGCCAGGACAGCGGCCGCCGTGACCGGCGCGACGACGGGAGGCGACAAGCTGTCTCGGGCAGCCGTTGACGCCAAGCCGGCGGCCGCCGGGCACGCCGCCACGCTGGATCGTGGCGGCGCCGACGGCACCCCTGGCAACGTCGGCCTCGCCACAGCGGGCGAACCGCCGAGTACCGGCAGCGCCACGCATGGCCTGGCCGGCGCTGGCTTCGCTGCTGCCGGCAAGCTCGCCGGCAGCGCCTCCCCGGGCGCGGCGGCGCCAAGACCGGCCGTCTCCGGCTCGGGATTCAGCAGCGGCCCGGCCGCGCCCGCCGCCCTTGCGCTCGGTGAACCCGGCAGCGCGCCGCGTCTGGCGCTGGCCATGCAGGCGGTACCCGCCATCCTCGAAATGCGTCCGGGCGGCGCCCGCTCCAGCTTCCGCGCCCAGGCCGGCGAAGGCGGCAGCGGCGGCCCCGCGCACAACACAGGGACCGCTCTGGTCCAGGCCGGTGGTGGCGCGGGCGCGCCGCTACAAGCTCGCGGTGACGCGGCGCCCGCCCTCTCCAACGCCAGCCGTCAGGCCAGCGTCGGCAGTGGCGGCGGCAATCCCGCCGGCACCGGCTCACTGCAAGGTGTGCGTGCGGCGGCCGTCCAGCAGATGCGCGCGGATAGCCAAGTGCAGCCGCTCGATGTGCTGGCGCCCTCCACCTACTGCCCGCTGCCCGGCCACGTTCAGCCGGACAACCGCCCGCGCAACACCGCGCAGGAGATCACCGAGAAGCCGGCCTATGCCAGCGACAACCCCAGCTTCGCCTTTCCCCTGCGCGCCTGGGCTTATGGCCACCAAGGCCGCGCGACCGTGCGGGTGCAGATCATGGAAGATGGCACGCCGGGGCAGATGTGGATCAAACAGAGTAGTGGCTCCGGTATTCTCGACGTGGATGCTCGGGAACAACTCGCCAAATATCGTTTCAAACCCGCCCGCAAGAACGGCCAGCCGGTCACGGCCTGGATCGACGTCCCGGTGGATTACCGCCTGAACGCCGAGAGCAAACCCTGAACATAGAGAGGACTTCGCCATGAAACTTCGCACCCTGCCCCTACTGCTTGCCCTGCACGCCGCCCCCCTGCTGGCCGCCGCCCCGGTCGTTCCCGACCCCATGCAGGCCATGCAGATGGCGCTGCGCTACTACCAGATGGCCGCCAGCGCGGGCGATGCCGAGGCGCAAACCAAGATGGGTTGGCTGTTCGAGCAGGGCCTGGGCGTGGCCAAAGACCTTGGCCAGGCGGCCAAGTGGTACGAACTCGCCGCGAAACAGAACGAGCCGATCGGCCTCTACAACCTGGGCCTGCTGCTCCTGCGCGGCGATGGCGTGACCAAGGATGCCGATCAGGCCGCTCGGCTGATGGCTGGTGCCGCCGAGCTGAACCTCGCCGCCGCCCAATCGCAACTGGCCACCATGTACGAAAAAGGCATCGGCGTCCCGGTCGACCTGGAAGCCGCCTTTGCCTGGACCCGGCGCGCCGCCGAACTGGGCGACGTGCCGGCACAGAACAACCTGGGCATCAAACTCGCCTATGGCCTGGGCACCCGGACGAACTACCCGGAAGCGGTGACCTGGTTTACCAAGGCCGCCGAAGCCGGCAACGCCGAAGCCCAGGGCAACCTCGGCCTGATTTACAAGGAAGGTCTGGGCGACATCAAGCAGGATCTGCTCGCCGCCGCCAACTGGCTGGCGCTGGCCGGCAGCCAGGGCCATGTGCAATCGCAGAACCGCCTCGGCTGGATGTTCGAGAAGGGCCAGGGCCTCCCGAAGAATATGGCGGAAGCCGGACGCTGGTTCCGCATGGCCGCCGAAGCCGGCGACGCGCCTTCAGCCACCCACCTGGGCTGGCTGCTGGAAACCGGGGCGCTGGGCCAGGCCAATTCGGTTGCCAATTCGGTTGCCGATTCGGTTGCCAATTCGGTTGCCAATTCAGTTGCCAATTCAGTTGCCAATCTCGCCGCCGCCTTGCCCTGGTACGAACGCGCCGCCGCCGCCGGTGACGCCGCCGCCCAGAACAACCTGGGCCGCCTCTACCGCGAAGGCCAGGGCGTCGCCGCCGACTTCGCCCGCGCGCGCGAGTGGCTGCTCAAAGCCAGCGCCAAGAACGAACCGCTGGCCTGGTACAACCTGGCGCTGATGGCGGAACAGGGGCAGGGCCAGGAACGCAACGAAGCGGAAGCCCTTTCGCTCTACGGCAAGGCCGCCGAAAAGGGGGTCGTTCTGGCGCAGAGCCGCCTCGGCTGGCTGCTGCAGAAGAACGGCAAGACCGAGGGCGCCGTGCGCTGGCTGACCAAGGCCGCCGAAGCCGGCGACATCACCGCGCAGAACAATCTGGGCGTGCTCCAGGAGCAAGCCAAGAACATGGCCGAAGCCGCGCGCTGGTACCGCAAGGCCGCCGAAGCCGGCGACAAGGTCGCCCAGCACAACCTGGGCGTGCTCTACCGTGACGGCCTGGGCATGGACAAGAACGAAGCCGAAGCCCTGGCCTGGTTCCAGAAATCCGCCGAACAGGGCTACGCCAAGGCGCAACTCAACCTGGGCCAGTTGTACGAAAAACTGGCAACGCCGAAGAAGTGAAGCAGGTCGGAACGCGCAGCGGTTCCGACCCGCCGTTTCGGCGGATCGCCCTACGCCATTCCCACGCTGGAGCATGGGAACCAGGAGAAGCGGGTGACGCGGAAGAAGTTTCGTTACCGTCATTCCCGCGCAGGCGGGAATCCAGTGCGTTCGTCGAATCAGCGCCAGATTGGGCACGCGCAGCGACGCCCAACCTAACGGTCATGGTGGCCAGGCCGCCCCGAATGATGAAACCAGGCGCCCTCTGTAGCGCAGGCGTCCCGCCTGCATCCAGCGCCAGGGTGCAGGCGAGACGCCTGCGCTACAGGGGCGGCTTGTTTCACCCCAATGCAATTTATGATGCGGACACCTCGCACAGCCTGGATCGGTTTCCATCCGGTCCGGCGGCGAAGTCTTCGAGGAAAGCTCAATGGCGCTGCGACCCGCCCAGGCGAGATGGTTCGAGACCTATGTGCCGCGCGACCAGACCGTGCGCGCCACCGAAGTATTGGCCGACACCGGCGTGGTGCAACTGGAGTTGGCGCCACGCCTGGATGAAACGCCGCACATGGAACGGTTACGTTTCTTCCTGGACCACTTCACGGCGCTGGCGCTGGAACACGAGGAAGACCTGCCCGCCGGGGTGGCACATCCCACCGCGCTGATCGGCGATTCCGCGCATATCGCCAACCTCGCCCTGCACCGGCTGCGGGTGTGGAGCGCGCAGGTGGATTACCTGCGCGAACATCTGGCGCAATTACGCGCCGAACATGACCATCTGGTGCTGCTGGCGGAGTGTCTGGAGGCGCTGCACCCGGCGGGTATTGATCTCGACGGCGTGTTCCGGGAGACGCGTTTCCTCTGCAAATGCCTGTTCGCCTGCCCGCATGGTCGCGAGATCGCGCCGGAACTTGGCGGCGTGGTGGAACGGGTGGCGCACGGCCCGCAACATGTTTTCCTCTACTTCGTCGGCGCCCCCGAACAGCGCGCACAGGTCAGTCGTCTGGTCATAGAAACCGAGTGCGAACAGGTGGGCATTCCGGCCTGGCTGTCCGGCGACCATGAACAACAAAAGCACCTGTTACTGGCGCAATTGGCCCTGAAAACCCATGAGATCGCTGGACTCGACACGCGCCTGCGCACGCTGAGAAAGGATGCCGGGGTAGCCGAGGCACGCGCCAACGTGGACACCCTGAGCTGGTATCTGGAACACGCCGCGCACACGCTGGGCGAACACAAGCTCTGCCACGTCACCGGCTGGACCACCTGCGCCGATCCGCAACGTCTGCAACAGGCCTTGCATGAGGCGGAGATCAAGGCACTGGTGCGGTTTCCCGACCCGCCCGCCGATGCCGTCGTGCCGGTGGCCCTGCTGAATGCCTGGTGGGCACGTCCGTTCCAGCCGCTGTTACGCATGTGGGGCACGCCGGGCGGCAGTGAGGTGGACCCGAGCGGCCTGCTGGCGGTGGTGGTGCCGCTACTGTTCGGCTACATGTTCCCGGATGTCGGCCATGGCCTGATGCTGGCGCTGTTCGCGGCGCTCTTCTGGAAGCGCTGGCCGCAGATCCGCTTTCTCATTCCCTGCGGCATTTCGGCCATGGCCTTCGGCCTGGTGTTCGGTGATGTCTTCGGCCGCGACGACCTGATCCCGGCCCTCTGGCTGAAACCGCTTGATAACCCCTTGGCGGTGTTGGCCGCTCCCCTGCTGTTCGGCGTGGGCCTGATGCTGCTGGGTATGCTCTTCTCGGGGGTGGCGGCGGGCTGGCGCGGCGAGTTGCGCACCTGGCTGTGGCTGGATGGCGCGCTGCTGCTGCTCTATGCCGGCGCACTGCTGGGGCTGTTCGTGCCGGCGGCGTTCTGGCTGATGGCGCTGGGGTTTATTCAGTATCTCGTGGGGACGTTGGTGATCGAGCGCGATCCGCGCGCACTGCCCGGTGCCATCGGCCAGTTGTTGCTTTCCTCCTTCGAACTGGCGATGAACACGCTGTCGTTCATACGCGTCGGCGCTTTTGCTCTGGGCCATGCGGCCTTGTCGCTGGCGGTCATGACCCTGGCGAGTGGGGTCGAGCATCCCCTGGCGGTGGCGCTGGTGCTGCTGCTGGGTAACCTGTTCAGCCTGGTGCTGGAAGGCCTGGTGGTTTACGTGCAGACCACGCGATTGGTGCTGTTCGAGTTCTTTACCCGTTTTCTGCGTGAGGAGGGGCAGTTGTTCCGGCCATTGCGGCGGCCTTTGTAGCGTCGGCGCTCGCTTGTTTCATCCGTGCGGGGCCGCTACAGTCGCGGCGCGTCCAGTTCGGGAATGATCGGCAAGCACACTGCCGTTCCCGCTTCTCCTCAAAAAATTCAAATCTCCTGATCATGTTCCGCTGCGGCCGCACCCTGTTCACCCTGGATCGCCCTCTGGTCATGGGTATCGTCAATGTCACGCCGGATTCTTTCTCGGATGGCGGGCGGTTCTTTTCACCGCAGTACGCCATCGAGCATGGCCTGAGCCTGCGCGCGGCGGGGGCGGACATCCTCGATATCGGCGGCGAATCCACCCGGCCGGGGGCGGCGGCGGTGTCCGTTGCGGCGGAACTAGATCGGGTGCTGCCGGTGCTGGAAGGACTGCTCAACTGCGGCGCGGCGCTGTCGGTTGACACCATGAAGCCGGAAGTGATGCGTGCCGCGCTGGCCGCCGGGGCCGACATGATCAACGACGTGCGTGCCCTGCAAACGCCCGGCGCCCTGGAAGCGGTGGCGAACTCGGATTGCGGCCTGTGCCTGATGCACATGCAAGGCGAGCCGCGTGGCATGCAGAGCGACCCGCGCTATGCGGAGGTGGTGGCGGAGGTGAAGGCGTATCTGCAAGCCCGGGTGGAGGCGGCGCTTCAGGCCGGGGTCAGTCGCGAGCGTCTGCTGATCGACCCCGGCTTCGGCTTCGGCAAGACCCTGGAACACAACATCGCGTTATTCAAAGCCATGCCCGAATTGGCACAGATCGCCCCGGTCCTGGCCGGGGTATCGCGCAAATCCATGCTCGGCCTGATTACCGGCCGCCCGGTCGAGGGCCGCCTGGCCGCCAGTATTGCGGCGGCCCTGTTGGCGGCAGGGCGGGGGGCGGCGATACTGCGCGTCCACGATGTGGGGGACACCGTGGATGCGTTGAAAATCATGGCTGCATTAAGCGCTTCCGTAAGTACTCAATAACCTGTGGCGTGGCCCCCGTAGGAGCGGGCTTGCCCGCGATGCGACGGACGCGGCCAACTGCTGTTTTTAGGAGACAAGCAATGAGCAGGAAATATTTCGGCACCGATGGCGTGCGCGGCAAGGTCGGCGAGGAGCCCATCACCCCCGATTTCGTGATGCGCCTGGGTTATGCCGCCGGCCGCGTTCTGGCAGCGGCGGAAGTCGAGGCCATGCATGGCGAGCGCCCCGGCGTGCTGATCGGCAAGGACACCCGCATTTCCGGCTACATGCTGGAATCCGCCCTGCAAGCCGGCCTCACGGCGGCGGGCGTCGATGTGCGCCTGACCGGGCCGATGCCCACGCCCGGTATCGCCTATCTCACCCGCGCGTTGCGTTTGCAGGCGGGCGTGGTGATTTCCGCCTCGCACAACCCCTATGAGGACAACGGCATCAAGTTCTTCTCCGCGCGCGGCACCAAACTGCCGGACGCCGTGGAACTGGCCATCGAGGCCGCGCTCGACCAGTCGATGAAAACCGCTTCGTCGAAGCAACTGGGCCGGGTCAAGCGGGTGGACGACGCCGCCGGCCGCTACATCGAGTTCTGCAAGAGCACGTTCCCCACCGACATGAATCTGCGCGGCATGCGCATCGTGGTGGATTGCGCCAACGGCGCCGGCTATCACATCGCCCCGCATGTGTTCCATGAACTGGGTGCCGATGTCATTCCCATCGCCAACGAACCCAACGGCATGAACATCAACAAGGAATGCGGCGCCACCCACACCGATTGCCTGGCGCGCGCGGTGCGCCAGCATCGTGCCGACGTCGGCATCGCCCTGGACGGCGATGGCGACCGCCTGATGATGAGCGACGCCGCCGGCCAGATCATGGACGGCGACAAACTGCTCTACGCCATCGCCCGCTTTCGCCAGGAAAGCGGCTATCGCAACGACGGCGTGGTCGGCACCCTGATGACCAATCTGGGCACCGAACTGGCCATCAAGGCGCTCGGCTGCGAGTTCAAACGCGCCAACGTGGGCGACCGCTATGTGCTGGAAGTGTTGCAGCAGAACGGCTGGCTGCTGGGCGGCGAATCTTCCGGCCACATCCTCTGCCTGGACAAACACACCACCGGTGACGGCATCGTCTCCGCCCTGCAGGTGCTCGCCGCCCTGCGCGGGGCCGAGAGCTCGCTTTCCGACTACACCCGCGATTGCCCGACCTACCCGCAAATATTGCTCAACGTGCGCGTGGCGCGGGGCTTCAAGACCGACGGCGATGCCGGCGTGGCGCAGGCCGTGGCGGAGGTGGAGGCGGAACTGGGCGACACCGGCCGCGTCGTCCTGCGCGCCTCCGGTACTGAACCCTTGATCCGGGTGATGGTGGAAGGACGCGACGAGGCTCAGGTGAAGCGCACCGCCGAACACATTGCTGATGCAGTGAAGGCGGCTGCGGAGTCGTTGACGCTTTAGCGGCTTACGAATCCGGCGTCCCCCTTGCGGGGGCGGCCGGGGTGTAGGTCGGAAAAGCCGGCGTCTTCATGCCGGCGCCTTCCGACGGGCTTGGCGGAAGGCGCGATAAAGCCGCTTTTCCGCCCTACGGGCTACGGGCTTACGAATCCGGCGTCCCCCTTGCGGGGGCCGTGGCCGTGATCCCGGATTCCACTGCGTTCCATCCGGGCTACATGGCTGCGTTCATACGCCCCCGATCCTTGGCAAGTTCCCCGGAGGGTCAGCTTCCGATCAGGCCGCCGTCGTTCTTGGTGATGACGATGGTGGCGGAACGCGGCCGATCCACACCCGTGCCCGGCCAGTTGCTGGTTGGGGTGGCGATGTTGGCGGCGATGGTGTCTTCACCCGGATGCTGGATGTTGATGAACAGCGCGCGGCCGTCGGGGGTTTCCGCCACACCGGTGATCTCGCAGTCTTTCGGGCCGACCAGGAAGCGCTTCAGGGCGGCTGGGGTGGCGGCTGCGCCGGCATGGGTAATGACGGTCTGGTCGGCGTTGCCGTTGCTGGGCACCGCCACATTGGTGATGCTGACCGTGCGGCCGTCGCCCTGCCTGCCTGGCAGGGCTGCCAGCATCATGTAGTTGGTCACGTTGGTGTAAGCACCGTCGTCGGTCTGTATCCACATCAGGCCGGGGTTGGCCTGGCTGAACCAGAGACCGTCCGGGCTGGAGAAGTCGTTGTCGTCGGTGAGGCCGGAGACGTTGATATGGGTGTTGGCGAACTGGTCGGATTCGGCGCCGAACAGGTAGATGTCCCATCTGAAGCTGGTGGCGACGGGGTCATTGCCGGTCTCGCTCATGCGGATGATGTGGTCGTTGGGGTTGCCGGTATTGCCCTCGCCGTCGTTGTAATAGCGCGGGTTGGCGGCATCCAGCGGGCGGCCGGTGGTGCCGGCGGCGCCGCGGTTGCGGTTGTTGGTGAGGGTGACATAGATGTCGCCGGTGGCCGGATGCACGTCGGCCCACTCGGGACGGTCCATCGGCGTCGCCCCCAGGGCATCGGCGGCGAGACGGCAGTTGATCAGCACGTCGGCCTGGTTGGCGAAAGCATAAGTGGCATAGCCTGAAATGAGCGGGTTGGCGATGTTCAGCTCGATCCACTGGCCGCTGCCGTCGGCATGGTATTTGGCGACATACAGCTTGCCGTCGTCCAGATACTTGTCGCCGATCACCAGACCGCCGATGGCGGCGTCGGCCGCCACCCAGTTCTTGTTGGAGACATATTTGTACATGTACTCGGTGCGCGCATCGTCGCCCATGTAAAACACCAGCGGCCGGCCACGACCTTGGCGGGCATCGCGCCTTCATGCGCGAAACGGCCCAGGGCGGTGCGCTTGCGCGGCACCGAGGTCGGGCTGCAGGGGTCGATTTCGACCACCCAGCCCTGAGTGTTGGCGGCATTGCGGAAATCGGTATTGGCGCTGGCGCCGGGGGTGATGTCCCAGCGGGTGTAGCGGTCTTCGCCGCTGATGTCGCCGCCGGTCGGGTTGGCCCAACCGTAACTGCCGTTGCTGGCCGTGGAACCAATATTGCGCTCCTGTGCGACCTTTTCCTTCGCGCCCAGGGTGGAGCTGGCGGGGCGCTTGAAGTAGCCGGCCCAGTTTTCCTCGCAGGTGAGATAAGTGCCCCAGGGGGTGTAGCCGTTGGCGCAGTTGTTCAGGGTGCCGCGCGTCTGTGTGCCCCGCGGGGAGAATCTGGTTTTCATCAAGGCATCGCCACGGGCGGGGCCGGAGAGATCCATCAGGCTGGCGGCAGTGAGGCGGCGGTTGAAGCGAGCGCCTTTGTTCGCCTGGAACGGGCCGCCATCGCGCACCACTTCGATGACGGAAATGCCATGTGCGTTGACTTCCTTGTCGATCTGGGCGGCAACGCGGCCGCTGCTGGGCATGCCGGTGGCCACTTCGGCGTTGCTGTGCAGGAATATCTGGGTGATGTTTTCGTGGTTCAGCACCAGCAGGCCGCGTTTGGCGTTGCTGTAGTCGGCGGCGGTTCCGGCGGTGTTCAGCCCGAAATAGTGCATGCCGTCGTGGTGGTCGCCGGCGCGGCTGGCGAAGCTGTCGCTGCTGTCGGAACCGTCGTTGCGGTAGTCGATGACGCTGCCGTTGATCGGGTCGCCCAGGCGGTAGAGCACGTTGACGCTGTAACCGGCCGGCACGCTGACCAGATCGGCCAGGCTCTTGGCCACGGCGTTGAAACCGAGGCTGAAGGCGGGCGTGGCAGCAGGTACGGTGGCAGGTACGGTGGCGGAAGCATCGTTCAGGCCGCCGCCAGACTGAGTCCCATGAAGGAACTGGCGGCCAGGCCGAAGCCGCCCTTGAGCACGTTGCGGCGCGACAGACGCGCCTGCATGACTTCTTCGAGCGGAAGATTGCCGGAGGCGTTGCGGACTTCCTCATCGACGCCATTGGGAGAAAGCGGGTGGTGTTTGTTCAGGATGTCGGTCATGGCTGGCTCAAGGCGAGTGGAGGGAACGCGCAAACTAATTGGCCGAAATGAAGCGGCGATTACAGTCGTGTGAAACCTGATCGCGTCACTTGCTCCCGGTTTTGGCCTGTAGCTACCGGGCTGCGAGGAAGCGGCGGCCGTTGCCGGGCAGGTCGGGGGTGAGGATGTCAGCACCCGGAAATTCCTCGCGCAAGGCGGCGGGAAAGTCGCCCCAGTGTCGCGCTTCGCGGGCCAGGCCGCGCAGGAGTACCCAGGTCGTCATGAATGCAAATTATCCATTAGCCGGGGCGACGCCGGAGGCTAAGCATGTAGCGCAGGCGTCCCGCCTGCCTCGTCCTTCTGATCAGGCCCACGAAGCAGGCGGGATGCCTGCGCTACATGCTTACTTCGGCTAATGGCAACTACTCAGGTACTCATCGAAAACCCCGTCATTCCCGCGAAGGCGGGAATGACGGACGTTACGGGCGCCGTCATTTATTCACAGCCTCTCAAACGGTTTGACCCCGACGAACAGGTAATAGGGCGCGCGCAACCCTGGCAGGTAGGGCACGGGCGCGCGGCACTCCTGGAGCGTCGCCTCGATGAACAAGGATCGCAGGGCGGCCCCATGCGCCTCGGAGAGATGCACGCCGTCATGGGCGAACCAGGTTTTCCAGAAACGGTTGCCGAGGCGGCTCCCGCCTTGCGGCAGATGGAAATCGACCACGCCCAGGCGGCCACCCGGTGCCAGCATGGCGCGGGCGTTGGCCAGGACCGCGCGCCAGTCCGGCATCATGGTCAGAGCGTAGGAGAGGAACACCCGGTCGACCGGGTGCGGCGGTCGCCAGGTCGTCGCGTCGGCTTCGATCACCTCGACGTTGCCGTACTGCGCCGCGCGCCGCCGTGCCAGCGCCAGCAGCGGCGGGCAAAGATCGACAAGTTGCACGTCGGCGAGCGTAGCGATGGGTCTGGCCTGGTCGATGGCTTCCAGATTGCTCCCGGTCCCGCAGCCCAGCTCCACCACCCGCGCGCCGACCGGAATCTCCAGGGCCGCGATCAGGTCACCGCGGCCATGCAGCAGGCGGGCGCGGAAGGTGTCGTAGCGCTCCGCCTGCGGCGCATAAAAACCTTCCAGGCGTTCGCCATGGCTGCCGGAACGGGGCTGGCCGCAGAGCAGCCGCCAAAGAACGCGGGCGTCAGCGGCGAATTCAGCCAGGAACATCGGCGATCATGAAACCGGCGTAGGTATGTACGCGGTCGTCGCGGTGCAGGCGGGCCGCCAGGTCGCGGTCGATGTTCAGCGCGTCGTCGAGCCGGTGCCGCTCATGGCCGACCCGCACCCAGCGCAGAAAATCGGGATCGGCATGGGCGCTGCGCAGCAGGATGCGGGCGCCCCCGCGCGCGCGGCCGAGGATGGCGTTCCATTCCTCGACCAGGGCCGCCGGGTGGTAACTGCTCATCCAATCCATGTGATCGAGCAGGACGAAGCGGCTGATCGGCTTGCGGGTGTCGTGGAGAAACTCGGTGACCGTGCAGGTATGGGTCTTGATGCGATCCACCAGACCGCCCTTCAATGCCTGGAAGTTGTCCGGCCGCAGGTATTCCGGGCAGCAATCCCGCGTATAGCGGCCTTCCACATAGACCCGCCAGAAATAGTTGTCCGCCACCGGCAGTTCCCGGAACACATACTCGATCGCCGCGCGGATGAAGCCCGCCACTCCGTCCGGATGCTGCGCCTGGACCAGGCGCCGCTGCGGGTGCGGCACGCCGAGCAGGCTCAGGGTGAGCTGGCGGCCGAGCAGCCATTTCATGGTCGGCGTCCACAGCGCGGGGGCGACACGCTCGTCGTAGATCCGCCGCTGGCTATCCAGATCGGGTGCGGCGAACAGGTCGCGGACATCCTCCGCCAGTTTCGGCCGCATCCGGAAGTAGGCGCGGAAACCGCGCGCCACCATGCCGGCGAGTCCGTGGTAGTAAAAGCTGCCGAGCGGGCTGGTGAACCAGTTGCCGTGCTTGTCCCACCAGGCGCGGGCGAAGTCCGACAACTCGCCGCGCAGGTGGGTGCGGTACAGGTCGGCAAAACGCGGGTGGGTGCCCTCGCCGAACAGGGCGAAGAAATCCTCGAATTCGAGCCGGTGGATCGCCGCGATCTTCAGTTCCAGCAAGGCGTTCTGGCGCGGGTTGGCATCCACCGCATGAATCCGGCGGGGGCCGTCCAGGGCATAGTCGAGGGCATTGCAACCGGCACTGGAAATGACCATCACGGTGTCGTCCGCACCCAGCCGCAACGCCCGGCGATCCACCGCCGGGTCTTCCCAGCAGGTGTTGTAGACCAGCGAGCGCGCGTAGAGCGCGTTGAACACGTTCTGATCGAGTCGATCGCGCAGGGTCAGCGTGGTAGGGGCGCTATGGAAGTGGATCTCGGGGGCGTTCATGAATGACGGATTTGTGAGAGGGCGATTGCAAGACTAATGCGCGCCCATGACGGGGATATTTCTGTCACACCGACGCGGATTACAAAGCGTCCTGGCCGAGCAGCGCTTTCTTCAGGCTGAGCTGGGTCGGCATCTCCCCCAGCCAGATTTTCAGGATGGCGCGGTTGAAACGCTCACCCGGAATGAGCCCGAGATCCCGGTTGCCGATGCGGGTGTGCGTCCCCTTTCCAGGCTGGTAATCCAACTGGATCACCGTGCCGGCGGGCACCTCGTTGACCTGCTGGATCAGCGCGAAGAAGCGCGCGACCTCGGCCTTGATGGCCCCCAGTTCCGCCGCGCTGTTGTTGCCGAGCAAGCCCTCGTTGAGCGCGTCGAGGTTCTGTTCCGTGCTGGTATCGCGCAGCATGGTGAGCTGAAGCCGCCACGGCATCTCGCGCTCCAGTATCTCGGCCTCCGAGCGCGCCGGCTCCGGCAGGTAGAGCGCCGCCACGTAGACGTTGAAACCGAAGAACTTGCGCACCCCCGTGCCATTGAGTTGCAGCCGCTTGCCCGCGAACAGAACCTGTTCCACCACCGCGATACCCGCCAGTTCCCGCGCCGGTACGGACGGGGCAAGACCGAGCAGCAGGGAAAGCAGGAAGGCGGGCGCGAGCGAGAGCGGGAATGGCACGAACAGGCGGGCAACAGTTGGAGTGACGTGACTGTTCAGCATGATTCGTAGCCCATCCGAACGGGGACTCCGCATCCATTGGCGACGGGCTGAATAGTCACGGAGTGACTTGAGTATCGCCCGGCATCGTTGCGCCCTCATGACACGCCCCATGCCAGGCCCGCGCTCAACCCCGCCGCCACCGGCAACTCCAGGTCGCCTTCCAGGCGCGGGCGGTATCGCAGTTTCGTAACACAGACGGCTTAGTCTGGTGCGAACGCCCTACTGGATTCTCGCGATGGATGCTCACCCCACCGGCAACCCACTGGCCGCAATCGGCATGGCCGGCTATCCGGCGATGCCGAATAGCCCCAGCCTGACCGACTCCCCCACCATAGACTCCTTCACCATATCCGGGCTGCTGCGTCCCGCGCCCGCCTTGTCCCGCCTGACGACCTGCCAGATCGCGCAGGAAACCTTCCGTGCTTATCCGGTTGTCACAGACACCCACTAGATGTAGTGGCTCGCGATTTCGCGGCGTGGCGCCGTAGGTTGGGCAAAGCGAAGCGTGCCCAACATCGCGGCGGTTCGTTGGGCACGCTTCGCTTTGCCCAACCTACGCTACTACCGGTAGTGGTTGTCTGTGACAACCGGATAAGCACG
>JAUYFG010000062.1 GCA_030690985.1 Pseudomonadota bacterium
GGTGGATAAGCGATAGCGCATCCACCATCCGCAGCCAAAGGTGGATGCGCTATCGCTTATCCACCCTACGGAAGCGCTGATCCGGGCAGCGATCCGGGCCGGCCAGTGAACCAACGGAGCGTAGTAATCGGCCCGCAGCCACAAATCGCGCCGAAGAAACACGGTAGGGTGGATAAGCGATAGCGCATCCACCATCTGCAGCCAAAGGTGGATGCGCTATCGCTTATCCACCCTACGGAATCTGGTCAGTGATGAACCAAGGAGAGATGAAGATGAGACGATTTTTGTTGTTGATTGTGGGGTTCTGGGCCGCCCAGGCCACGGCGGGGGGCTCTTTCCTGATTTCCACCGACGAGTTGGCCACCAAACTCGCCGCCAAGCTGGGCCAGGTTCGGCTGGTGGATGCCGAAGGCGCGGAGAACTACGCCCGCGCCCATCTTTCCGGCGCGGTGAACCTGCCTTTCATGGAACTGGAGGACGCCGAGGAGAACGCCAAGACCGGCCTGCCCATCTTCCCGCGCCTGGCCGCCTCCAAGCTGGAGGCCCTGGGCATCAGCCGCGAGACGGACGTGGTGGTGTACGACTCCGGCGATGGCCGAGGCGCTTCGGCGCTCTGGTACATCCTGGGTTTTCTCGGCCACGACAAGGTGCGCATCCTGGACGGCGGCTTTCGCAAATGGCTGAAGGAGGGGCGCTCGGTGACTCAGGACGCAGCCTGGGGTGGCCAACCTCCCGTCAAGGTCGCCTACCTGGCCCAGCCGCGCGCCGACTGGGCGGTGAAGACGCAAGGCCTGGCTACCTCGCCAGCCCTGCTGGTGGATGCCCGCAGCATCGCCGAATTCAGTGGCAAGGAGTCCGGCGGTGCGCGCCAGGGCGGCCACGTGCCGGGTGCGAAGAGCTTCGTCTGGAGCCAGCTCGCAGGTGATCTCGCCACCTTCAAGGACGACGCCGCGATGCGCAAGGCGCTGACGGAAGCCGGCCTTACTCCAGACAAGGAGATCGTCACCTATTGCAACGGCGGCCTGGGCCGCTCCACCTATCTCTATGCGGCGCTGAAACTGCTGGGCTACGAGAAAGTGAAGGTCTATCCCGGCTCCTGGATCGAATGGGCTGCCGACCCGATTCGTCCGATCGAACGGTAAACGAGGCAACCCCGTAGGGTGCGCCGTGCGCACCACCCACATCCCACGGTGCGCACGGCGCACCCTACAAAATCTGGGGATAGTCGAGATATGAAACGTAGAGAATTTCTGAAAAGCACGGCCTTCTGTGGCCTGGCGCTCGCCTTCGGCGGGCCGCTCGCACCTCTTTCCGCTCACGCCGCCGCTATGTCTGGCAAACACTCGCCTGCCGCCCGCGCCTGGGAAGACCGCTACCGGCGCGAATTCCTCGATACGCGTGGCGATGCCATGGGTTTCGCCGTCCACTGCTCCACCGGCCAGGGCAACTGCGCCTGGAAGGTGTATGCGAAGGACGGCGTGGTCACCCGCGAGGAACAGTCCGCGTCTTATCCCGCCATCGCTCCGAATATTCCGGATGCCAATCCGCGCGGCTGCAACAAGGGCATCGTCCATTCCAAGCAGATGTATCAGGCCGACCGCCTGCTTTATCCCATGAAGCGCGCGGGCAAGCGCGGCGAGGGCAAGTGGGAACGGGTGACCTGGGACACGGCGCTCGACGACATCGCCGCCCGCGTGGTCAACAGTCTGGACAAGCATGGCCTGGCCTCGCTGATGGTCTATTGCGGCACCGGCATCCTCTCCCAGGGCCGCCGCGCCGGGCCACTGCGCCTGGGCTCGCTGTTGGGGGCGCAACGCCTGTACCCGGCCAGTGCCGTCGGCGACATGTTCACCGGCGCATCGCTGGCTTATGGATTAGCCACCGTGGGCCACACCCTGGATGCCTGGTTCGAGGCCAAAACCATCATCCTCTGGGGCATCAACCCGGCGGTGACCCGCATCCCCGACGCCCATTACCTGATGGAGGCGCGCTACAACGGGGCGAAGATTTACTGCATCACGCCGGAGTACAACGCCAGCGTCAAGCTCGCCACCGACTGGTTGCCGGTGAAGGCGGGTACGGACAGCCACCTCGCCATGTCGCTGCTGCACGTGCTGTTCCGCGACAAGCTGATCGACCGCGATTTCGTGCGCGAACAGACCGACCTGACCTTCCTGGTGCGAACTGACACCGGCGACCTGCTGCGCCACAAGGACTTGCGCGACAAGGGCAAGGACGACGTGTTTTATTGCTGGGATGAAGCCACCGGCTCGGCCCAGGCCATGCCCGGCACGCAGGGGCATTTCAAGAAATCGTTGCGTCTGGGCAAGCTGAAGCCCGCGCTGGAAGGCGTCTGGCAGGTCAAAGGCAAGGACGGCGCCATGATCCCGGTGACCACCGTGTTCGAACAGGCGAAACGCGAGGCGCTGAAATTCCCGCCGGGCGAGACTCACAAGATCACCGGCATCCATCCCGATCTGGTGGAACGGATGGCGAAGGACCTCGCCAAATCGGACAAGGCCATCGTCAACATCGGCTTCTCGCTGCATAAATACGTCTCGGGCACGATGACCTGCTGGGCGGCGGCGCTGGCCTGCGCGCTGACCGGCCACGCCGGCGAGCGCGGCGGGCTGGACACCGAGAACAACTGGAGCCTGGGCGGCATCGGCCCGCTGTCCAGCCCGAAGCCGGCGCGCTTCGCTTCCGGCTTCTTCAGCGAATGGATGAACGGCGACATGGAAAAGACCATGCGCCAACACTATTCCGACGCCCATCTGAAACAGACGGTCGGCCTCGACCACAAGGAGATCAACGCGCTGGCCGGGCGCTATGCCGAAACCAGCGGCGCCTGGTTCGGCAAGCCTCGCGCGCTGCTGCTGTTCGCCGACAACATGCTCAGGCGCAACAAATCGGAGACGCACTACCGCCAGGCCTTCATCGAGGGGCTGGACCTGTTCGTCGACGTCAACCACCGCATGGACGCCACCGCGCTGTGGGCCGACTACGTGCTGCCGGCCAAGAGCCAGTACGAAAGCTGGGATTTGCGCGGCGAGCTGGGCTACCACCGCTTCT
>JAUYFG010000073.1 GCA_030690985.1 Pseudomonadota bacterium
GCGCCATAGGCGCGCATCGACTGGCGGCGTTCGATGGAGAGGTGCTCGGGCATGACTAGCACCATGCGGTAGCCCTTGATGGCGGCCACCATCGCCAAGGCGATGCCGGTATTGCCGCTGGTGGCTTCGATCAGGGTGTCGCCGGGTTTGATCTCGCCGCGCGCCTCGGCGCGGGCAATCATGAACAACGCCGGGCGGTCTTTCACGGACCCCGCCGGGTTGTTGCCTTCCAGCTTCACCAGCACGATGTTGGAGGTTTCCCCCGGCAGCTTTTTCAGACGCACCAGGGGGGTGTTGCCGATGCAGTCTTCGATGGTTTTGTACATGGCGGGTAGCCGGTAGCAAGTAGAAATGTAGGTTGGGCAAAGCGCAGCGTGCCCAACAACCCGGTGCAATGTTGGGCACGCTGCGCTTTGCCCAACCTACATCACTTGTACATGTGCCTCAGTCCTTCCCGAACAGATCCCGGCTGTAGACCTTGTCCACCACATCGAGCAGGTCGTCGCTGATGCGGTTGGCGACGATGACATCCGATTGCCGCTTGAATTCGGCGAGATCGTTGACGACGCGGGAGTGGAAGAACTCCGCTTCTGTCAGCACCGGCTCGTAGACGATGACCTCGATGCCCTTGGCCTTGATCCGCTTCATGATGCCCTGGATGCTGGAAGCGCGGAAATTGTCCGAGCCGCTCTTCATGATCAGGCGATGCACGCCGACCACCCGGGGCTTGCGCTTGATGATGCTGTCGGCGACGAAGTCCTTGCGGGTGGTATTGGAATCGACGATGGCGCGCATCAGGTTCTGCGGCACATCCTGGTAATTGGCCAGGAGTTGCTTGGTGTCCTTGGGCAGGCAGTAGCCGCCATAGCCGAACGAGGGGTTGTTGTAATGGTCGCCGATGCGCGGGTCGAGGCTGACACCCTGGATGATGTGTTTGGTATCCAGCCCGTGGGTGGCGGCGTAAGTGTCGAGTTCGTTGAAATAGGCCACCCGCATGGCGAGGTAGGTATTGGAAAAGAGCTTGACCGCCTCGGCCTCGGTGGAATCGGTGAACAGCACCGGGATGTCCTGCTTGATGGCGCCTTGCCGGAGCAGATTGGCGAAGGTTTCCGCACGCTCGGAACACTCGCCGATGATGATGCGCGAGGGGTGGAGGTTGTCGTAGAGCGCCTTGCCTTCACGCAGGAATTCGGGCGAGAAGATCAGGTTTTCGCAGTTGAACTGCGCCTTCAGCTTGGCGGTATAGCCGACCGGGACGGTGGATTTGAGGATCATCACCGCTTTCGGGTTGATCGCCTTGACGTCCTGGATGACCGCTTCGACCGTGCGGGTGTTGAAGTAGTTGGTCTCGGTGTCGTAGTCGGTGGGGGTGGCGATGATGACGAAATCGGCCCCAAGATAGGCATCCCGCTTATCCAGCGTGGCGCGGAAGTTGAGTGGCTTGTGGGCCAGGTAGTCCTCGATTTCGACGTCGACGATGGGCGAAACCTTGCGGTTGAGCATCTCGACCTTCTCGGGAACGATGTCGAGCGCGACCACTTCGTTGTGCTGCGCGAGCAGGATGGCGTTGGAGAGGCCGACGTAGCCGGTGCCGGCGATAGCGATTTTCATGGTTGGTCTTCCTTCGATTTGAGTGCGATTTCCCGCGCGATGGCTTCCAGGGCGGCCAACGGGTCGGCGGCCTGGGTGATGGGTCGGCCGATGACCAGATAATCCGAACCGGCCTGGATGGCCTGGGCGGGGGTGAGGATACGGGTCTGGTCGCCGGCTTCGCTGCCGACGGGGCGGATGCCGGGTGTCACCAAGAGAAATTCAGCGCCGAAACTGGAACGCAGCAGGGGGGCTTCCTGTGCCGAACACACCACGCCATCCATGCCGCTGGCATGCGCCAGCGAGGCCAGCAACAACACCTGCTGGCCGGCGGCGGCTTCGACGCCGGTAGCGCGCAATTCCTCTTCACCCATGCTGGTGAGCACGGTCACGGCGATCAATCTGGGCCGCTCCGGGAAATCTTCCAGCGCTTCGCGTGCCGCCCGCATCATGCGCGGGCCGCCGCTTGCATGCACATTCATCATCCACACGCCCAGACGCGCGGCCGCCTTGCAGGCTTGCGCCACGGTGTTGGGGATGTCATGAAATTTCAGATCGAGGAACACCGCGAAACCACGCGCCGCCAACTCCTCCACAAAAGCGGGGCCGGCCGCCACGAACAATTCCTTGCCGACCTTGAGCCGGCACAGGTCGGGCCGCACCCGGTCGACGAAGGCGCGCGCCTGATCGGCTTGTGCGTAGTCCAGCGCGACGATGATTTTGGGATCACTCATGGTAACTGCCCAATAAACCGCAATTGGCCGCGTCGCAGGAGCGGGCTTGCCCGCGATAGCCACCGTCGTATCGCGGGCAAGCCCGCTCCTACGGGGGGCGCGCCACGGGTTATCGAGTAGCTATCACTCATGTTCCAACCTTTCCGGTGAAATGCTTTCCCAGCGCGCGCAGGCAGGGCATTGCCAGAAGAACTGGCGCGCCTTGAAGCCACATTCGCCACACTGATAGTGGGCAATCCGGCTCACTTGGGTGTGTACCAGATCCTGGGCCAGTCGATATTCCACCCGCCCATCCTCGTCCTCTGACTGCAAGGCGTTGCTGGCTTGCAGGTAATCGTCGAGGGCGCGCAGGCTGGGGTGTTTTTTCAATTCGGTTGCCGCCAGCGCGCGCGCGGCCTCCCAACCCTGGCGCGCGGCCACGGTCTGGAACAGGAGATGCAACAAATCCGGGCTGGGGCGCTGTTCGAGATAACCCTGCAACAGGCGCACAGCTTGTTCATATCGATCCAGGCGGCCATACGCCTGAACCAGGCGATCGGCGGCAATGGGCAGAAAAGCCGGGTTGATGTCCTCGATGCGGCGCCAGGCGGCGATGGCGGCCTCATCCTGGCCGGCCTGGGACTCGAGATCGCCCAGCAACAGGATGGCGCGCGCGGAGCGGCGGTTCTTCTGCAGCGCCTGTTCCAGATGGCCACGCGCGGCATCGACCTCCCCGCGCAACATGGCGGCGGCGGCCATTTCGCAGTGGTAGTGCGCGGTATTGGCGTTCTGCGAGAGACAGCCGAGTTTTTCCAGGCGCTGCGAGGTCACGATGGTCTGCGGCCAATCCTTGGTCAGCACCTGAATTTCCAGCAGCCTGCGCAACGCATCCAGCGCGTGAACGCCGCCTTCCAGCCTCCGGAACACCTCTTCCGCACGGTCCAGCAAGCCGGCCTTGAGAAAATCCTCGCCCAGTTCATACAGCGCCTTCATGCGCTGATCCTGTGCGAGATCGGCGCGGTCAACCAGACTTTGGTGAATCCGGATGGCGCGGTCCAGTTCGCCACGGCGGCGGAACAGGGAGCCCAGGGCGAAGTGCAATTCCAGGGTATCGGGGTCGAGACGGGCCACTTCCAGGAAGGCTTCGATGGCCTGGTCCGGCTGCTCGTTCAGCAGGTAATTGAGGCCCTTGAAATAGGAACGCGGCACGGCGCGCGATTCCTGCATGACATGGCGGATATCAACCCGCGCGGCCAGCCAGCCGAGGGCGAAAAACAGGGGAATGACCAGAAGATGCCAGGCTTCGATTTCCAACTACTTACTCCGGTTTGGAATGGTCGGCGGATTGCACGACGCGGCGCAATTGGCGCAATTCACGATGGTTGCGCAGCAGGCGCCAGGAACAGGCCAGCAGGCCGACCAGCAAGCCGATGGCGAAAGACACCAGAATCACCAGCGCGAGGGAGGTTTGCCATTCGTAGCCGAAAAAATAGCGCAGCGTGACCACACCACTGTTCTTGACCGCGAAACCGAGCAGAAACACGAACAGGAGAATCTTGATTAACAGTGCCAGATAGCGCATGGCCTCTGCCGGTGCGGGAAAGGCTGCGATTGTAGCGGCAGGCCCCGAACGCCAACCATAAAAAAAGGCGCCGCATGAAGCGGCGCCTTCGATCAGGAATGTTTGAACTTATTCCTTGAAGTCCACACGGTCGCGCAATTCCTTGCCCGCCTTGAAGTGCGGCACATTCTTGCCCGCCACCTGGACCTTGTCGCCGGTCTTGGGGTTGCGCCCCAATCGGGGCGGACGGAAGTTGAGACTGAAGCTGCCAAAACCGCGGATCTCGATCCGCTCACCTTCCACCAGGCTGTTCACCATGGCGTCGATGATGGTTTTGACGGCAAGCTCGGCATCCGCCGCCACCAGATGGGGATGGCGCTCCGCCAGCCGGGCGATTAGCTCCGACTTGGTCATTGCGCCTATTTCTATCATTCGCCGACCTTGTTATCGAGCTTGGCCTTGAGCAGCGCACCCAGATTGGTGGTGCCGCTGGAATGCTCGGACGCCAGCTTGCGCAGGGTATCTGCCTGCTCGGCGGCATCCTTGGCCTTGATTGACAGGTTGATCTGGCGGTTTTTGCGATCGATGTTGATGATCACGGTTTCCACCGTCTCGTCATCCTTCAGGTGGGTGCGGATGTCTTCGACCCGGTCGCGCGCCACTTCGGAAGCACGCAGATAACCTTCCACTTCACCGTCCAGCAGGATCACAGCGCCCTTGGCATCCATGCTCTTCACCGTGCCGGTGACGATGCTGCCCTTGTCGTGGATGGCCACGTAGGCGTTGAAGGGGTCGTTCTCCATCTGCTTGACGCCCAGGGAGATGCGTTCTTTCTCCACATCGATGGCCAGCACGCTGGCTTCCACTTCCTCACCCTTGCGATAGTTGCGCAGGGCCTCTTCGCCGGTCAGATGCCAGGACAGATCGGACAGATGCACCAGGCCGTCGATGCCGCCGGGCAGGCCGATGAAGATACCGAAGTCGGTGATGGATTTGATCTGGCCGCTGACTTTGTCGCCCTTCTTGAAGGTGGCGGCGAAATCATCCCAGGGGTTGGCCTTGCATTGCTTCATGCCCAGGGAGATACGGCGACGGTCTTCGTCGATTTCCAGAACCATGACTTCCACTTCGTCGCCCAGGGCAACGACTTTGGAGGGGTTGACGTTCTTGTTGGTCCAGTCCATTTCGGAAACGTGCACCAGGCCTTCGATGCCCGGCTCGATTTCCACGAAACAGCCGTAGTCGGTGAGGTTGGCCACCTTGCCGAACATGCGGGTGCCGGTGGGGTAACGGCGGGAGAGGCCGACCCACGGATCTTCGCCAAGCTGCTTGAGGCCCAGGGAGACGCGGTTCTTGTCCTGGTCGAACTTGAGCACCATGGCGCTGACTTCGTCGCCGACGTTGACCACTTCGGTCGGGTGCTTGACCCGGCGCCAGGCCAGGTCGGTGATGTGCAGCAGGCCGTCGATGCCACCCAGGTCCACGAACGCGCCGTACTCGGTGATGTTCTTGACGATGCCCTTGACCGTGGCGCCTTCCTTCAGGTTGGACAGCAGGCTTTCGCGCTCGGCACCCATGCTGGCTTCCAGCACGGCCTTGCGCGACACCACGACGTTGTTGCGCTTGCGGTCCAGCTTGATGACCTTGAACTCGGATTCCTTGTTCTCGTAGGGCGTGGTGTCCTTGACCGGACGCACATCCACCAGGGAACCGGGCAGGAAGGCACGGATGCCGTTGCACATGACGGTAAGGCCACCCTTGACCTTGCCGTTGACCAGGCCCTTGACGATGCGGCCTTCTTCCATTGCTGCTTCCAGGTCCAGCCAGGCGGCGAGACGGCGGGCACGATCACGCGACAGTTTGGTGGCGCCGAAACCGTCTTCAATGGATTCGATGGCGACCTGCACGAAATCACCCACTACGACTTCCAGGCCACCCCGGTCATCCTTGAATTCCTCGACGGGAATCAGGCTTTCGGATTTGAGGCCGGCGTTGACGGTGACGAAGTTGTCGTCGATGGCAACGACTTCGGCGGTGATGATCTCACCATGGCGCATCTCCTGTTTGGAGATGCTTTCTTCGAACATGGCGGCAAACGATTCCATGGAGTCCATGGCGGGTTGGGCGGAAGCGGCAGTGAGCATTGAGAAACCTGAAGAAAACCGTGTCGCCACGGTGGGGGTAAATGAAAAACCGAAAGGACTCAGACTTTCGGGGGAATTTACGACAACGACTACAGCGCCGCCTTTGCAACCTGGAACCACTGGAGCACCTGCTCCACCGCCTGCGCGATGGTCAGGCCCGTGGTATCGAGCAACTCGGCATCCGCCGTCTGCTGCAAGGGTGCCGATGATCGGGCGGCATCACGCACGTCCCGTTCCCTCAGATCCTGCAACAGGGCGGCGAGGTTAGCATCGAAACCTTTGTCTATCAACTGCTTATAGCGTCTTTGCGCGCGTTCTTCGGCACTCGCGGTGAGGAAGATTTTCACCGTCGCATCAGGGAAAACCACCGAGCCCATATCGCGCCCGTCGGTCACCAAACCGGGCGCCTGGCGAAAGTCGCGCTGGCGTTGCAGAAGTGCCGCGCGCAACGCAGGCAAAGCCGCGATATGCGAAGCCGCGCGCCCGGCCTCCTCGGTGCGAATCACATCGCCCACGGCCGCACCATTCAGGTACACCTCGACGCCGTCGAAGCGCAGCGCAATCTTGTGCGCCAGTTCAACCAGCCCCGGCTCGTCCTCCAGCGCAACACCGGCCTGTTGCGCGGCATAAGCGGTGACGCGGTAGATCGCGCCGCTATCGAGATAATGAAAACCCAGCGCGCGCGCGACCAGGGCCGCCACCGTGCCCTTGCCGGAAGCGGAAGGACCGTCGATGGCGATGACGGGAGGTAACAAATCAACGGTCATTTTCTTGAAGTCCTTGATCACAGATATGCCCCACAACCAACGTCCTGGCAAACGCAGCATATTCGGCGTCGTCATGGCAGGCTTCTTCCAACAGTGCCCTGGCGTCAGGATCGTTCTCTGCGCACCGTGACAGAACGCACAACTGCATCACCCGCCGCGACCGATAAGCCCGTAGGTCCTGGCGATTGAGGCCAAGAAGGGTTGCTGTTGTCTTCCCTCTTGCTGTTGTCCCAACGACGCTAGCCAGTCGAGCCTGAAAATCGAAGGCAAACTCGAAATGCTCCTCGGGGAAGTCCTCGCAAGGGTTGATCAACGGCCCCCCCTCGTCGGCCTCCGGAAAGCGGTCCCCTTTGTGTTCCGGGCCATTGCATACGGCACAGGACAGCAGCAGGTTGCGCCACTCGAACGCGAGAGACCTGAACTCCGGCTTTGATTTCGGGCGAAAGTGCTCGATGTGCCCGTAATCAACATGAAGAATCTTGCTTTCGCAGTAGGCGCACTTGCCGTGAAACATCGACACCAGAGCACGCTTGATCTCCAGGTGACGATATTTCTTTTCGGCACGCTTTTTGTCTTCCTTGGTGGCGGCATCGAGCAGCGCCTGCGTCCAAGCGACCTGGTTCTGCTCGATCACGGCAGGTTTCGCCGCCCGCTCGACCCGGGTCATGGCAAAGATTTCTCCAGGTAAGCCTCAATCCTGGATTGCAGCGAACCGGGTTCAGGCGGCCCACCAATCGGGCGGGCCGTTTCCACGAAGAGGGAAAGTTGCTCGAACTCGGCGCCTTCTGCCTTGGATAATCTGGTTCGTTTCACGAGCAATTCGTCGTAGCGGTCGATTTTTTCCTGCGTCTGAGGGGAGTAAGGGGAGACGTTGCCGAAGGCTTCGCTTTGCAACATGCGATCCACACTGAGCGCGGAAACATCGCGGACTTCTTCGACCGATGTTTTGCCATTCGACAGCGAGAATTTAAGCGTCAGCGCCTCCTGGCCCGCCCCTGCGGCGATGAACGGGCTATGCGTCGCAACAATGAACTGAAGATTGGGGAACTGCTTGCGCAACCAGAGGGCGATGTCCCGTTGCCAGATCGGGTGGAGGTGAATATCCAACTCGTCGATGAGTACCACACCCTCTTCATTCAACGGGTCGCTGCTCTCCGGGAAAGCCTGGATCAACCGCCATACCAGATCGCCGGTGAGGGCCAGAACGCT
This sequence comes from Pseudomonadota bacterium, assembly GCA_030690985.1. Classification (GTDB taxonomy): domain Bacteria; phylum Pseudomonadota; class Gammaproteobacteria; order Burkholderiales; family Thiobacillaceae; genus PFJX01. The sequence continues at coordinate 7,985 of JAUYFG010000073.1, forward strand.
GCGATAGCCATCGCTCAAGGCGAGCGTCGGCACCTTGACGCCACCCACGTCGAAAAGAATGCGGCCTTCCGCATTGACGCTGTCGAACCGCACACCATGCGGCAATAGCGAATTGATCGCGGCAATGCCCAATTCCTTCTGGCGCTTTGCCTCCAGACGCCTTGCTTCATCGTTATCGTTTTTGACGATGCTGTAGTCGAGATAAACCATCCAGCGTTCGAAGGCGGACAGCGGCTGATCCTCATCGAACTGGGTGAAGAAATTCGTGTAGCGGGTTGGCGGTTCCAGGGACGGCACGATGATCTCGCTCTTGCGGGTCAGCCGCCGAAACGCCCCATAGCCGACGGCAAACCACCCCGTTCCCTTTGATGTGAAGGCGTTTCGACGCAGCCAGGTCAACCTTTTTTCCTGGACGGCATGAACGCCTGGTTCGGTTTAGAGCTTGTTGCCGACGGTGAGTTGATCGCTTCCGGTGATAAAAAACGAGTAGCCGAAGGCCTGGGTGACTTTTTGTGAGCCGAAGCTTCCAGGATCGCTATCCGCCTGATGGATCTTGATGGATAACTTGCCGCGCTGGCCTTCGTCACGCAGCCAGCCCACCGGGCGTGGAGCCAGTATCTGTGCGCCTTCTGGGCCAGCCAGAAGCAGGCCAAGGGATTGCAACACCGTGCTCTTCCCGCAACCGTTCTGCCCGAGCAAGGTGACCCAACTTTTGTTCTTGAATTTCAGGGTTGATTTCTCGAAGCAGCGGATATTTTCGAGCGTCAGTTCTTCGATGAGCATGCGGTCGCTCCTGTATGGACGGTGATGTCATCCCCTAAAAGAAGAGGAATTGCAGCTTGTACACGGGTCACGATTCTGCACCCTTGCCGGCGAACGCCCCCGGCTAGCCACTGTTGGATTCAAGGACGCGGCCAATCTCACCCAACATCAGATTCACCCTGTGCCAGCTATTGAAATGTGGTTTCCGAGATTGTCGACCGTTCCCGATCATTTCTGCGGCACGAAGACCACGGTAATCGCATCCTTACCCTGCTCGGTCATTTCTAGTCGTGCTTCCAGAAACTGGCGCCGGTCATCGGGAAACATGCGCAGCTTGAATTTGATGAGCAACTCCAAGTCATGTTGCATGGCCTGGTGGTCGCCAGTCGGGTTCACCTCCCTGAGACGGGCCAGGAAACCGGCGGCTTTCTGCGCGCGCGCTTTTTTCGGCTGGCAGGCCAGGTTCCAGGCCACTACAGCAAATTTGAGGCGGCCCTGCTTTCCCTGCGGATCATCGTTCAGCGCAATGAATTCACCGGCCCAGCACGCCATCATTTCCGAGGCTTTCATGGCAGTTAGCCGATGAGGCCGGGGGGTTGCGCGTGGGTGATCGCCGCGAACCGCTCGAAGTACTCCGGAAAGGTCTTGTTCACGCACTTGGGGTCGTTGATGCGGATGGGGACGCCGCCGAGGGCGACCAGGGAGAAGCACATGGCCATGCGGTGGTCGTCGTAGGTGTCGATTTCGGCGTTTGCTGTCAGCTTGGCGGGGGGGGTGATGCGGATGAAATCGGCGCCCTCCTCCACCGTGGCGCCGAGTTTGCGCAGCTCGGTGGCCATGGCGGTGATGCGGTCGGTTTCCTTGACCCGCCAGGAGGCAATGTTGGTCAACGTGGTGGTGCCGTTGGCGAACAGGGCGAGCAGGCCTAAGGTCATGGCGGCATCGGGGATGTGGTTGCAGTCGAGGTCGATGGCGTGGAGTTTGTCGCCGCAGCCGAGGCGGCATTCGATCCACGAGGTTGCGCCATCTCGGCCAAACCCGACTTCCGCACCCATCCGCGCCAGCGCTTCGGCGAAGCGGACATCGCCCTGGATGCTGTTGCGCCCTACTCCCTCCACGCGCACCGGGCCGTGGCCGATGGCGCCGGCGGCGAGGAAGTAGGAGGCCGAGGAGGCATCGCCTTCGACTTCGATTTCACCGGGGCTCTGGTAGGTGGCGGCGGGCACGGTGAAACGTTGCCAGCCGTCGCGTTTCACGAGAACACCAAAGCGCTGCATCAGGTTGAGGGTGATCTCGACGTAGGGCTTGGAGATCAGTTCGCCATCGACAACGACCGTGACTTCGCGGCCGAGCAGGGGGGCAGAGAGCAGCAGGCCGGTGAGGTATTGGCTGGAGACGGTGCCTTTGACGCTGATTTCACTGGCGCCGTTTTCGTGGGGCAGGATGTGCAACGGTGGGAAGCCGTCGTTTTCCGTGTAGTCGATCTGGGCGCCGGCCTGGCGCAGGGCATCGACCAGGTCGCCGATGGGGCGCTCATGCATGCGCGGCACGCCGGAGAGGGTGTAGTCGCCGCCGCTCATGGCACAGGCGGCGGTCAAGCTGCGGAAGGCGGTGCCGGCGTTGCCGAGGAACAGGTTGGCGTATTTCACCGGGAAGGTGCCCGCGACCCCGTCCACGCGGTAGTTGTCGCCTTCCAGGCGCTGCCACCTCACCCCCAGGCGATGCAGGGCGTCGAGCATGACGCGGGTGTCGTCGGAGTCGAGCAGGCCTTTGACGTGGGTGGTTCCCGAAGCCAGGGCGGAGAGCAGGAGAATGCGGTTGGAGATGCTTTTCGAGCCGGGCAGGCGCAGCGTGCCACGGGCGCCGGAAAGTGGCGGCAGGTCGATGAAGTCGCTTATTCGTATGAAGTCGCTCATGTTTTTTTCCCTTTGATCCAGTTGGTGCGGGCCTGGCGGGCGCGGGCGAATAGATCTTCCAGTGCCTGCCCGTCGCGCGATTCGATCATGCCGCGGATATCCCGGAGTTTTCCGATGTAGGTATCCAGCTCACCGAGCAGGGCTTCGCGGTTGGCGAGGGCGATATCGCGCCACATTTCCGGATGGCTGCCGGCGATGCGGGTGAAATCACGAAAACCGGTGCCGGCGAAACTGAAAAAGAGGTCGGCATCCGGACGATCAGCCAGTTCTTCCATCAGGGCAAAGGCGGCGAGATGCGGCAGATGGCTGACCGCCGCGAAGACGCGGTCATGGTCCGTTTCCGACATGCGCGCGACACGGGCGGCACACGCCTGCCACAGGCTTTCCACCAGCGCCACGTCTTCCGCCCGGTTTTCCGGCAGGGGGGTGAGGATGACCGGTTTGCCCTCGAACAGATGCGCATGTGCGGCGCCGGCACCGTTGGTTTCCGCGCCGGCAATGGGGTGGCCGGGGATGAACTGGCCGATCTTGCCGCCCAGGGCGGCGCGCGCGGCGGCGATCACATCCAGCTTGGTACTGCCGGCGTCCGTCAAGAGGGCGCCGGGCGGCAGGCTATCGGCCAGTTCCTGGAACAGGGCGGGCATGCCGCCGACCGGGATCGCGGCAAACACCAGATCGGCGTCTTTGATCGCCGCAGCCACGCTCTCGCCAATGGCGTCGATGACCCCCAGCTTCAGGGCATGTTCGAGATTGGCGCGACCACGCCCAACCCCGGTGACGCGCTCGACCAAACCTTTGCGTTTCAGCGCCAGGGCAAAGGAGCCGCCGATCAGGCCGGTGCCGATGATTACCAGGTGCTTGATCATGGCCTTCTACCCTTCTGGCTCCCACGCTCCAGCGTGGGAGCCAGTCCGGACGCTCCAGCGTCCAGTGGAACCAGCGCGGTACTGGACGCTGGAGCGTCCGTAACGCATTCCCACGCTGGAGCGCGGGAACGAGGGCCGAGCTTGCTCATGCCTGCTCCAGAATTTCCGCCAGGGCGGCGAGGAAGCGCGCGTTCTGTTCGGGCAGGCCGATGCTCACGCGCAGAAAGGTGGGCAGGCCGTAATTGGCTACCGGGCGGACGATGACTCCCTTGCGTAACAAGGCTTGATACACCTGCATGGCTGCGTCTGCGTCCCCTCCTACTTCAATGCAGACGAAGTTGCCATAGGAAGGAATGTGGCCCAGGCCCAGGCGTTGGCAACCTTCCAGAAGTTGCGCCATGCCGGCATCGTTGACCGCTTTCGAGTGGGCAATGAACTCGCCGTCGTCGAGTGCCGCCGTAGCGCCTGCCAGGGCAAGACTGTTGACGTTGAACGGTTGCCGCACACGGTTGAGCAGGTCCGCCACCTCGGGGTGCGCCAGGGCATAGCCGACGCGCAGTCCGGCCAGGCCATAGGCCTTGGAAAAGGTGCGGGTGAGGATGAGATTGGGAAACTCGGCCAGCCAGTCGACTGAAGGCGCACGCAGCACTTCATCGAGAAACTCGCCATAGGCTTCGTCGAGTACCACGGCCACCTGGGCGGGCAGCGAGGCCAGAAAACCATGCAGTTCATCCGCGCCAAGCAGGGTGCCGGTGGGATTGTTGGGATTGGCGATGAACACCACGCGGGTGTCGTCACGAGGGTTGTCAACTACAGCATCGCGCATGGCGGCGAGATCGTGGCCATAGGCACGCGCCGGCACGGAAATGCCGATGGCCCCGGTCGCCTGCGTGGCGAGGGGGTAGACCGCGAAGGCGTGTTCGGAAAACACCGCCGAAGTGCCCGGCCCGAGCAAGGCGCGCGCCGCCAGTTCGAGCACGTCGTTGGAGCCGTTGCCGAGGACGATGCCATCTGGTTCGACGCCGAGCCGGGCAGCGATGGCCGCTTTCAGCGCATAGCCGTTGCCGTCCGGATACAGGGCCAGGTCGTCGAGGCACTCGGCAATCGCCGCGCGCGCCTTGGGGCTGATGCCCAGCGGGTTTTCGTTGGAAGCCAGTTTGACGATGTCGGCTTCCGCCAAGCCCATTTCCCGGGCCAGTTCAGAAATCGGCTTGCCCGGCTGATAAGGCGCGATAGCGCGGATATACGCGGGTGCGAGGTCACATAAATGCATGGAAAAAATCTGGAATGGGCGGGGGGCTGGAGCCCGTGTAGCGCCGGCATCCTTGCCGGCGTCCTTAAAAACAGCCGGCTGGAAGCCGGCGCTACAGGGGCTCTTCACACCGCGACCGGGTAGGAACCGAGCACCTTGAGAAAGGTGCACTGTTCTTCCACAGCCTGCAGGGCTTTCTGGATGTTGCTGTCGTTACGGTGGCCGTCGATGTCTACATAGAACACATAGTCCCAGGAGCCGTTGCGGGCGGGGCGCGATTCCAGTTTGGACAGGCCGATGTTGTGGCCGGCCAGGGGGGCAAGCAACTCCAGCAGGGAACCGGGGCGGTTCTTGGCGGACAGCACCAGCGAGGTCTTGTCACGCCCCGAGGGCGCGGCATCCTCGTTGCCCAGCACCAGAAAACGCGTGGTGTTGTTGGGCTCGTCCTCGATGTCGCGGGCGATGATTTTCAGGTCGTAGTGTTCCGCCGCCAGTTCGCCGGCAATCGCCGCCGCATTGGGGTTTTCCGCCGCCATTCGCGCCGCCTCGGCATTGCTGGTGACGCGGATGGTCTTGACGCCATAAAAATGCTGCCCCAGCCATTCATGGCACTGGCCCAGGGATTGGGCGTGGGAGTAGACGACCTCGATACCCTGCATGCCCTCGCCCCGGCGCATCAGATGTTGGCGGATGCGTAATTTCACTTCGCCACAGATTTTCAGCGGGCTGCTCAGCAAGAGATCCAGGGTGCGGTTGACCGCGCCTTCGGTGGAGTTTTCCACCGGCGCCACGCTGAAACTGGCCGCGCCGCGTTCGACGGCGCGGAAAGCCTCGTCGATGTCGGCACAGGGCAAGCCCGTCACCGCGTGGCCAAAATGCTTGACCGCCGCCGCTTCCGAGAAAGTGCCCTCTGGTCCCAGATAAGCCACGCACAGCGGCTGTTCCAGGGCGCGGCAGGCGGACATGATTTCCTTGAACAGCACGGAAATCGACTCCGCCGGTAGCGGGCCGGTGTTCGCGGCCTGTAGGCGGCGCACCACCTGGGCTTCCCGTTCGGCGCGATAAATGGAGCCGTTCTTGATGTGGCCGATTTCCTTGGCGATGCTCGCCCGCTCGTTGAGCAGGCGCAACATCGCTTCGTCCAGCGCGTCGATTCGGTCGCGCAGCCGGCTGAGTTGCTCGTTCATGTCGTGACCTGGGTTGGTTTACTCGGTGGGCAAATAACGCACGCGCAACACCCCTTCGATCGCGGCAAGCTGGGTGATGACACTCTCCACGGGGGCACTGTCCACATCCACCAGGGTGAAGGCCATATCGCCCTTGGACTTGTTCACCATGTTGTGAATGTTGAGTCCGGCGCCCGCCAGGGTCGTGGAAATCTGCCCCAGCATGTTGGGCACGTTGGTGTTGGCAATGGCTAAGCGGTACCCCGATTCGCGCGGCATCGACACATTGGGGAAGTTCACCGAATTGAGGATGTTGCCGTTGTCCAGGTAGTCGGAAACCTGCTCCGCCACCATGACGGCGCAGTTCTCTTCCGCTTCCTCGGTGGACGCGCCCAGATGCGGCAGCGCCACAAAACGGGGGTGTGATCGCAGCAGGTTGCTGGGGAAGTCGCAAACGTAGGCCAGCATCTTGTTGTCGCTCAGCCCGGCCAGCACGGCTTCCTCGTTGACGATGCCGTCGCGCGCGAAGTTGAGCAGCACGCAGCCCTTCTTCATCAGCTTCACCCGCTCGGTATTTATCAAGTCGCGGGTGGCGGGCACCAGCGGGGTGTGCAGGCTGATGAAATCGGAATGCTTGACCAGATCGTCCACGGACGCGGCTTTCTTCACCTGGGCCGGCAGGCGCCAGGCCGCATCGACCGTGATTTCCGGGTCGAAACCGATGACATTCATGCCCAGGCGGATGGCCGCATCCGCCACCAGCGAGCCGATCGCGCCGAGGCCGATGACGCCCAGGGTGCGGCCCGGCAGTTCATGGCCGACAAAGTGTTTCTTGCCGGCTTCGACCTGCTTGTGCAGGGATTCGTCGTCGCCTTGCAGGCCGGCAACGAAATTGATCGCCGGGAACAGGTTGCGCGCGCCCATCAACATGCCGGCGATGACCAGTTCCTTCACCGCGTTGGCGTTCGCCCCGGGAGCGTTGAACACCACCACGCCGCGCGCGCTCATCGCCTTCACCGGGATATTGTTGGTGCCCGCACCGGCGCGACCGATGGCCAGAACCGAGTCGGCGATGGGCATCTCGTGCATCACCTGGGAACGCACCAGAATGGCGTCCGGCTCGGGGCTGTCGTTGCCCACCGTATAACTCTGCGGCAGACGCGCGAGGCCGCGCTTGGAAATGGCGTTAAGGGTAAGAATCTTCTGGGTATTGGCCATGGGGGTCGAATCTCGCTCAAGAAACAAGTTTGGGGCGAATGCGTAACACATCCGGGGTCGATACTGAAAAAGCACCAGGCAGCCCGCGTAGAGCGGAAAAGCGGCCTTATCGCGCCTTCCGCCGGGTTTGTCGGAAGGCGCCGGCATGAAGACGCCGGCTTTTCCGACCTACGCGACCGGATAGATCACATCGGAGCGCAGAGAATGCGCGGCGAATGCCAGGGCAGCCAGGATGTCCTCATGGCATAGACGGGGGTAAGCCCGCAACACCTGGGTTTCGCTCTCCCCTGATGCCAATCGCTCCAGAATGCTCTCGACGGTCACGCGGGTTCCCTGAATAACGGGTTTTCCCATCATCACAGCCGGGTCGGAAACGATTTTGTTGTCCATGCTCATTCTCCTGGCCGATGTATCAACCGTGCGCTTTCTCGAATTCCTTCATGGTGTCCACCAGCGCCTGCACGCCTTCGACGGGCATGGCGTTGTAGATGGACGCGCGCATACCGCCGACGGAACGGTGGCCCTTCAACTGCACCAGGCCACGCGCTTTGGCGGCATTGAGGAAGTCTGAGTCCAGCGCGGCATCCTTCAGGGTGAAGGGCACGTTCATGCGCGAGCGGTTTTCCTTGGCGACCGGCGAATTGTAGAAGTCGGTGGCATCCATGGTGTCGTACAGCAGATTGGCTTTGAGGATGTTCTGCTGTTCCATCGCCGCCAGCCCGCCCTTCGCCTTCAATAACTTGAATACCAGGCCGGCCATGTAGATGCCGTAGGTGGGCGGGGTGTTGTACATCGACTCGTTATCGGCGTGGGTCTTGTAATCGAACATGGTCGGCGTGCCGGCCACGGTCTGGCCGATCAGGTCATCACGCACGATCACCAGCGTCAGGCCGGCCGGGCCGATGTTCTTCTGGGCGCCGGCATAGATCACGCCGTATTTGGAAACATCCATCGGCCGCGACAGGATGCAGGAGGACATATCGGCCACCAGCGGCACATCGCCGGCGAGGTTACCAAGATCGGGGGTCCAGAACATTTCCACGCCGCCGATGGTTTCGTTCGGGGTGGTGTGAACGTAGGCGGCGTTCGGGTCCAGCTTCCAGGCGTCCTGGGTAGGCGCGTAGGAGAAGTTCTTGTCATCGGAACTGGCCACCACGTTCACGGCACCATACTTTTTGGCTTCCTTGATCGCTTTCTTGGACCACTCGCCGGTGTTCAGGTAATCGGCGGAGGCCTTGCCGCGCAGCAGGTTCATGGGAACCATCGCGAACTGGCTGGACGCGCCGCCCTGCAGGAACAGCACCTTGTAATTGGCGGGAATGTCCATCAGCTCGCGCAGATCGGATTCGGCCTGGGCCTGGATGCCCATGTATTCCTTGCCGCGATGCGACATTTCCATGACCGACATGCCGCAGCCCTGCCAGTTCACGAGTTCGTCGCGCGCCTGTTCCAGGACTTCACGGGGCAAAACGGCCGGGCCGGCGCTGAAGTTGTAAATGCGTTCCATGTTGCTTCCTGTCCTTTCGAGTGGGTGGGTATTAGTGCGAAGGGGCCTGCTTCTCGGGCTTTTGGTGTTCCTTGGCGGGTGCGGGATTTTCCTCCGATTCGGCTTCCGTGGGCTGCGCTTTTTTTGGCGCCGGCCGAGGCATGGCTCGTGCCGGCTTGTGCGCCGGGGCTTCCTTCATCATCTCCATGGCGGCGATTTTCGTGGCATCGGTCTCACCGTTCACGTTGATGATGTTGAGCCTGCCCTGCCCCTGCTTCATCTCGTTCCTGAAGTCATAGACGGCGCCCATCACGGTGAGATGGCCGCTGATGACCTCATTCTCGAACTTGCTCATTGCCTGGCGGACCTGGTTGTTCACGTTCAGCTTGATGCTGCTCAAGCCTGGATCGCCCTTGGGAATCTGGATGGTGTCCAGCTCGCGCCGGATCGCGGCGGACTCCTTCGAGTAATCAGAGGACGCCGCCTTGATGGCGCCGCACGCGGTATGGCCGATGAACAGCAGCAGCGGCGTGTGCAAGTGATGCACACCGTATTCGATCGAACCTTCCGCCGTCGCCATCTGGTTGCCGATGTTGCGCACCATGAACAGATCGCCATCCGGCGAGGCATCCAGCGCATGGGTATGGACACGGGAATCGGAGCAGGTAATCACCGTCGCGCGCGGATGCTGGCTATCGAGGAACGGCTTGAAGTAGGCCGGACCATGGCTGCGCATGAAATTCGCGTTCGCCTGGCGAATGTCGCTGACGATGCTGTTGGCGGCGCCATGGCCCTGTTTCTCGTTCAGCGAGGCCGCGTATTCGCGGATGACTTCCTTGACGATGAGGCGGATTTTTTCCTTTTCGGCATCGCTCATCGCCGACATATCCACCGCGAAAGCAGGAGAAACGGCAACCAGGCCGCTCAACACGAACACCACGCCCAGCAAGGCCAACCTGACAAATTGATTCATTTCTCACCCCTCGAAAAAAATTGTAACCAACATATCGGCAGGGCAGCCGGAAACTTCAGGGTGAGGGTTGGGCACTGACATCTTTGGGAGCGACAGACTTCCAGCAGACCGGCATCTCGGTGCAGCGCCTGGGCGACATCCTCAACACCCGCAGCGAGGTAGCCGGCGACAAAGCGCCGCTACCCGTGCTGGCCGGGCGGATCGAGTTCGACCAGGTGGTGTTCCGCTACCGCGCCGACGGCCCGGAAGTGTTGCGCGGGGTGAGCCTCACCGGCGGCCAGAGCCAGCGCATCGCCATCGCCCGCGCCCTGATGAATGAGCCGCGCATCCTGATCTTCGACGAGGCCACCAGCGCGCTGGACTACGAGTCGGAACGCATCGTCCAGCAGAACATGAAGGCGATCTGCCGGGGACGCACGGTGATCGTCATCGCGCATCGTTTGAGCGCGGTGCGCGAGGCGGATCGCATCGTGGTCCTCGACCGCGGCCAGATCGTGGAAGCGGGCAGCCATGCCGAATTGCTGCAACACCAGGCCGGGCATTACAGCCGGCTGCATCGCTTGCAGATGGCGTAGCGCCAGCGTCCCCGCCGGCTTTTTAAGCGTGAAACAACCGCGCCTCTGTAGCGCAGGCGTCCCGCCTGCATTCCGCGCCAAGAGCAGGCGTGGACGCCGGCGCTACAGGGGCGTCCGGTTTCATCATTCGGGGCGGCGGGGACGCCATGCCCGTTAAACCTACGAAGCCTGCGTCCCCGCCGGCGCTACCTATGAAAACCACCCGCGACCTCCTCACCCGCTATTCCCGCGTCTTCCGCCACGCCTGGCGCCAGCGCAAAAGCCTGGAGGGCCCCCCGCGCCGGCGCCATGAGGCCGCCTTCCTGCCGGCCGCGCTGTCGCTTCAGGAAACCCCGGTGCATCCGGCGCCGCGCATTGCGATGGGGCTGGTCCTGCTGTTCGCCGTGATCGCACTGGCCTGGGCGGTGTTCGGCCGCATCGACATCGTCGCCGGCGCCCAGGGCAAGCTGATTCCGGATTCCCGCTCCAAGGTGGTGCAGCCGATGGAAACAGCGTCGGTAGCGGCCATCCATGTGCGCGATGGGCAGCGGGTGAAGGCGGGGGAGGTGTTGATCGAGCTGGATGCGACCCAGACGCAGGCGGACTCCACACGCATCGGCGAGGAACTGGCGGCGGCACGGCGGGAGGCGGCGCGGGCGAAGGCGTTGCTGGTGGCGGTGGAAGGGGGAAGCGGTCAATCGCGGGCAAGCCCACTCCCACGGCTGGACGCGGCCCCGCCCCGTAGGAGCCGGCTTGCCGGCGAAACACCGGTTGATCGAAGTGGCGCCGGTGCAATCGCGAGCAAGCTCGCTCCTACGGCAAGTGAAGCGAGACGGGCCGCCGAGCAGCGCTTGCTGGAAGGCGAGTACGCCGCCTACACCACCCGCCTGGACCAACTCGATGCCGAAATCGAACGCCGCCAGGCCGAGTTGCACAGCACCGAAGAAACCCTGGCCAAGCTCACCCAGACCCTGCCCATGATCCAGTCCCGCGCTGCGGACTACAAAAAGCTCCAGCAAGAGAACTTCATATCCCGCCACGGCTGGCTGGAAAAACAGCAGGCCCACATCGAAGCGGAACGCGACCTGGCGGCCCAGGAAGCGAAGCGCCAGGAAATCCGCGCGTCCCTGCTCGAAGGGCAGCGCGTAGGATGGGTTGAGCGATAGCGAAACCCATCAACCCCACGCACCCGATGCCATGATGGGTTTCGCTATCGCTCAACCCATCCTACGCGGCCTGACCGCCCCGGTGGCCGGCACGGTGCAGCAACTGGCGGTGCATACCGTCGGCGGCGTGGTCACCCCGGCGCAACCGTTGCTGGTGATCGTGCCCGGCGACAACCCGCTGGAAGTCGAGGCCTTCGTCGAAAACAAGGACATCGGCTTCGTCCACG
>JAUYFG010000044.1 GCA_030690985.1 Pseudomonadota bacterium
CGTTCCAGAAGCCCGGCCAGTCAATCGCTTCGATGATGCGCAAACTCTGTCTGCGTCCCCGCATCGTTCTCGACTATCTGCGGCTCACCAAAAACTCCGCCCCTGCTCGGCAGGCTTCGTGAGAACAAATTTGCCCTGGGCTGCGTCTTTATCCACCTTCCTGACGACGATCCTCACACGCCGCGCCATCGACATGTCCAAACCCGACTGGAAAGACCCACTGGTCAACTTTCACGACGAAGAGGATGCGAAAAGGTGCATGGAGGAACTGCCGGATACGAGGAAAACCCAATCATCCTTTCTGCGCGTGGCACAGCTCGAAACCCAGTTTCGCCATCTCCTCGCGGAAATCCCCGGCGCTGTACTGATCGACCCTAAAGATGGCAAGCGCACGAAGCTCGGAGAAAAGCACCAGTTGTTGCTGGAATATGTGCTGCGCAACATGGACACCGCCGACCACGCCCGTCTGCCCAGCCAGAAGGAAATGGCGAAAGCGTTGCGCGAACCGGAAAAATCCGTCGGCCGCTGGTGGCGGGAAGTCCAGGCGTATATCAACAGCCACCCGAACGCCGACCAGTTGAAATCGAAGTTGATACCGGTGGGGCGAAAACTTTAGATGGGTAGGATGGGTTGATCGCAGCGAAACCCATCAATGGCAGCAGGGGCCGGGGCGATGGGTTTCGCTGCGCGCAACCCATCCTACGTACTCGGTTTATCCGTCAACGCAAAGGATGGGTAGGATGGGTTGAGCGTAGCGAAACCCATCAATGGCAGCGGGGGCAGGGTTGATGGGTTTCGCTGCGCTCAACCCATCCTACGTACTGGCTCCTCGCGCGGGCGGCGTAGAATGCGGACGTTTTTCGTCTAATCCCTTCCCTTTTCATCACTCCGGCCATGATTCCCCTGCTCATCGTCGCCCACGGCAATCTCGGCGACAGCCTCATTCAGTGTGCCGGCCATGTCCTGGGGCAACGCCCGGAACAACTGGAAAGTCTCGATCTCTCCTCTTCTGGCGATCCCGGCGAGATGCTGGAGCAGGCACGAATGCAGATTGCCCGTCTGGATCAAGGCAAGGGGGTGCTGATCCTCACCGATGTCTACGGCGCCACGCCCTGCAACACCGTGTGCAAACTGATCCAGCACGAACATGTTGAAGCGGTGGCCGGCGTCAACCTGCCGATGTTGCTCAAGGCGCTGAATTACCGCAATGAAACGCTCGCCCTGCTGATCCGCAAGGCGGTACGAGGGGGGCAGGATGGCGTCATGTACATCCTGCCGCGTGACGCCGAGGAAGAATATAACGATGCCTGAACGTGACATAGAAATCGTCAACAAGCTCGGGATGCATGCTCGCGCCTCCGCCAAACTCACTCAGACCGCCAGCAGCTTCCGCTGTGAAGTCTGGCTCTCGCGCAATGGCCGCCGGATCAACGGCAAGAGCATCATGGGCGTGATGATGCTGGCCGCCGCGCGTGGCAGCAGTATCCGATTGGAAACTCGTGGCCCGGAAGAGGAAGCGGCAATGGCGGCGCTGGTGGCGTTGATCGAAGACAAGTTTGGGGAAGGGGAATGACCTTCTCCCTGCACGGCATCGCCGTCTCCGGTGGCTATGCGATAGGCCGGGCGCAGCTTTACTCCCAGGATCGCCTGGAAGCACCGCACTACCTGCTGCATGCCGAGCACCTGGATGCGGAAGTGGCTCGCTTCACTGCGGCGGTGGCTGCGGTGCGCGCGGAAATGCTCGAATTGCAGGAACACATCCCGGAAGGCGCGCCGGTGGAACTCTCCGCCTTCCTCAACGTGCATATCCTGATCCTCAACGATTCCATGCTGTCCGATGCGCCCAAGCAGCGCATCCGCGCCGACCGTTGTAATGCGGAATGGGCGCTGGCGCAGCAGACCGAGGCGCTGATCGTGCAGTTCGAGGCGATCGAGGACGATTACCTGCGCGAGCGCCGCAACGATGTGCGCCAGGTGGCCGACAAAGTGCTCAAAGAACTCATGGGCCATCCCGGCCATGCGCCGCTGAAACCCGCCGAGGAAGGCGACAGCATCCTGGTCGCGCACGATCTGTCGCCCTCCGACATGGTGCTGTTCAAGCGCCACGACTTCGCCGGTTTCATCACCGATCTGGGCGGCACCACCTCGCACACCGCCATCCTCGCGCGCAGCCTCAGCCTGCCCTCGGTGATGGCGCTGCACAGCGCGCGCGCCCTGATCCAGGACGGCGATTGGCTGATTGCCGATGGCGTGGCCGGCGTGGTCATCGTCAACCCGGATGCCGGCATCCTCGACGAATACCGTTTGCGCCGGAACCAGTGGCATCTCGAACAGAAGAAGCTGCGGCGCCTCAAGACCAGCCCCTCCGCCACCCTGGATAGTCTGGAAATCGAGCTTCAGGCGAATATCGACCTGCCCAATGACGTCGGCCAGGCACTGCGGGAAAACGCCAGCGGCATCGGCCTGTTCCGCAGTGAATTCCTGTTCCTCAACCGTGACGACCTGCCTTCGGAAGAAGAGCAGTTCGAGGCCTACCGGCATGTGGCGCGGGAAATGGTGGGCCGCTGCGTGGTGATTCGCACCCTCGACGTGGGCGCCGACAAATCCGTGCGCTGGTTGCACGAAAAAAGCGTCAACCCCGCACTCGGTCGCCGCGCCATTCGCCTGTGCCTGGCGGAACCGCAAATCTTCATCAGCCAGGTTCGCGCCCTGCTGCGCGCCAGCCACTACGGCCAGATCAAGATTCTGCTGCCGATGTTGTCCAGCCTGACCGAACTCGATCAGGCGCTGGCCTTGATCGGGGCGGCGCGCGGCATGCTGCGCGTGGAAGGCATCCCGTTCGATGAAGAAACGCCCATCGGCGGCATGATCGAAGTGCCCGCCGCCGCGCTCTCCGCAGAATGGTTCGCGAAGAAGCTGGATTTCCTCTCGATCGGCACCAACGACCTGATCCAGTACACCCTGGCCATCGACCGCACCGACGACACCGTCGCCCACCTCTACGACCCGCTGCATCCGTCCGTACTGGCCCTGATCAGCCACACGCTCAAGGTCGGCCGCAAGCTGGGCAAGCCGGTTTCGGTGTGTGGCGAGATGGCGGGTGATCCCCGGCTCACCCGCCTGCTGCTCGGCATGGGACTGACTCGTTTCTCCATGCACCCGGCGCACATCCTCACGGTGAAGCAGCAGGTGCTGCGCAGCCATGTCGGCGAACTCGCCCCGCAAGCCAGAAGGCTCCTGCGCGCCGGCCGCCCGGAGCGCATCCAGGACTACCTGGAACAAATCAACCGGTGAACATGCGTAGGATGCGGTTCGTACCTCACCGCATCCTACGGGCTACCCGCTCAAGTTCTCCGGTGCCTGGCCGATAGTGCTTTCGACATAGATAGTTCGGCCCGCAAGCGGGCCTCCTACTGGGGCAAACCAATGCAAGCACCAAACAATATCGCCAAGCCTATTTTTCTCTGGCCGGCTTCCTCAGTCGATCTGCAGGAAGCGGCCGTGCAGCTTGGCTATTACGGTTATGTGGCGGAATTGTTCGACTCCCCCGCCGCGTTGCTGGCGGCGGAAGCCCGCAACCCCACCGCCGCGCTGGTTGATTGTGGCGGCACCGACTGCCTTTCCGAGGCCGATAAGGACGCCCTGACCGCGCTGTCCGGCCGCGTGCCGCTGGCCTGCATGTCCAGCAGCAGCAGCATCGATGCCCGTCTCGGCGCGGTGCGCATGGGTTGCCAGGCCTATTTCACACGGCCGCTGGACATGGCCAGCCTGCTCGACACGCTCGATCGGCTCACCGCTCCACCCCAGGCCGAGGCCGGCAAAGTACTGATCATCGACGACTCCCCCGCCCTGGCCGCTTTTTATGCCGCCCATCTGAATGAGGCCGGTTTCGTTACCCAGGTGGTCAACGATCCGCTGAAGACGCTGGAGGCCCTCAACGAGCATCCCCCGGAGCTGATTCTGCTGGACATGAACATGCCGGGTGCATCGGGCGAAGAAATCGCCAAAGTCATCCGCCAGCAGGAGGCTTATCTCTCCATTCCCATCGTATTTCTCTCGGCGGAAAGCGATGTCGGCCGCCAGCGCGAGGCCATGAGCCTGGGCGGTGATGAGTTTTTGCACAAGCCGATCGAGCCCGCGCATCTGATCTCGGCGGTCAAAAGCCGGGTGATTCGTTACCGTTCCCTGCGCGCGCTGATGGTGCGCGACAGCCTCACCGGCTTGCTCAACCACACCAGTTTCAAGGAACGACTGCGCGCCGAAACCGCGCGCGCCAAGCGCCAGGGCAAGCCGCTCTCGGTGGCCTTGCTCGACATCGACTTGTTCAAGAAAGTGAACGATACCTACGGCCACCCGGCCGGAGACCGGGTCATCAAGAGCCTCTCCAGGCTGTTGAAACAACGCCTGCGTGGCGCCGACGTGATCGGCCGTTATGGTGGCGAGGAATTCGCCGTGGCCCTGCCGGATACGCCTATCGAAGGGGCGTTGCGGGCACTCGACAACATCCGTGAGAGTTTCGCCGCCATCGTCCAGCATGCCGGCGACAAAACCTTCCAGGTCTCCCTGTCGGCCGGCGTGTCCCAATACGCTGCCGGCAGTGACGGCGAATCCCTGATTCAAGCCGCCGACGAAGCGCTCTACGTGGCCAAGCATGAGGGGAGAAATCAGGTGAAAGCGGCGGTGGCGTTGTAGCGCCGGCGTCTCGCCGGCCTGCCGGCTGGAAGCCGGCGCTACATCAAAACATCACCAGGTCCGTGTCGTCGCCGGTGGCCCCGGGTCGTTGCGCGGTGGCGTCGTCCTCGGCTTCTTCGTTTTCGACAATCAGATCGGACACCAGATAGCGCGCCCAGACCTTGTTGCCGTTGCCGGAGTACACCACCTGATCGCACAGGTTCTTCACCAGGGCGATGCCACGTCCGTAGGCCTGTTCATTGCCGACTTCCAGCGCATCCGGGTTGTTCAGACGTTTCTCGAAATCGAAGCCCGGACCGGTGTCGGTCATGCTGATGTCGAGCACCGCGCGGGTTCCGTCCTGGTGCAACTGGAAAGCGATATCGATGCGGCCGGTTCGCAGTTTTGCCAAGCGCTCGCCGCGCTGACTCATGTAAAGCTCGAAGCCGCCGATCCAGCTCTTGGTGGCCGAGTCGAGGCCGAGCAGGCCGTGGTCCAGCGCATTGTTGAACAGTTCCGAGAAAATCAGGAACAGCGCGCCCTGATGCGGCTTGAGCAGGTTGATCTGGGTGACGAAGCCAAGCACGGCCGGCACCACGTCGATGTAACGCAGTTCCTGGGCGCCGTAGGACAGATCCAGCCGCCACTCGGCCAGGTGCCCCTGGTGTGCGGGTATCGGGGTGTCGAAGCGGATCTGGCGGCGGCGGTCGATCGGCACCGAGACCAACAGGGCGGAGATGTCGTCGCGTCCCGGGTGGCCGCCGAGATGGTCCATCACGCCTTTCAGCAGGCTGGCGAAACGCGCCTCGCTGCCCTGCGCCCGGCTCAGGTGGTCACGCACGCCGTCGATGGCGAACCAGCCGCCGGCCGGGTTTTCCGCTTCGGTGAGTCCGTCCGAGCAGAGCACCAGGTCGCCCGGTTCGTGGAATACCACGGTCTCGGTCATGCCGGAAAACAGCTTGTCCGGGAGGATGCCCAGCGGCGGGTGATTGGAGGCCCATTGCACGGCGACCTCCCCACGCGTGTTGATGAACATGGCATCCGGATTGCCGCCATTCCACACTTCCACGGTCTGGTTGCGCACGTCGATGGCGGCCAGGGTGGCCGCCACGAAGCGGTCGGGGGGCAGGATGGATTTGAGCTTGCGGTTGAGTTCCTCGGCGATCGACGGCAGTGGAAAGCCTTTCGCGGTCATGCTGTAGAACGCCTGCGTCAGCGGCATGGCGGAAAGCGCGGCGGCCAGGCCGTGGCCGGCGGCATCGGCCAGCAGCACATTGAGCACTTCGCCGGGGGCGCGCGCGGCGCACAGCAGGTCGCCGCTGAAGGTTTCCGCCGGCATGTTGAAGTGGCGAATCATCGGGTCGCGCAGACTGGCGGCGTCCGTCAACCGGCTCATGACGTGGGCGCCGAGGCGCGACTGCTCTTCCGCGTCCATGCGCCAGTTGCGCAGTTCCTCGGTATTGGCGTGCACCTCGTTTTGCAGGCTCAGCATGCGCGCGTAACTGTTGATCTTGGCGCGCAGGATCTGCAACGAGGCCGGCTTGACGATGTAGTCGTCGCCACCCGCTTCCAGGCCGCGCACGATGTCCTGCATCTGGTCCAGCGCGGAGAAGAACACGATGGGCGTCCATTTGTCCGTGGCCAGCTCGCGGATGTGCTGCGCCGCCGTGATGCCGTCCATCATCGGCATCATGATGTCCATGAAGATCAGGTCGGGTTGTTCCGACTTGAACTTGGCGATGGCCTCCACGCCGTTGCCGGCCAGGATCGCGATATGGCCCAGTTTGCGTGCCACCGCCTCCAGTTGCCTGGCGTTGGTGGGGGTGTCGTCGACGATGAGAATCGTCAGGCTGGGATTGTTCACGGGTGTCGGATGCCGTCAGTTCCGGATGCTGAACAGTTTGCCGAAATTGGCGATGTCCAGAACCTGTTTGACGGTGCCATGGAGACCGGCCAGGACCACGCTTTTGCCAGTACCTTCAGCCTTCTCCCGCAACAGCAGCAGCATGCCCAGGGCGGAACTGTCGAGGTAATCGACTTCGCCGAAGTTGATGATGATTTCACGCACCGCGCCGGTTTCGAGAACCTTCTCGTAGGCGGCGCGGAAATCCCGGTGCGAGTGGAAATCGAAGCGGCCGCCCAGTTTCAGGGTGGCGCGGTCACCGCTTACTTCATTGGTAATCAGCATGTCGATACTCCATTTACTTGACGTGCCTGTTTATCGGCGTTGGGTGCTTTTTCTTGAGGGGTGAATTGCGAGATAACGCGGTGTGTAGCGGGGTAGGATGGGTTGAGCGGGAGCGAAACCCATCATGGCGGCAACCCGTTGGGATTGATGGGTTTCGCTCCCGCTCAACCCATCCTACGCGGGCTACGTTGCTACGTGGTTGTGTAGCGCCGGCGCCCTCGCCGGCGTTTTACCCACGCCGCCCCAGTCGTTCGAGCACACGGCCGGCGATGTCGTTGAGACTGGCTACCTCGACCGCCGCACCGAGTTCGATGGCCGCCTTGGGCATGCCGAACACCACGCAAGAAGCTTCATCCTGGGCGATGGTGTAGGCCCCGGCCTGGCGCATGGCGAGCATGCCCACCGCGCCGTCCTTGCCCATGCCGGTCATGATCACGCCCAGTGCATTCGCTCCGGCCACCTGGGCGGCGCTGTTGAACAACACATCCACCGACGGCCGGTGGCGATTCACCGGTTCGGCCTGTGACAGCTCGGTGTAGTAGTAGGCGCCGCTTTTCCGCAGCAGCAGGTGGGAATGGCCGGGGGCGATGTAGGCATGGCCCGGCACCACCCGCTCGTTGTGTTCCGCCTCTTTGACGGTCATCGCCGAGAGGCCGTCGAGGCGTTGCGCGAAGGAGCGGGTAAAAGCCTCCGGCATGTGCTGGGTGACCAGCACCGCCGGCGACGTGGCCGGCATGCGCGTGAGGAATTCCTTGAGCGCTTCGGTGCCGCCCGTGGAGGAGCCGACGAAGACGATTTTTTCGGTGGTGTTGAGGAAATGCCCGGCCAGCGGTCGCGGCTTGTTGACCGGCTCCTCGTTCAGGGCATGGCGGCGGATGCGGGCGCGGGCGGCGGTACGAATCTTGTCGCCGATCTCAACGCTGAGTTCCGCCAAACCATCGGTGACGCCGATGCGGGGTTTGGTGATGAAATCCACCGCACCCAGTTCCAGTGCCTTGAGGGTGACTTCGTTGCCCCTCTCGGTCAGGGTGGACACCATCAGCACCGGCATGGGGCGCAGGCGCATGAGCTTTTCCAGGAAATCCAGCCCGTTCATGCGTGGCATTTCCACGTCCAGGGTCAGCACATCCGGATTGAGCTGCTTGATCAGATCGCGCGCGGTGATCGGGTCGGGCGCCTGCCCCACCACTTCCATATCCGGCTGGCTGTTGATGATCTCGCGCATGAGGCTGCGTATCAGCGCGGAGTCGTCGATGATGAGAACTTTGATTTTCGGCATGGTGTGGGTCAGGTAAACAACTCCACATCGCCCGCGATGTCGGAGGACTTGAGGCGCTGGCCGTAGCGCTGTTCGCGTTCGATGATGGTGTTGTTGTGCACGGTCTTGAGCTTGCGCACCATCACCCGTCCGCTGGACGGGAAGTAATAGACCTTGCGTGGGTAAAGCCCCATCAGGTCTTGAGAAACCAACTTGATGTGTTCGGTTTCCAGGTATTCCAGGACAAATTCGCTGTTGCGTTCACCCACGTTCACCGTGGTGAAGCCGCGCAGCACCGCGCCGCCGCCGAACACCTTGGCCTCCAGGCGGGCGCGGCTGGCCCCCAGCTTGACCAGTTGGTTGACCAGCACTTCCATCGCATAGCCGCCATAGCGCATCGAGGCCGACACCACATCGCGTTTGTCGCCGCTCTCGGGCAGCATGAAATGGTTCATGCCGCCGATGCCGGTCTTGGGGTCGCGGATGCACGCCGCCACGCAGGAACCCAGCACCGTTACCAGCAGCATGTCGCGGCCGGTGACGTAATACTCGCCCGGTAGAATTTTGGCCGCCTCGATGGCGAAATTGCGGTCGAAGTAATGATTGGGGGCGAGGACTTCTTCGAACCCACGCGTGGTCATTGGCGCGGCCTCATTTGCGTACCCCTCCCGGGGGGGCGTGTTCGGCATGCTCATAAACGGTTTGGCCACGCAGGTGGAACAGGTCGGTGGCGTGGTAGAGCGCCTCGGAGTGGCCGACGAAGAGCAGGCCATCGGCTTTTAGTAGCGGTTTCATCTTCTTCAACAGGGTGTATTGCGTGGGCTTGTCGAAGTAGATCATCACGTTGCGGCAGAAAATGGCGTCCAGCCCCCCCTTCACTTGTCCCGCCACCGGCCAGCTCGCATCGAGCAGATTGAGGCGGAAGAATTTCACCATGGCCGCCAGTTCCGGTTTCACTTTCACCATGCCGGCACGTTCGCCGGTGCCTTTCAGGAAAAACTGGCGCTGCTGTGCCTCACTCAATTTCTTGATGCGTTCCAGCGGATACATGCCGTCCGTGCCTTTCTTCAGCACATTGGTGTCCAGATCGGAAGCGAGTATCCGCACCGGCGCGTTGAAACTGCCGAACGCCTCCACCGCCGTCATGGCGATGGAATAGGGTTCCTCGCCGGTGCTGGAGGCGGCGCACCAGATCGTGATCGGGCCATCACGGCGGGTGCGCAGAAAGTCCTTGAGGAGGTGAAAGTGGTGCGCCTCGCGGTAGAAATCGGTGAGGTTGGTGGTCAGTGAATTGACGAAGGCCTCCCACTCCACTTCGTCACCCGAGCGAATCAGTGCCAGGTAATCCTGGAAACTCTTCAGGCCGGTCGCGCGCAGGCGCCGCGCCAGGCGGCTGTAGACCATGTCTTCCTTGGCGTCATTGAGCGCGATGCCGGCATGGTCATAAATCATCTTGCGAACTTCTTCGAAGTCCCGGCGCGAGAAGACAAATTCCCGTTGTGTCGTTATGGCTTCAGCCATGGTGTCCTTCTTGATTATGTAGCGCCGACTTTGTGTGGGAGCGGGCTTGCACCCGCAAGGGGCACGCCGGATTCGTAAAGCCGCTGAAGCGGCAACGACTCCGCTGCCCGCGATGCAACCGTGGCTATCGCGGGCAAGCCCGCTCCCACGAGGGATCAGAACTCCTCCCACTCGTCATCCGCGCCCGCACCGTTGCGGGTGGCTGGGGCGGATTTCGCCATCGCCTTGACCGGGCTGGGGGCGCGCGCAACCGGGCGGGCCGGCGGGCGGGTGCCTGCCCTCGACTCCGCCCGGGGGTTCCGCGCGCTTGCCGGCGAGGCTGCCGCCGCGATGTGGAACACCGCCACCGCTTCGGTCAGGCTGGCGGCCTGATCCTGGAGCGATTCCGCCGCCGCCGCCGCTTGTTCCACCAGCGCCGCGTTCTGTTGGGTGACTTCATCCATCTGCGCGATGGCCGAATTCACCTGCTCGATGCCCTGGGTCTGCTCGGTGGAGGCCGCGCTGATTTCGCCCATGATGTCGGTGACCCGCTTCACCGCATCGACGATCTCGCTCATCGTGTTGCCGGCCTGTTCCACCTGCTTGTAGCCGATGTTGACCTTGTCCACCGAGTCGCCGATCAGGGTCTTGATCTCCTTGGCGGCGCCGGCGGAACGCTGCGCCAGGCTGCGCACTTCCCCCGCCACCACGGCAAAACCGCGCCCTTGTTCGCCGGCCCGCGCGGCTTCCACGGCGGCATTCAGCGCCAGGATGTTGGTCTGGAAGGCGATGCCGTCGATCACACTGATGATGTCGGCGATCTTCTTCGAGCTGTCGGCGATGGAACCCATCGTCTGCACCACCTGGCCGACCACGCTGCCGCCCTTCACGGCGATGTCGGAAGCGCCACGGGCGAGCTGGTTGGCCTGGCGCGCGTTGTCGGCGTTCTGGCGCACCGTGCTGGTGATCTGGTCCATGCTGGCGGCCGTTTCTTCCAGGCTGGAGGCCTGGCTTTCGGTGCGCCCGGAGAGGTCGGCGTTGCCGCTGGCGATCTCGCGGGCGGCGGTGTTGATGGAATCGGTGGCTTCGCGAATCTGGCTGACGATTTCGGAAAGGTTGCCGGCGGTGCCGTTGGCATCATCCTTGAGCTGGCCGATGAGGCCCTGATAGTCGGCGTCGATGCGCTCGCTGAGGTCACCCGAAGCCAGGGCTTTCAGCACGCGGGCGACATCGTTCATGCCGCGTTCGGAGGTTTCCACCAGGCGGTTGATGCCTTCCGCCAGTTGCAGGAAGAAGCCTTCCTTGCCGCTGGCTACCAGGCGCCGGCTGAAGTCGCCGGCGGCGGCGGCGTCGACCAGGCTGGCGACTTCCTTTTCCACCGCCACTTCGTCGGTGCGGTCCTGCCACTGGGTGACGCGGCCGGCATAGGCGCCTTCCGCGTTGTATACCGGGCTGGCCGACAGGTGCAGGGCTCGCCCGGCGATGTGGGTGTCGAACACACGGGTGTTCCGGAAAGGTTCCGCATAGGCGGCCTTGAGGCTCTCGTCCTCGAATAGGCGGGAGACAGGCCCGCCCAGCATGGTTTTTGCGCTGAAACCGGGCAGGCGCTTGCCCAGTTCCGGCGCCATGGCGTCAAACAGCTTGCCGGCGGCCGGGTTCATGTAAATCAGGGTGTTGTCCGCCTGAGACAAGGTCACTGCGGAAGTGATGCTGTCCAGAGCGATCTTGATGCGCAGATTCTCGTTGGCCGCGCGCCGCGTTTCTTCCATGTCGAAGCCCAGCTTGGTCTGCATCGATTCCAGGCCTTCCAGCACCTGGCCGATTTCGTCGTGGCGGTCGATCTGGATGTGGTTCAGGTAATTGCCTTCGGCGATGGAGTGGAAGTGGCCGATGGTGCGTTGCAGCGGCTTGACGATGTCGCGGATCAGCAGCCAGGCGAACCAGAGCGCGAGCAAAACGCCCAGCGCCATGCCGGCCAGGCCGAGGTTGAGCAGCGTGTGGTAACGCGCATCGGCATGTTCGTAGCCGGTTTTGGCCGTGTCCTGCAAGGACTGGCGCAGGATTTCCATCTTGTCGCGCGCTTCGCTGTAGAGCGGATTGACCTTGGTCAGCAGAACGTGCGTGGCTTCGCTGTATTCGGCCGCCTTCAGCGCTTTTATCGCCGGCTGCAGGCCTTCCTTGACATAGCGGGTACGCGCATCGGCGAAGGTGGCGGCTGCGGTGCGGGTTTCGACGGGAATCTCGATCTTGTCGAACTCCGCGATCAGCGCGGTGATTTGGTCGCGGTTGGCGAAAATGGTGTCGGCATGCTTGTCCACCGGATGGTCATGCTGCGCCGCGAACGGGCTGTTCGGGTCGTGTTGCACCGCCAGCGCTACCTGGGTCTGGTTCTCGCTCATCAGGCGCACGACCTGGCCGACCAGGCGGATCGGTTCCAGACGGTTGTTATAGAGCGCGCCCATGTCGCCGCTGGTGATCGCCAGGCCGCCCAGGCCGATGGCGCTGCCCACCAGAATCATGGCCACCACCATGGTCATGATGCCGGCCAGACGCGCCTTGATGGAGAGGCGTTTCAGGCTGGCCATGATGCCGGCGGGACGCAGCTTGGCGCGACCGTCGCGGATCGCCTTGTACAGCGTTTCCACCGCTGCCACCTGGTCGCGGCCGGGTTTGCGTCGCACCGAGAGATAACCGGTGATCTGGCCACCCTGGCGCAACGGGGTGATATGCGCTTCCACCCAGTAATGGTCGCCATTCTTGCAGCGATTCTTCACCATGCCGACCCACGGCCGCCCGGCCTGGAGGTTGTCCCACAAGTCCTTGAACGCCTCCGACGGCATCTCCGGGTGGCGCACGATGTTCTGCGGCGAGCCCAGCAATTCATCGCGGGTAAAACCGCTGATGGCGACGAAGGTGTCGTTGACATGGGTGATGACGCCCCGCGCATCGGTGGTGGAAACGATGGTTTCCCCCTCCTGCATGAGTCGCTCGACGCCGGTGACAGGCATATTGACGCGCATGATTCTTCCCTCTGGACTAGCGGCCTCGGCCGCGATGACAGGGCTAATTACGGCAGGCGGCGGGAATACTTTAGTGCTGTTGGTGGATGCGCTATCGCTTATCCACCCTACGCCGAGCCTCCCCATCACGTAATTGGTGGATGCGCTATCGCTTATCCACCCTACGCCGAGCCTCCCCATCACGTGGTTGGTGGATGCGCTATTGCTTATCCACCCTACGCCGAGCCTCCCCATCACGTGGTTGGTGGATGCTCTATTGCTTATCCACCCTACGCAGAGCGTCCCCCTCACGTGGTTGGTGGATGCGCTATCGCTTATCCACCCTACGCCGAGCCTCCCCATCACGTGGTTGGTGGATGCGC
>JAUYFG010000081.1 GCA_030690985.1 Pseudomonadota bacterium
GGCGCCTCGCCGGCGAGGTTAAAAGACGCCGGCGAGGCGCCGGCGCTACAAGTGCGCCCGGTTTCATCCTCCGGGTGGCTCAGCCGCCATGATCGTTAGAAGGGCAGTTGCGCGGTGGGCGCGGCGGCGGTGAGCAGTCGCCGGAATTGTTCCTGGATGCGAACCAGTGCCGCCTCATTGTCGGCTTCGAAGCGCAGCATGATCGTCGGCGTGGTATTGGAGGCGCGCATCAGGCCGAATCCGTCGTCGTATTCCACGCGCAAGCCATCCAGGGTGATGACCTCGCGGGCGCCCTCGAAACGGGTGTCACGCAAAGATTCGATCACCCGGTGCGGCTCGCCTTCGCGCATCTCGATATGCAGTTCCGGGGTGTTCACCGAGTCGGGAAGGCGGTGCAGGGTGGCGTCGAGGTCGGGCTGCCTGGACAGAGTTTCGAGCAGACGGGCGCCGGCATAGAGCGCATCGTCGAAGCCGTACCAGCGCTCCTTGAAAAACACATGGCCGCTCATTTCACCCGCCAGCAGGGCGCCGGTTTCCCGCATTTTCGCCTTCATCAGCGAGTGGCCGGTCTTCCAGATCATCGGCTTGCCACCGTGCGCGGCGATCCACGGGTGCAGATTGCGGGTGGATTTCACGTCATAAATAACCAGCGCACCGGGATTGCGCGCCAGCACATCGGCGGCAAACAGCATGAGCTGGCGATCCGGATAGATGATGGTTCCGTCCTTGGCGACCACGCCGAGGCGGTCGCCATCGCCGTCGAAGGCCAGGCCGATTTCCGCCTCGCTTTGCCGCAAACGGGCGATCAGATCGGCCAGGTTCGCGGGCACCGAGGGGTCGGGATGATGGTTGGGGAAAGTGCCGTCCACCTCGCAGAACAGGGCCTCCACTTCGCAGCCGAGCGCCTCGAACAGGGCGGGCGCAAAGGCACCGGCGACGCCGTTGCCGGCATCGACGATGATCTTCATCGGGCGGGCAAGTTTCACGTCACTGGCAATGCGCGCGATGTATTCGTCGCGGATGTCATATTGCCGGTAACTGCCCTCACCACTACTGAAGTCGTCGGCTTCGATGCGCCGGCGTAAATCCTGGATGGCCTCGCCGGACAGCGTTTCATCGGCAATCACCAGCTTCAGGCCGTTGTATTCGGGTGGATTGTGCGAGCCGGTCAGCATGACCGCGCAGCGCGTGGCGAGATGGCAGGCGGCGAAATAGGCCATCGGCGTCGTCACCGGCCCCAGGTCGATGACATTGCCGCCGCCCCCCTGAATGCCCTTGGCCAGGGCGGCGCTGAGCGCGGGGCCGGACAGGCGCCCGTCGCGCCCGATGACGATGTCACTACAACCGCGTGCGCGCACCTCGGAAGCGACCGCGCGGCCGATCAGCTCGACCAGTTCGGGGGTCAACGTCTTGCCGACGATGCCGCGTATATCGTAGGCCTTGAAGATTTCCGGGGGGGGGCAGCCCATGACGGTCCAGACAGTGAAAGCCGGGCGATTATCTTTGATTTGCCGGCGTGGCCGCCAGCAAGCAGCACGTTTCGGCCGCACAAAAAAAGAGCGGCATCGGGAACCGATGCCGCTTGAAAAACCGCCATTGCGGCGGTCAGGGAGGTTGGGTTGAACTCTCGTCCAGTGCTTTTATATAAGCAATGTCTGTGCCCGTTTTGGCATTAAATCCGGCCCTTATATATCAATAAGTTATTGCTTATGGATAGATTTGTACTACGCGAGCTATGTCGATATTTTGACGACTTCGTCAGGGTTTCAACTTTTCCCTTTCTGAAAGCGGGGTATCCGGATAAATGCGGCGATCTAGCGCGTAGGTTTGGCTGACGCCAGGAAGCCCAACATTCACCGTGACATGAGCCACCCCGTAGGTTGGGCAAAGCGAAGCGTGCCCAACATTACACGCGCAAAACGTTGGGCACGCTTCGCTTTGCCCAACCTACGTAGCGCCGCATTTATCCGGATACCCCGCTTCTGAAAACCAAACCGCCATCGGCATCCCGCTTGACTCAGGTCACGGCGCTTTCTTGCCTGGCCTTTCACCCCCGCCTACAATCCCCGCCCCTAGCCGTCCTCGGAATAGCCGCCATGTCCCAGTTCACCGCCCTCCTCGAGAAATACAGCAAGCCGGGGCCGCGCTATACCTCGTATCCCACCGCCCCCTATTTCCATACCGGATTCAGCGAAGCGGACTGGATCGAAGAGATCACGACCTCGCAAGACCCGGCGCGCGGCCTCTCGCTGTACGCGCACATCCCGTTCTGCGACACGCTCTGTTATTACTGCGGCTGCAACATGGTCGCCACCGGCGATTACAACAAGGCCAGCCACTACCTGGGCTTCCTGGAACAGGAAATGGACCGGGTGGCGAAACTCACCGACCCGCGCCGGCAGGTAAAACAGTTGCACTGGGGCGGCGGCACGCCGACCTATCTCAAGCCCGATGACATCCGCCGCCTGATGGAGATGATGCGCAGCCGCTTCAGCATCGCGCCGGATGCCGAGATGGGCTGCGAAGCCGACCCGCGCGAACTGACCCACGAACACCTGGTCGCCCTGCGCGAAGCCGGGTTCAACCGCCTCTCCATCGGCGTGCAGGACCTGGATGAGCAGGTGCAGAAGTCGGTTAACCGGGTGCAGTCGGAAGAACTGATCCTGAATGTCTACGGCTGGGCGCGCGAACTCGGCTTTTCCAGCATCAACATGGACTTGATCGTCGGCCTGCCGCATCAGACCCTGGAAAGCTTCGCGCGCACCCTGGACAAAGTGGTGCCGTGGGCGCCGGATCGCTTCGCCATCTTCGCCTACGCCCATGTGCCGTGGATGAAGAAGCATCAGAAGCTGATCAATGAGAGCGACCTGCCCAGTTTCGCCACCCGCCTCGACCTGCAACAACTCATTCACGAGCGCCTCGGCGCGGCCGGCTACGACAACATCGGCATGGACCACTACGCCCGTCCCGAAGACGAAATGATCAAGGCGCAGGCGAGCAAGACCCTGTGGCGCAACTTCCAGGGCTACACCACGCACAAGGACTGCGACATCTACGCCTTTGGCGCCTCCAGCATCAGCCAGACGCCCAATTGCTATATGCAGAACGAGAAGAACCTGAAGAAATATCAGGAACGGATCGGCAAGGGCGGCCTGGCGGTGGAACGCGGCCTGAAACTCACCCGCGACGACCAGATCCGCCGCGACGCCATCACCCGCATCATGTGCGACCTGGAACTGGACAAACCCAGCTTCGCCGCCGCCTGGAACATCGACTTCGATGCCTACTTCGCCGACGGCCTGGCCGATCTGCCGCCGCTGGCCGACGACGGGCTGGTCAGCCTGGAACCCTCGCGCATCGTGGTGACCGACCTCGGTCGCCTGTTCCTGCGCAACATCGCTATGAGCTTCGACGGCTACCTCAAACAAGCCGACCAGGATCAGCCGCGCTACTCGCGCACGGCATAACGCTCGCTCGCCCCCTGCGACAAATCCCTCCACATCCAGTACGCCGGGTCGGTTACCAGACGGCATGCACACGACCATCCCCACTTTCCAAGCCTTGACGGGCACCTACGAACCCTCCGCGATCCAGCAATTGCCGGACGGGCGATTCCTGATCGTCGAAGACGAGAAGCGCACCCCCTTCAGCCTCATCACGCTCAGCGCCGATGGTCAGGTCAGCAGCGTCCCTTTGAACCCGGAAGCGATGGAAGCCGCTGAAGATTTCGGGAAACTGGATGATCTCGAAGCGCTGACCCTCGACCGTTCTGGCCAGTTCTATGCCCTCACCTCGCATTCGCGCGACGGTGAGGGGGAAGAGAAGCCGTCCCGCGACAAGCTGGTCCGCTTTCGCATCGAGGCCGACCGGGTGGTCGCGCCGGTGCTGGCCAAGGGCCTCAAACCGGCGTTGATGGCGGCGCACCCGGTGCTGGCGGAAGCGGCCGCGATCCTGGACGTCAAGGCCGAGGGTGGCCTCAACATCGAAGCCCTGGAGATCACCCCGGATCAGCAGCGCCTCCTGGTTGGATTCCGCAGCCCGCAGCTCGACCGTCACGCCCTCATCGCCAGCATCGAGAACCCTACGGCAATTTTCGCGGCCGGCGAACCGCCCCGAATCTCGGCCACCCTGATAACGCTGGATCTGGGTGGGCATGGCATTCGCGGCATGGCTTACTTCGCCGCGCTCGGCGGTTATCTCCTCATCAGCGGCCCGGCCGCCCGTGAGCAGGCGCAGTTCCAGCTCTGGTTCTGGGCGGGCAAGCCGGGGGAGCGCGCGCAGCGCATGATCGTGCCGGGCCTCTCCGGTTTCGAGCACGCCGAAGGCATCAGCCCGGCCTTGGTCGATGGCCAGGAGTACATCATTCTGGTGAGCGATGACGGTGACCGGAAGGCCGGGCGCTTTGCGCGCTATGTCCTCCTCGACCTGACTGCCCTGCGCCCTGCCTGACTTCTCCGTTCAGGCCGCCGTCACCCGTTGCGGCCGCCAGACGCCAGCGAGGCGCCGGCGCTACAGATTCGATTGTGATCGGCGCAAGGCGGTCACGAACGTCTTCACTTCGCGCGCGACCCAGTCGCCGTCGTCCAGGGGCAGGTCATGGCCGGCGCTGGGATGAAGCACGAAATCGGCGTTCCAGGCTTGGGCCAGCCGTTGCGAACAACGCGGGTGGACCATGCGGTCGCCGGCTGCGGCGAGGATGAGGAGCGGGACGTCGGGCTTGGCAACGGCGGAGAAGCGCGCGGCGGCGAGCAATTGGCGCAGGGTGTTACGGCGCGAAACCGGGCATTCGCGCGCCCAGGCGGTCCAGTTCGGCAGCACCTGGCGCAGTTCCTCCGCGTGGGCGCTGGTGAGTTCGAGGATGGCTTGCTCACGCGCCGTGCCGCTCAGCAGCAGTTGCCGCAGCAGCGTGGGGTAGGCGCCCGGCCGCAGGCGTTGGTAGAACGGGTTCCAGGGGCGCAGGCTGGTACTGAGCAATACCGCAGCTTGGCATTCCTCCGGATGGCGCGTGGCCCAGGCCACGGCCACCATGCCGCCCAGCGAGAGGGCCAGCAGGTGGTAGGGCGGCGGCTTGCCCTGTTCGCGCAGATCGTGGCGACAGGCTTCCAGCATGGCTTCCACGCTGCACGGGCTGGGTTCCATGAAGCGCTGGCCGTTGCCGGGCAGGTCGGGGGTGAGGAGGTCGCCTTCTGCCCATGCTTCCGCGAAGGCGGTGCGGAAACGCGCGGGGAAATCGCCCCAGTGCCGCGCCTCGCGGGTCAGGCCACGGAGAAAAACCCAGGTCGTCATGAGTGCAGGTGCCAGCCGTACCACTCGACCATGGCGAGCTTCTTGTGGCGCAAGCGCGCATCGCCGTGTGGCAGCCAGTTTTCCCAGCCGCAGGTGGCGCGCGCGAGGAAATCCAGCCACAGCAGATGGCGCCGCAGGATGCGGTGCAGGCGGTGGCCGGGGCGCGGGTTGAACAGGCCCTGGCGGGAGAACAGTTGGCGCGGGTTTTTCTTCACCCACAGCCAGGAGCCCATTTCCAGGGTGAGCGGCAGGAACACCCGCTCCGCGCCGCCTGCGGCCCGCGCGCGCAGGTAGAAATGGTCCCAGAGGTCGCCATGCGCCAGGTATTGCCGGCTTTGCGGCTCAACCACGTAGTTGTGCGAGGGGTAGGTCTGCTCGAATAGCTCTTTCAGCGCGTGGACTTCCGGCAGGTTCGGAAACGGCTTGGAGGTGTGGGCGTAGGGAAACCAGATGCGGTCACGCGCGCCGAAGCCGGAGTGGCAATCCAGGGCCAGGCTGAAGCGGCGCTGACTGAGTTCTTCTTCCACCACCCGCTCCAGCACCTGGCTTTCCGCTTGCATCGGTGCGTCGGCCGGGCCGCGATACCAGGGCAGGTTGGCGCTGAAGCGTTGGCCGCCGAGCAGAAAGGGCACCCGTTCCAGGGCATCCAGCGGCGCGTTGCGCATGAGGTCGACTCCGCCCGGATTGCAGCGCGTGTTGCGCCACATGCCGCCGGGATTGGCCAGCGGCACGAACACCATGCGCAGCACTTCCAGTTGCCGGTGCAGCAGCGGGTCCCACTTCAGCCGGTTCAACAGCCCACGCAGAAACACCAGCAAGACCCGGGTGCCGATGCGCTCCAGCCCATGCACACCGGCGAAATAGCCGATCGCCGGAAGGTTCGGATCGGGGTTGCCCAGGGTCAGGACATGGATGGGCAACGCTGTGCCCTCCACCGTGACCGTATGCGCCACGCGCGCCGATAACTCGGGCGGCGCCGCGTCGAGCAGGCGGTTCAGTTCGATGAGTTCGGGAAGGTGCTGATTCATCCTAAGCCGGCGAAGCTGGAACCAAACAGGCTACAAATTGGCTCATGAAATGTGAAGACTTGGGCCGTAAGGGACTACAGATCGTGCTTATCCGGTTGTCTCCCAAGCCCACTACCGGTAGTGACGTAGGTTGGGCGTCGCTGCGCGTGCCCAACGAACCGCCGCGATGTTGGGCACGCTTCGCTTTGCCCAACCTACGGCGCCATGCCGCGAAATCACGGGCCACTACATCTAGTGTCATTGGG
>JAUYFG010000045.1 GCA_030690985.1 Pseudomonadota bacterium
CGTTCCAGAAGCCCGGCCAGTCAATCGCTTCGATGATGCGCAAACTCTGTCTGCGTCCCCGCATCGTTCTCGACTATCTGCGGCTCACCAAAAACTCCGCCCCTGCTCGGCAGGCTTCGTGAGAACAAATTTGCCCTGGGCCCATCGCTATGAGGCGGGACGAATCCGTGCACCGGATCGGGTTCAACAGCCCAAAGCTGCCGTGATCAATCACTTCAAACAGGCCCGTGGCTGGCGTTATGACGACAAGGTCCACGCCGTGAAAGTCATGAGCCAGGAGCAACCCGATTGGAGAAAACTGCGGCGCTCTGCTTCCTTCGAACGCTTTGAAGCCAAGCTGTTGCTGCCTTGAATCAACCGGGAATTCCTCGTAACTCATTTGTAATCAATCGGGTAGCGATAGCGTTATTTTCAAACCGGGCATCGCGGTCAAGTTGATATTGCCTTGATGTGACGATTCACCCCTACCTTCGATGGAAAGGGGCCAAGTCAATCCTCACGGCGAAACTCCCCCTCGATCACCTCCGCTTCACCGCCTGCCGTAGCCGGTGGCGTGATTGGAGAAGGCGCGCGCGACGTCGGCCAAAGCAGCAACAGCAATGCCAGCAGATCGCTCCCGGCACCGGGCAGGATCAACAGGACGCCGGCCAGGAGGCGGCGGCCGCTGGCCCATACTTCTCCGAACGGGTTTTCTCCACGTTCCAGGGCCTGCTTCAGACGCGTCGGCAGGTCGCTGTGTTGGGCACGAATCAGGGTCGCCCCGATCCAGATGGCCGAGATCAGCCAGAGCAGGGTCCAGCCCCAGCCGATTTTTTGCGCAATCTGGTAAATCCCCACTATTTCCAGGGCCGGAATGGCGACAGCTATAATCAGCGCCAGCCATGCCGCTCCCCCCGTAACCCGCATACTCATAACCTATCCTCGTGTCTTCGCCGCCGGCACTCCGCATCGTCCTTACCACCCTGCCCAATGCCGAAATTGCCGGTCGTCTGGCGCGTGAGATGGTGGAAGCCAGGCTGGCGGCCTGCGTCAATGTGTTGCCGCCCTGCCGTTCGATTTACCGCTGGCAGGATGCCACGCAGGAAGATGTGGAGATTCCCCTGATCATCAAGACCACGGCCGAACGTTACCCCGCGCTGGAAACCTTTCTGCGCGAGAACCATCCTTATCAGCTACCAGAAATCATCGCCATCGACGTGAACGATGGCTTGCCCGATTATCTCCGCTGGGCCGCCGCAGCGACCCAACCCTGACCCGGAGTTTCCTCATGCGTTTCCCCATCGGCTTCCTCGCCGCCTTCTTTTGTCTTTCCTCGTTTCTCGCACATGCCGAGGACAATCTGCTGGAGCCGGAAAAGGCCTTTGTCTATTCCGCCAGCCAGGCGACCCCGACCAGCGCGGAAGTGAACTTCCAGATTGCCAAGGGCTATTACCTCTACAAAAACAAACTCAAGTTCAGCGCCGATGCGGGCGTGAAACTGGGAACCCCGGCCCTGCCCGCCGGCAAGATCAAGCAGGATGAATATTTCGGCCGCATCGAAACCTATCGCGACGACCTGCGTTTCCGCATTCCCGTGGTGTTCCCCGACGGCACGCCCAAGCCCTTCAGCCTGAAGGCCGAATTCCAGGGCTGCGCGGATGTCGGGGTCTGCTATCCGCCGCAGGAGAGCGTGGCAGCCATCAAACCGTCCGTGCCACAGCAAACTTCGAGCGCGCCGCTGCAACAGCAGAGCTCGTCCGCGCTGGCCCGGTTGAAGGCGATGGCGGGTAATTTGATGGGGGGTGACGAGCCGGAATTCCTGGCGCCCGAGGAAGCCTTCAAGCTGGAATTGAAGGCGCTTCCCGATGGCGCCCTGGAAGCGCGCTACAAGATCGCCAAGGGGCATTACCTGTATCGCGACAAGCTGACGTTCAAGGTGACACAGCCCGCCGGGGCGACCGTGGCAAGCGTGGAACTGCCACCGTCCGAGGTCAAAAACGACCCCAACTTCGGCAAGATGCGCATCTACCATCAGTCCTTCAGCGCCGTGGTGAAACTGGCCGGCCTGCCGGCGGGGACCAGCAAGCTGAAGCTCAGCGCCAGTTTTCAGGGGTGTAGCGAGAAGGGCATTTGCTATCCGCCGCAGGAACAGAGCCTCAACCTGTCCGTGAAACTTGCCGCAGCCATTCCCGCCGCGCCGGCCACCACAAGCACGGAAAGCGCCGCCGAGCCGGTCGCTGAAGCAGCCCCGCCGCCGCCGTCCGCCGTCAGCGCGCCGCCGGCGCCCGTCGCAAGCGCGCCCGCCAAGGACACCTCCGACGCGGGCCGGATCACCGCCCTGCTCGAAGGCGGCAATTACTGGGTGGTGGTGGCCAGCTTCTTCGGCTTCGGCCTGCTGCTCTCGTTCACCCCCTGCGTGTTCCCGATGATCCCCATCCTCTCCGGCATCATCGTCGGCCAGGGCGCGGGCATCACCAAGCGCAAGGGCTTCATGCTGTCGCTGGCCTATGTCCTCGGCATGGCCTTCACCTACTCCCTGGCCGGCGTGGCGGCGGGGCTGTCCGGCACCCTGATTTCCAACGCCCTGCAGAACCCCTGGGCGCTGGGCACGGGGGCGGCCATCTTCGTGGCGCTGGCCCTGTCCATGTTCGGTTTCTACGAACTGCAACTGCCCAGCTTCCTGCAGAGCCGCTTCACCGAGGCCAGCAACCGGGTCAAGGGCGGCCATTTCGCCAGCGTGTTCCTGATGGGCGTCATTTCCGCGCTGATCGTCGGCCCCTGCGTCGCGGCGCCCCTGGCCGGCGCGCTGCTCTACATCAGCCAGACCGGCGATGTGGTGCTGGGCGCGATTTCCCTGTTCTTCCTGGCCCTGGGCATGGGCGTGCCGCTGCTGCTGGTCGGTCTTTCCGCCGGCGCCCTGCTGCCGCGCGCGGGGGGCTGGATGGAGTCGGTGAAGAGATTCTTTGGCGTCTCCCTGCTGGCCGTGGCGATCTGGCTGATCTCGCCGGTGTTGTCGGCAATCGCACAAATGCTGATGTGGGCCACTCTGCTGATGATCTCCGGCGTCTACCTCAAGGCCACCGAGCACCTGGCGGTGAATGCCGGCGGCTGGGCCCGCTTCTGGAAAGGGACCGGCCTGATCGCCTTGGTCACAGGTATCGCCTTGTTGCTGGGTGCGCTGGGCGGCGGCCGCGATGTGTTGCAACCGCTGGCCATCTTCAAGGGCGGCGTCGCCGGCGCGGCCGAAACGGCGCCGCATCCGGCGTTCCAGCGGGTGAAAAACAACGCCGAACTGGATGCTGCGGTAAAGGGCGCTGGCGGTCGCGCGGTGATGCTGGACTTCTATGCCGACTGGTGTGTGTCGTGCAAGGAAATGGAGCGCTTCACCTTCGCCGATGCCAAGGTGCAGGCACGCCTCAAGGGCGTGCTGTTGCTCCAGGCCGACATCACCGACAACACGGCCGACGACGATGCGCTGCGAGCCCGGTTCAAGGTGATTGGCCCGCCCAGCATCATCTTCTTCGACAAGTCGGGCCAGGAGATCGCCTACCGCGTGATCGGCTACGAGCCGCCCGAGAAATTCCTGGAAAGCCTGAGCAAGGCGTTGCCTTGACCGGCACGGCCGTCACCCCCTCGCGCCCCCTGCTCAGCGCCGCCGGACGCGCCATCGGCGATTTCGCCATGATCCGCGCTGGCGACCGCATCCTGCTCGGGCTGTCCGGCGGCAAGGACAGCCTCACGCTGCTCCAGATCCTGTTGCACCTGCAAAAGAAGGCGCCGGTGAAGTTCGAACTGGCGGCCTGCACGGTCGATCCGCAATCGCCCGAGTTCGACCCCTCGCCGCTCAAGGGCTACCTGGCGGATCTGGGTGTGACCTATTTCTATGAAAGTCAGCCCATCCTCGAATCCGCCGCCCTGCACATGAAAGGCGATTCCTTTTGCGCCTATTGCTCGCGCATGCGCCGGGGCATCCTCTACCGCATCGCGCGCGAGAACGGCTACGGCGTGCTGGCCCTGGCGCAGCACCTCGACGACCTGGCGGAAAGCTTCCTGATGAGCGCGTTCTTCGGCGGCAAGCTGCGCACCATGCAGGCGCATTACCTGAACGATGCCGGCGATGTGCGGGTGATTCGCCCCCTGGTCTACGCGCGCGAGCGGCAGACCCGCGATTTCGCCAGCCGCGCGGCGCTGCCGGCGATATTCGAGAACTGCCCGGCCTGTTTCTCCATGCCCATGCAGCGCTACCAGATGAAGGCCCTGCTGGCGGAACAGGAACAACTTCACTCCAAACTGTTCGCCAGCCTGCTCACCGCGATGAAGCCGCTGATGACGCTGCAAGGGCCGGATGCCGCATGAGCACCTACGTCGTCGGCGACATCCAGGGTTGTAACGAAGCGCTGGAAACCTTGCTTGCCGCCCTGAAATTCGACCGCGCCCGTGACCGCCTCTGGATCACCGGCGACCTGGTCAACCGCGGCGAGGATTCGCTGGCCGTGCTGCGCTGGTGCATGCAGCACGACGATTGCGTAGTGGCGGTGCTGGGTAATCACGACCTGCATTTGCTGGCGGTGGCGGAGGGCTTCGTGCCGCCGCACCGCAAGGACACGCTGGATATGATCCTGCGCGCGCCTGACCGCGCGGCGCTGCTGGAATGGCTGCGCCACCGCCCCATGCTGTACCGGGACGGGGAATGGCTGATGCTGCACGCCGGTCTGCCGCCGGAGTGGGACGCCGACGCCGCCGAATTGCATGCCGGTGAGCTGGAACGGGCCTTGCGCGGGCCGCACTGGCGCGCCTTCCTGAAAGACATGTACGGCAATGAGCCGCGCCGCTGGAGCCCCCTGCTCAGCGGCCAGGATCGCCTGCGCTTCATCGCCAACGCGCTGACCCGCACCCGCTATCTGCACGTCGACGGCAGCCTGGAGTTCCAGCACAAGCTGGGCCTGGGCACGGCGCCGGAAGACCTCGTCCCCTGGTTCGATTTCCCCAATCGCAGGAGCGGCGACGCGCGCATCCTGTTCGGCCACTGGTCCACGCTGGGCCTGATGGTGCGGGAAGACGTCATCGCCCTGGATACCGGCTGCCTCTGGGGCGGCGCACTGACCGCGTTCAGGCTGGAAGACGAGCAGTGCTTCCAGGTGCGCTGCCAAGCCCGGCATACCCCAAAAACGTAGGTCGGTTCGCAGGATGTGGTTGCTGAAGGATGTAAGCAGGGGCTTCATCCTGGATTCCGCAGTTGAACCCCGTCGTAGGAGCGGGCTCGCCCGCGATAGCCGCCGTGGTACCCGCAAGGGGCACGCCGGATTCGTACGCGCTGAAGCGCTACGACTCCGCTGTATCGCGGGCAAGCCCGCTCCTACGACGACCTCGCGGAGTCAACCGCAGCGGACGCTCCCGCGCCTGTATCCATGCGGTGTCCCGGTGGTCACGGAGCGGTCGACTGAGGAATCCAGGTTCATCAGAGCGCGGCGTACCGCATCAAGCACGGTCGCATTGCATGGTGCGGGTTGCTGCCCCGCGCCGGGACCGATGCGGGGCGGCTTGCTTGTTACAGGTCGCCGTTGGCGGCGGCCTTCATGATGTTGTCCATCTTGTCGCGAATGTCGGTGGCATGTTTCAGCAACACACTGGGGGCGCCCATCTTGCTGGAGAGGGAATCCAGCCAGGAGGTATTCCAGTCCAGGCTGAGCACCCAGATGTTCTTGTCGGCATCTTCCATGATGGCGATGCGGCAGGGCAGGTAGACGATGGACTCCGGGGCGTATTTCAGAATTTCACGACCTGCGGCGATGTCGCAGTAGTGGTAGACCTCCATGCGCGGCGCGTCCTTGTCGCCCAGCACGGCCTGGATGTCTTTCCACATCGGGCTCTCGCCGACTTTCTTGAAGTTGAGCTGGTTGGCACGGAGTTCCATGGACTGCCTGACGTCGTCGAAGCTCAGGCCCTTCTTGGCCGGGTACTTGATGGCCATCATGTTCATGACGTCTTTCACGTCCATGCGCGCGACCATGTTCATCATGGGCATCATTTTTTTCATCATCACCTCCTTTTCTGCCGGAGGGATGGTGCGTGACATCTCGTAAGGGCGCGTG
The DNA here is from genome assembly GCA_030690985.1 of Pseudomonadota bacterium. Lineage (GTDB taxonomy): Bacteria > Pseudomonadota > Gammaproteobacteria > Burkholderiales > Thiobacillaceae > PFJX01. The sequence goes on from JAUYFG010000045.1 coordinate 6,072, forward strand.
CCGCGGCCACCGGGAGATACCGGCAAGATCATCGGGCCGGCGGAAATAGGCACGTGAGTCAGATAGGGGTTGGCGGCGGCGGCCGGGTCGGCAGCCAGGGCGGGAACGGTCAGGCTCAGCGCCAGGGTGGCGAGTAGGGTTTGTTTCATGCCGCGACTATTCATTTTTTTGCATCCTTTCTCGTGAAAACCGGTTTGATCCGAGATTGTTCATTAGCCGGAGGCCCACATGTAGCGCAGGCGTCCCGCCTGCTTC
>JAUYFG010000046.1 GCA_030690985.1 Pseudomonadota bacterium
CCACCGCAGAAGCAAAGTCAAAGGCCACAGCAACGGCCGAGTCAAAGGCAAAACCGGGGCAGCGCCGTCCAGCTGCTAATCAAGTCGAATGCACAGCTTAAATCAGGTGGGTTTTTGTCTTGACGCAGGGGTCCACTTCAGATCGGGCCGGGGTGAAAGCTGAACTGGGCGCTCTCCCGGTCATAGATCGCCGCGCCCAGGATGTCAGCCGGCAGCAGATCGCTGGTGAACTGGATGCGGTGGAACTCCAGCCCCAGGGTGCGCGCCAGGGCGTGCGCCAGCGTGGTCTTGCCGACGCCGGGCGCGTCTTCGATCAAGAGATGGCCGCGCGCCAGCAGGCAGGCCAGGCACAGGCGCACCTGGTTTTCCTTGCCGAGGACGATACGGTTGACCTGGGTGAGGGCTTGCTGGAGGGCGGGGGTCATCGGTGAGGCTTAGTCTTCCCGCCGCAACTGCGGGAACAGGATCACGTCACGGATGCTGGGCGAATCGGTAAGCAGCATGATCAGGCGGTCGATACCGATGCCTTCGCCGGCGGTGGGGGGCAGACCGTGCTCCAGGGCGCGGATGTAATCCTTGTCCTTGAACATGGCTTCCTCGTCGCCGGCTTCCTTGGCGGCGACCTGTTCGTCGAAGCGGGCTTCCTGGTCTTCCGGGTCGTTCAACTCGGAGAAGCCGTTGGCGATTTCGCGGCCGACCATGAACAGCTCGAAGCGGTCGGTGATGTCCGGATTGCTGTCGTTGCGGCGCGCCAGCGGCGAGGTTTCCGCCGGGTAGTCGATGATGAAGGTGGGCTGGATCAGCAGGTGTTCGGTGGTTTCTTCGAACAGCGTCAGTTGCAGGCCGCCGAGGCCGTCTTTCGGACGGAAGCCGATCTTGCGGCGCTTCAGTTCTTCGACCACGAAAGCCTGGTCGTGCAGCGGCGCGTCGCGCAGTTCCGGGTGGTAGTGACGCACGGCGTCGAGCGCGGTCAGGCGGGCGAAAGGCGCGCCCAGGTCGATCTGGTGGCCCTGGTAGGGCACGCTGGTGGTGCCCAGCACCTTCTCGGCGATGTCGCGGAACATGGCTTCGGTGAAGTCCATCAGGTAGCGGTAATCCCGATAGGCCTCGTAAAACTCGACCATGGTGAATTCCGGGTTGTGCCGTGTCGAAATGCCTTCGTTACGAAAATTCCTGTTGATTTCAAAGACTTTTTCCAGGCCGCCGACGACCAGACGCTTGAGGTACAACTCCGGCGCGATGCGCAGGTATAACTGCATGTCGAGTGCGTTGTGGTGCGTGAGAAAGGGCTTGGCATTCGCGCCGCCGGGGATGGGATGCATCATCGGCGTTTCCACTTCCAGGTAGCCGCGCGTGGTGAAGAACTCGCGCATGACCTGGATGACTTTGGAACGAATGATGAAGGTGCGGCGCGCAGCGTCGTTGGTAATCAGATCGAGGTAACGCTGACGGTATTTCTGTTCCTGGTCGGTGAGGCCGTGGAATTTCTCCGGCAACGGCCGCAGCGCCTTGGTGAGCAGGCGCACCGAGGTGGCGTGGATGGTCAGTTCATCGGTCTTGGTGCGGAACAGGGTGCCGGCCACGCCGAGGATGTCACCCAGGTCCATGCGCTTGAAGGCGTCATAGGCTGCTTCGCCGACCGCTTCACGCGAGACGTAGATCTGCATGCGTCCGCTCATGTCCTGCAAGGTGGCGAAACTGGCCTTGCCCATGACCCGCTTCAACATCATGCGGCCGGCAAGTTGCACAGCGACCGGGCTGGCCTCCAGGTCTTCCTTGGTTGTTTCGGCGTGCGCCGCGTGCAGGTCAGCGGCGTAGTCGCGGCGCTCGAAGTCGTTGGGGAAGGCGATCCCCTGCGCGCGAATGCCGGCGAGCTTTTCGCGGCGCTCGGCGATGATCTGGTTTTCTTCTTGGGCGGGGGTGGGAGTGGCGGTATCGGTCATGACTTCAATTGCATAAAGGTGAAAACATTGAACCCCAGGGCTTGCGCGGCCTCCGCCTGTAGGCGGTCGGCGGTGGCGAAATCCCGGGCATGGAGGTGTTGGGCAATGGACAGGTGCAGCGCGTCCAAGGTCCGCAGAGGCAGAGGCGACACCTGGCCTATGAGATGCAGGGCGTGGGCCACCTGATCATCGCCGACGGGGTGGATTTCCAGCGCACCGTCCTGAATGTCGGTACGCACTTCTTCCATGGCCTGTTCTTCCAGGAGTGTGTCGATTTCCCCGTTGCGGCGCCGGCGCGCCAGGGCGCAACGGATTTCCACCAGAGTCAGGCGGCTGACGGCCAGTTGAGTACGCGCCATGAAGAAGGCGTCGAACTCATCGCTATTGGACTCGGTGATGTAGCGCTTGATCAGGGCGCTGGTATCCACGTAGAGCATCAGCAGCGGTCTTCCCTATCCTCGGCGATCAGGACTTCGCTGGGAACGGTCTGCATTGGCTGGGTGGCCCGGAACGCTGCCAGTGAACGAACCTTGCGCTTTGGCACCACCGGCAAAATCCGCGCCACCGGCTCGCCCCGGCATACGACCAGGATTTCCTCGTCATCGGCGAACATCGCTTCCGGATGCGACAGACCTTCTCGGGCTTCACGGATGGTGAGTTCTTTCATGGAGCGACTCCGGGAAAAAGGATGTGTCACAAGTATAAGCGGTGTGACACATCGCCGCACGGCCGCATACTCAAACGACCCTGAATGAAGATTATGTAAAATTCTATAGGTAATAAGCATTAAGTCATGTGCTGATAGTGAAGCTTGTGACGGGGGCGAATTGGTTTGAAACTTTCAGAAACTAGGTTTGAAACTTTACGAGCGGCTCCCGCCCCTCCCATGCGTAAAACCTCGCGGCCTCCCGCTGGTCATTATCGCGGCGTGATGAACTCGATAGCCGCAACGATAAGAGCCAGTAGCAGCAACAAGCCGCCAATACCCATGACGGTCAGACTTGGGAGAGAAAACCCTTCGATGATGGCCAGCGCGCCGAAGATGAGAAAAGCGTAAGTGAGCACGTGTCAGCCCCGACACACCCCGACCACCAGACACACGATGCGCACACACACGGCCGCGAAGACAATCCCCCATGCAATCCAGATAATCGGCTGCATGGAAATCGCCGCCACTGTCAGGCCGGCAAGCGTAAGCAAAAGGTAGGCATCGGCATCCATGATCCGAGTCTAGCGGATAGCCGAAAAATGGGTGACTCGCACCCCGCCGGGCCGCAAGCGCGGCCCGGTACTTCCTCAACCCGCCACGGAACGGGTGATTTCCTGAACCTCAGACGCCCGGCCGGCCCGCTGGCCTTCCAGCGTTTCCAATTCGGAATCCAGCCGTTGAATCATCGCCCGGCGCTCGGCTACGGGGACGGCATCGCCGTTGCCCCAGCGGTCACCATAGCGGGCCTGGAACCGCTCCATGAAGGCGCGGGTAAGCTCGTCGGGGAACATCAGGCAAAGCGCCTTGACCATTTCCGCCGGGGCAAACAGACGATCTAGGTCGGGCGCGTAAAAGAGCATTTCACCGGCTTCCGTTTCAAAGCTGCTCCAGCCCATTTCATTCTGTGGCGTCTCGTAAGGCCGGAGCCGAAGCATGGAGCTCATGTGGACCGTTCCATAATCGCCCCCCATGCGTTCGATATGCGCTTTCAGGTAGGCGCTCCAGTCTTCCAGGCTCAGGGGCGCGGCGCGCAATGCCTGTTTTTCCTGTTCGATTTCGGCGATTCGGGCATCAATGGTCTTGATGTCGCCGCGCAGGGTTTCCAGGGCTTCACGAATTTGCTTGGCTGCTGCCGTGGTTTGCGCGGCGGTGGGGGTGGGGGCGGATTTCATGGTTTCGTTCCAGGTAACAGGGTGGCAAGGGAGGGTTTCAAGGCAACACAATTCGCACCGCTGAGGGGTACGACATACCGGGTGAAAGTTGCTGTAGCTCCAGGGCGGCGCGGTGAATCGCCAGCCGTTCCGGGTCCACGGTGCAGCCTTCCGGGCAGGCATAAACCCCTTGAGAGGCCGTATCCGCTGCGAAGGCTGCGCGGTGAAGCGCGGTCAAGTGCAAGTTCGGCTGATTGGTCAGGCCGGCGCCAAGAATGGCCATGATGCAGCCGTCGGGTTGATAGCGGAACACGGGCGACAGGTAGCGATATTCCTTCGCCCGAATCATGGCCAGGGCGCGTTCGGTCCATTCCACCCTCCCCCACAAGCCACCCTCTCGCGCGTCGAGTTGCTTGATCCAGCCAGCGGCGGGCGCCGGCTGGCCGTTCGTGCCGGCGGTGACGGACTGGTGTTCATAGTCCACCGGTAAATCCATACCCCAGGTGGCGAAGGTTTGCAGGATGGCGGCCGTATCCAGCCGGTAGGGGCCGCGCCCGTCGCGGCCGGTGAACGTGCCGGCGGGGACAAGGTGAACCCATCCGGTTTTTTCGGTGCATTCACCCAGCCGGCATTCGGGCGGGGTGGCGGCATGGGTTGCCGGGATGCGGGGGGCGTGCGTGGTGGTGGAATGGGGCGCGGGCGGCATGGCGGTTCCTATGCAATTTTGAGAAGGCGGTAGTTAAGGGGTGGGAAGGGGGGCAGGGGCGCGCATCGCGCGTTCGCGTTTCAGGATTTGCCGGATGCAAACCTCGGTCAGGTGGTAACGCGCAACGAGTTCATCAATGTTGTTTCCGGTGAATTCACGGGCAATTTCCGCGTTCCGGCTTTGGGTGTGGCGGTTGCCCCCTTTCGGGATGTAGGCCCCGATCCCGCCGAATTGCTCGCTGATGCGGTCAGTCACGGCAATGGCTACGCGGCTGGCGGCATCGGGGGCAATGCCTTCTTGGGTGATGCCAGCAGCCAGGGCGCTTTCCAGCTCAGAAAGCAGGTTTTCCCCACGCTGGCGGGGCTTGCTCAAGGGGGCGGCAGGTGTCGGCATTGGCGGTTCCAGTAAAATCCTTTGGGGATTCAATGAAACGCCGGAATCGCCCCCACTTCGATAAAACTGTTTTCACATAACAAAGGCGGGAGGGTTGCCCCTGCCCGCCCTGGTGGCGCGTTATGGCTAGAGTGCGGCCGGGCTACGGCTGGCCGGTGCGCAAGGCGGTTTTCAGGCGGTTGGCGGCACTGCCCACCACTTCCAGCGGGGCTTGCATGGCTTCGGCGAAGAACGCGAACACGGCGCTTGCATCGCTGCGGTGGGCCATGTTCAGTTGTTCATCGCCGGCCCGGCTATCGGGCTGCATCAAGGCTGCGATGCCGGCCAGGGCATCACGGGCGCGGCTGATTTGCCATTGCGCGGCATAGAGGTCGTCGAAGGCGCCGTGTTCGTGCCAGGCGACGGCCGGTGCCGGGGTGGGGGGGTGGGCCTGGGCTTCGTCCATGAGTTCACAAATGCGCTTGAAGACGGCTTCGTGGGCGGTGTTGTCAGTCATGACGCACCCCCACGGCGGCGGACTCGATCAGGGCCACGGCACGGGCGGCGGCGGCGCGGGCGGCTTCCAGGAAGGCGGCGCGGGTGCTGGGTTGCACGTTGCCCCCGGCCTGATTCACCATCTGATAGGACAAGGACAGATGCTCGCGGGCGTGGCCGTAGAGGGTGGCGGCGTCGTTTTCCTCGCGGCCTTCCAGGGGCATCCGGTAGACCTCGGGGTGAAACAGGTCGGCTTGTGCCGGCGCCGGGCGTTCGGCGCGGCCTGCCGTCCAGTACGCCCACAAGGCATCGTCGCATTCCGCTTGAAAGGCGGTCAGCCGGTCCCGTACCTCGGGCTTCACCTTGCGGACGCTGATCCCCGCCAGCCAGCCGGCCAGCTTGCGCAGGGGTAGGCAAACCATCTCGCGGCGCTTGCCATCCTCGGCAACTGTCACGATAGCCTGACACTTCCAGCGTTGCCCCTCGCTCTTGAGTTTTTCATGCTGCGCCTGCCAGGTGATGCCCATGCCTTCGACAATGGGCCGCATGGCGGCGAACGGCTCGCCTTCATGCTCGATCAAAGCCAGGGTGGCGCCCTGGAAGGGGACGGGAATCAAGCGGTCAGTCATGGCGGCCCCCTTGTTCCAGGTGGGCGCGATACACGTCGAAGCCGCGCGTGTTGCCGGCGAAATAGGCGTCGAATTGCGCGGTGCCGGGGCGGTGCGGGCAATGGATGGGGACGCGCTGCATCTTGAACTTGAGCACGTCCAGCAGGCCGGCGCGATATTCGGCACTGCGCGCGGTGCCGTGTTCCAGGGCGGCGGCGGTGATGCTCTCGGGGGTGTAGGCGGCACGGTAAGCCATGCCGGGGACGTGGCGCAGGGATGCGCCGGGAAGGGAAACGCGGGTGTCAGCCATGATGGCCTCCGTTCGTTCAGTTTGCATTCCCGCTCCCCGTCGCCAAACGGGGGGCGGAACCGGACGGGGTTGGCGAACCGGCGAACGGTAACCGGCAGCCCCGAAGGGCTCCCCGCCCGGCCCGCCGAAACTGAAGGCCAGGCCGCGCGCTGCGGACGTAAAAAAAGACGCTGTGAGCGTCTGTCCGCTCGTTCATTACCAGGTCGCCAAACCCGGACGCGGGATTTACCGCGTCAGGTCGTACATCAGGGCAAATTTGTTCTCACGAATCCTGCCGAGCAGGGGCGGAGTTTTTGGTGAGCCGCAGATAGTCGAGAACGATGCGGGGACGCAGACAGAGTTTGCGCATCATCGAAGCGATTGACTGGCCGGGCTTCTGGAACG
>JAUYFG010000098.1 GCA_030690985.1 Pseudomonadota bacterium
TAGATGTAGTGGCCCGTGATTTCGCGGCATGGCGCCGTAGGTTGGGCAAAGCGAAGCGTGCCCAACATCGCGGCGGTTCGTTGGGCACGCTTCGCTTTGCCCAACCTACGTCACTACCGGTAGTGGGCTTGGGAGACAACCCGATAAGCACGTGTGGGACATCAATCGTGCGCACGGCGCACGCTACGGAATCAATGGCTTGCGATGTATTTCTTGAGAGGGCATTCCGCCCTACGCAACCGAGGAATCCAGCCGGGTCAGAACGGGACGTCGTCGAAATCGTCCTCGACCCTGGCGCGCCGATGGCGGCGCATCTGCTTGAGCCAGGCCTTGAGTGTCGCGATTTCCTGAATCGCCTTCAGGTCCGCCTCCACTTCACGCACCGCACGGCGCATCTGGGCGAGGTTCGCATCGAGTTCGCGCATCATGGTGGCCGGGGTCAGCAGCCGATACGTGTCGATACCCAGGTTGAACATGGCTTCATTGCTGGTGTGGAAAACCTGGTCCTCCAACTCCCGCAATTGCTCCCGCAGGATCTTGTTGAAATGCGCCAGCCGCTCCTCTGAGAAGCTGTTGAGCGCGGCCTGGTCGATGTGCTCGATCTGCAACTGCAATTCCAGCAAGGCCAGTAGATCCTTCTTGTCGTAGGCCTGGTTTACCCGCTGCATCAACCCGGTCTTGCGCACCCGCTCTTCCGGGTCGGGCTCGCGGTCGGGGTGCAGGGCGCTGGCGAGCTTGCGGTAAATCTCGCGCATGGACTGGTGGACCCGTTGTTCCTCCTCGTGCAGCTTTTCTTCCCGTGCCAACTGCTTCGCGGTCTTCTTGCGCTGCGGCCGGGCCGCCTCGGCTTCGCGCCAGGCGGCGGCTTCCCTCTCCTCTTCCGCCGTCAACCTGGCCCGCATCTGTTCCATGAACGCATCCGGATTAGCCAGATCCAGATCGTCGCCCAGACCCAGCCCCAAGTCCCCCAGCATCGCATTCATCCCGGAGAGGACGGCGGCCTGTTCTGCGTCGAAATCGCCACCGTAGCGGTTGTACAGCGCCTTCATCTCCGCATCGCCATCCTCGTCCACCAGTTCACCCGCGAAATCGCGAACCAGATCGGCGACCAGCCGCCGTTCGGCCTTGGCCAACGGCTTTTGGGTATGCGCCCGATCCAGGGCAAACACCAATTCGCGGCGCAGGTTGGTGGCTTTCTCGATCAGCGGCGCCATCTCGGCGAGATGGCGTTGCTGGTAGCGCGGCACGGCCGCTTCCCACCCCGCCAGCAACACGCGTTGCTTCTCGATCTTGCCGATCAGAGTGTTGAAGGCTTTCTGTGCCTTGGACAGCTTGGGACGGTCTGGTGTGGGAACGACGCTGATGGCAGCGGAGTCGGAAAAAAGGTCCATGACGGCGCGGTGGTGAAGTGTGAAAGGCGCGAATTGTGCAAGGCGGGGGAACGCGCGGCAAACACAAATCGAGCGCACCAGGTTGGGCTTCGTACCTCAGCCCAACCGGCGGCTCTGCCTTTCTCTCGCCTCGGCGACAAGATCAAGCGAGGCCGGCCAGTTGTCGCGACAGAAGGCCTCGAAATCGCCCAATCGCCCCGCTTCGGGCAGCAACGGGGCGCCGGCACGAGCTTGCCCTACCGCCAGTTCGTATTCGGCAAGCAGGCGGATGTACTCCCGCCGCCGCCGGGCGTCGATCACGATAGGCGGCAATCCGGCGCGCAACACCGGCAGATTGGCGAGCAAGCGCGCCATGCGGCCATTGCCATCGAAGAAAGGGTGGATGCGGACGAAACCGACATGCAGCGCGACATAAGCCGCCAGCGGTTCGTGCGCCGAAGAATTAGCCAGCGCCAGCCACTCGGCCATCAGGGCGGGTACCTCGCCGGGCGGCGCATAGTCGATGAAGGTCTGGCGGCCCTCCGGGGTCAGCGCGTGGGTGCCGTTCGCCTCCCGCTTCCAGGCGCCGATGGGCTTCATGATGTCGGCCAGTTGCTCGGTCTGCACCGCGCGATGCAAGGCGAACAAATCCGCCTCAGCCAATGCCGGGGCATCGAGCAACCCGTAAAGCAGATCGATGGCGCGAGCATGGCCGACCACCTCCTGATGATCCGCCAGCGACCGCCCCTCGACCGTCAGCCCATAGGCCAGCACGAAAGCGGTTTCGCCCAGGGTAAGGGTATTGCCTTCCAACGCGGTGGAGGTGTGCGTCCACAGATCGCGCAATTGCGCGAGCAGGGCGGCGCGAAGGTCGGGGGCGAGATCGGGGAAGAAGGGGGGCATGGGAATGCCAAAAATGACTGACATGAAAATTGTCTCACGCGGCAGGACAGTCAGCCTGAACCCGTTCCAGGTGTCGCTCTGGCAGAGTGCCACGCCGTGTTCGATGATGTTTTCCAGTTCGCGCACGTTGCCGGGGAAATTGTAGGCCTTGAGTTGAACCGACAAATAACAGGCGCTCAAGCCGCTGCTCCGTCGCCACGATTACACTGGCTTGCACCGGAACCGGAGTAGTCCTTCGAAATGCATATTGATGATAATCAGGCCGGAGATGCATCCCACAGCCAGGTGCTTGGTTCAGCGCTTGCGCTGGGATGTGAAGTCGAGAAATTCGTGGAGAACATCCTCTCATCGCTTGGGCTGACCAAGGATGATGATGACGAACAACTGCTGATGTTTTCCATGTCGGTGCGTTGCATCAATTTTTTCCGGGCAGTCCTTTGCTTGACGCGAGAGCAACTGGCACAGCCTGTGGCTGCCTGTGTTCGAAGTTTGAGCGAGCTTTGGGAACGCTTACCCGATCCGCTGTTCCATTCGCGGTGACCGCCGACATGTCCTTCATTCCCCGTTTCCAATATTCCCACGCCATGGCTCGCGACCTGGGCCTGATCGAAGCGGCGCGGGCGGTCATCGACGTGCTGCCCCTGCCGCCCGATCAGGAACTGCGCCTGCGCCAGGCTGCGCGGCAGCGGGCGACCCGCAACTCCACCCGCATCGAAGGCAATACGCTGAACTCCGAGGAGGTGGGGCGGGCCGTGATGGCGGTAGGCAAGCGCCAGACCGAGATGCAGCAGGAGGTGCGCAACTACTGGCGCGCGCTGGAGTGGATCGAAGAACAGCTCGAAGGCAATCGCCAGCTGTCGGAGGAATTCATCCGGGAACTCCACGCCATCATCCTGGTGCGGGGCATGGGCCGGCGGGGAACGCGCAGCGATTACCGGGTGGAGGAGTGCCCGGTGGTGGATTCCGCCACCCGGCGCATCGACTACGCGCCGCCTATTCCGAAGGATGTTCCGGGGCTGATGCGCGAGCTGATGGCATGGTGGCGCGGCGCGGATGCTGCCGCCTTGCCGGGGCCGGTGCGGGCGGGACTGTTGGCGCATCGCTTCGTCAGTATCCACCCGTTCAGCGACGGTAATGGACGCACGGCGCGCGCCCTGGCGACCACCGAACTTTGGCGCAGCGGTTACGACATGCGCGGCTTTCTCTCCCTGGAGGAACACTACACGGCAGACCTGGGGGCCTATTACGACAACCTGCAAATGGGCTTGCCGGTGAATTATTACGAGGGTCGCCACGACCCGGACCACAGCCAGTGGCTGGGCTATTTTCTGGCGACCATGGCCCAGGCGTCGGAGGCCCTGCGCCGCCAAGCCATTGCCCTGTATGAACCGGAACGGCAACCCGCGCCACCCTGGGAAAAGCTGCGGCGGGTGCAACAGCAACTGCTGACCCGGCTCCTGATGCGCGGCATTGAGCAAGGCGAAGCGGCCATGAGTTTCAGCCCGATGGACATGGTGGAGTGGTACGGCGTATCCGCCACCACGGCACGGGAATGGCTTGCGCAATGGCGGGAGGAGGCGTTTGTCGCGCCGGTCAACTCACAGGCGCAACGCATCCGTGCATACATGCTTTCGGAATACTGGATGGGCTTGCTGAAAAATGTGTTGGTTAACGCAAGCATTAGCGCAAGCCGATTAGCGTTGTAACAAGTAAATTCATTACGAAAAACACTATATGTAGCTTCGTAGCAAATAAATAGCGCAAGCAATGCCTGGTCGTTAACACCAATAACGCCCTGCCCTCACCCCTTCTCCTCCCCGTACTTCTTCAACTTCCGCCACAGCGAAACCCGATCTATCCCCAGCATCGAGGCGGCCAGGGTCTGGTTGCCGTGGGCTTCTTCGAGGACCCAGAGGATGTAGTCGCGTTCCTGTTCTTCCAGGGGGATGACGCGGCCGTCGCGGCGGCGGAAGGCGCGGATGCTGAGGTCGCGCAGGTCGTCGGGGAGGTGGGCGGCTTCCAGGGTGTCGCCCTGGCAGATGGCCACGCCGCGTTCGATGATGTTTTCCAGTTCGCGCACGTTGCCGGGGAAGTCGTAGGCCTTGAGCAGGGCGAGGGCTTCTTCCGAGATCGCGTTGACCGGTTTGCCCATGACCGGGGCGGCGCGGTCGAGGAAGTGCTGGGCGAGGAGCGGGATGTCCTCGCGCCGTTGCGAGAGCGGCGGGATGTGCAGGTTGACGACGTTGAGGCGGAAATAGAGGTCTTGGCGGAAGCGGCCTTCCGCCACCCAGTCCTTCATGTTGCGGTTGCTGGCGGCGATGAAGCGCACGTCCACCTTCATGGGGCGGATAGAGCCCAGCGGCAGCACTTCCTTTTCCTGGATGACGCGCAGCAGCTTGACCTGCATGGACAGCGACATTTCCGTGACTTCGTCGAGGAACAGGGTGCCGCCGTCGGCCGCCAGCAGCAGGCCGGTCTTGCCGATGGCGCCGGTGAAGGCGCCCTTTTCGTGGCCGAACAGTTCGTTGGCGAGCAACTCCTCGTTGAAGGCGCCGCAGTTGACCGCCAGGAAATTGGCAACCCCGTGCCCGCCCTCTTTGCCAACTCGGCGGCCGTCGTGATCGTGCAGGCAGCGTGCGAAGAGTTCCTTGCCGGTGCCGGATTCGCCGGTGATGAGGACGTTGCAGCCGGTGGGGGCGACCTGGCGCGCCATATCCAGGAGTTTCTGCATACCGCCGTCGCGGGTGATGACCCGGGTGCGGCCGGCGAAGGCGTCGAGCTGCGCGCGCAGTGCCTTGTTTTCCCGTTTCAGGCGAATCTTTTCCAGCGCTTCGGCCACGGTCTTGCGCACTTCGTCGAGGCGGAACGGCTTGGCGATGTAGTGGAAAGCGCCCTCTTTCATCGCTTCGACGGCGGTTTCCAGGGTGGCGTAGCCGGTAATCATGATGACTTCGGTATCCGGGTGTTGCGACTTGCAACGGTGCAGTAATTGCATGCCGTCCACCTTGTCCATTTTCATGTCGGTCAACACCAGATCGAAGGGCTGGGTGTCGAGCAATTCCAGGGCGTGGGGGCCGCTTTGGGTGGCGGTGATGGCATAGCCCTCGCGGGCGAGGACATGTTCCAGGTTGCGCAGCGCGATACGTTCGTCGTCGACGAGGAGGAGGCGGGCGGTCATGGGTTTTCCTGTAGCGCCGGCGCCTCGCCGGCGAGGGTTAAAGACGCCG
>JAUYFG010000099.1 GCA_030690985.1 Pseudomonadota bacterium
CGTGCTTATCGGGTTAACACACACACCCACTACCGGTAGTGACGTAGGTTGGGCAAAGCGAAGCGTGCCCAACATCGCGGCGGTTCGTTGGGCACGCTTCGCTTTGCCCAACCTACAGCCCATGCCACGAAATCACGAGCCCCTACATCTAGTGGGTGTGTGTGACAACCCGATAAGCACGACTCCTTCATCATGAAATCCTTTGTATTCATTCTCTGGCTACTCATGGGTGACGGCAGGCAGCAGGTGCTACTTACCCAACATCTCGACGACCAGGCCACCTGTTTGGCGGCCGCCAAGGTTCTGGTCGACAAGCACGCAGCGCGCGGGGAGAAAGTGCGCTATCTGTGCCATGAAGTAGTACCGGAAGTGGGTGATGTGGACGAGAACGGCAACCCGATCGAGCCGGAACTCCCCGCGAAGTAATTACTCGCGGAAGCCTTCCACTTCGATCGCCAGTTTCACTTCGTCGCCGATCAGCGGAATCCCGTAGTTCATGCCGAAATCCGAGCGTTTGATGCGGGTGTGGACATCCGCGCCACACAGCGGGCGGCGGGTCAGGAACTGGAGGGTGCAGGCGTAATCGCGGATTTCCAGGGTCACCGGCCGGGTGACGCCGAGCAGGGTCAGGTTGCCGTTGGCACTGACTGGCTTGCCATCCTTGAACGCCACCTCGGTCGATACGAACTGGATTTCCGGAAACTGCGCCGTATTGAAGAAGCTGCCGCCCAGCAACTTCCGATTGAGCCCGTCGTGGCCGCTGTCGCCGGAAGTCGCGTCCACCTTCACTTCGATGCGGCTGTCCGGCCCGGCCGGGTCCAGCGTCACGCGCCCCTGGCTGCGGTTGAATTTGCCGCGCAGCACGGAAACGCCGTGGTGGCGGATCTCGAAGCTGGGGAAGGTATGGTCGGGGTCGAGAGAGAAGCTTTCCGTGGCCCAGGTGGCGGGGGAAGCGATACACAGCAGGCTGACGAGCAATTTGTTCATGGCCGATCTCACGGTAATAAAACCAGGTTGAAACGCACTTCCAGGTCGTCCGCCACCACATCGGTCCAATCGCCGCCGCCGATGCCGTAGGTGGAGCGCTTCAGGGGGAAGCGGCCCTGCGCCAGCCAGGCGTTGCCCTGGCGGGTAAGGGTGAAGGGGGCGGCGAGTGCACGGCTCTGGCCCTTGATGCTGAGGTCGCCGATTGCGGTATAGCGGCCATCCGCCTCACGCCGCACGCTTTTGGCGCTGAAGATCGCCCAGGGGTGGGCTTTCGAGTCGAACCAGGCGGGCCGTTTCACTTCATCGTCGCCCTCGGCCGAACCGGTATCGGCGCTGGCGGTATCCACATCGACGCGAAAACGCCCTGCTTCCGGTTTCGCCGGGTCAAAACTGGCGTGCGCAATGAAGCGCCGGAAGCTGCCTTCGGTCGGCACATTCATCTGTTTGATGACGAACTGGACCTGGCTTTTTCCGGCATCCAGCTTCCAGTCCTGCGCCCATACGGGCAGCGGCAGGGCCAGGCTTATCAGTAAAACCAGCAACGCTTTCATGGTTTGCTCCTCAACCAGGGGACCATCCGGGCCAGCACGCCATCGTGGCGGACATGCTGGTGATACAGGGCCGCCACTGCGTGCAGGACAACCAGGGCCACAAGAAGATTCACCGACCCTTCGTGGAGTTCCTTGAACAGCTCCGCCCAGGCCTTGTCTTTTCCTACCAGGTCCGGCAGCGGCAGCACGCCGAACCAGACCACCTGGAACCCGGCCGCCGAACTCTGTAGCCAGCCCAGCATGGGCACAACCAACAGCAACAGATACAGCGCGCCATGCACCGCCGCAGAGGCGCGCGCTTCCCAGGGCAAGAGGCCGGCGGCGTGGCCGATGCGCTCAGTCAAGCGCAGCAGCAGGCGCAATGGCAGCAGGAACAGCACCGCCATACCCACCCATTTATGCCAGGCGTAGAGCTTGAGTTTGAGCGGCGACAGCGTCATGTCTTCGAGCAGGCTGCCGATCACATAGGCCACCACGATCAGCAGCAACGTCAGCCAGTGCAGCCCCACCAGGGGCCAGCGATAACCTTGATTCATCTTCCTTCCTCGAAGCCAGCCAGCTTGTTAGCGCTGTTATCGGCCCGCAGCCGAGAAGCGCGCTGAAGAAACATGTAGGGTGGATAAGCGATAGCGCATCCACCAATGGCAGCGGTGACGGTGGATGCGCTATCGCTTATCCACCCTACGGAATCAATGGGTTGTATGGAGTTTCTCATGAGTCAAACCGAAGAGCCGGCTGGAAGCCGGCGCTACAGCCAGCGCCGCACGCGCGCCTTGTAGCCACGGTATTCGTCGCCGAAGCGCGCTTCCAGGTGGCTTTCTTCATGGGCGATGACCATGTAGCGCATCACCAGAAACACCAGCGGCGCCAGCAGCAGCGGCCAGGCGGTCTTCAGCAGCAACATGGCACCGGCGTAGACGAACCAGTCGGAGGCATAGATGGGATTGCGCGAGTAGCGGAACGGCCCGCGCGTCACCAGATTCGACGCCGCCTTGTATGGATTGACCGTGGTGCGGTGCCCCCAGATCGCCGCCAGCGCCCAGGTGAAGCCGGCCAGGCCGATGCCGATCAGCGCCCAGCCCAGCGGCCGCGCCAGTTCACCCAGGTCCAGTGGCAACGGCATCCACCCCTGCAACCACCAGGCGGCGAACAGGGCAATGGCATAAACCAGCGGCGGCGGGATCAGGGTGAGTGGACGAATCGCCGGGTCGCGCATCACTTCAACCCGGTCGTGGAAATGGCCCGCATGAATTCGCTGCGCAACTGCGCATCGTCGCGGAAGCAGCCGGCGAAGGCCTGGGTCACCACCCGCTCGTCGCCGCGCCGGTCCTCGCCCAGCAACAGGCATAACTGTTCGGCTTCGATGATGCACGCGGCACCCTTGGCCTTGCCGTGGTGGATCAGCGCTTCCGCCACATCGCGGGTCATCCACTCCTGATAGGTGAAGCGGTGGCCGATGGCATCCACCAGGCGCGCGATGCGCCCGAAGCCGTGGAGGCGGCCGCCCGGCACATAGGCCACGTGGGCGATGCCGCGAAACGGCACCAGATGATGCGGGCACACCCCGTGTACGGCGATGCCGCGGATCACCACCATGTCCTCGCGCGGGTCGTCGAAACCTTCACCCAGCGCGCAGCCGGGGTCGATCTCATAGCCGCCCAGCAGGCGCCGCTCCCACAGCTCGCGCACGCGCTGCGCGGTGCGCCCGGTATGCACCGAATCCGGCGCCACGCCGCAGGCCAGCAGCAAATCCGTCACCGCCTGCTCGAACGCCGCCGGGTTGAATTTGCCGATGCGCGGTATGCCCAGATGGCCGGGTTCGGGGGTGGGGCAGTCGTGGTCGCAACTATCGTTCATGGACGTTCCGATGTGATTAGCGCCAACTGGCGGTCATGCCGGTGGCCGAGAAGGAGTTGCGAGGATAACGCGCCGAGCAAGGCCAGGAACATGTCCCACTGGGTATCCCAGACATCGCCCTGGGTCGCCAGGAAAGCCACGGCTTCGTCGCCGGAACCGATCGCCACCCACCATTCGATCATTTCGTAGCACGCCGAAAACGCCAGGCAAACGGAAGTCACCAGAAAAAACAACCACTTGCCGGGAAGCAACGGCGAACGGCGCAACAGGATTTCACGCGCCACGATGGCCGGAATGAAGCCCTGGGCGATATGGCCGAGGCGGTCGTAATGGTTGCGCGACAGTTCCCAGGCATCGCGCAGCCAGTTGAACAAGGGCATCTCGGCATAGGTGTAATGCCCGCCCACCATCAAGATCACCGCGTGCGCGGCCATCAACGCATAGGCCAGCGAGGTGAAGGGAAAGCGCCGGCGCGTGGCCAGCAGCAAGGGCAGCACGATCAATACCGGGGCCACTTCGAGAAACCAGGTGAAACGATCTTTGGGCGCGATCCCCGACCAGACCAGGACGATCAGGACGACCAGCAATAACCAGCGCGGATTCATCACGGCGCTCCCGCCAGCAGTAGGGGAAAGCGTGCACTCTGCCACAGCGGAGGCGAGAACCCATGCGTGATTAACCGAGATTGTTCATTGCGTGCTTATCCGGTTAGCTCCCAATGACACTAGATGTAGTGGCCCGTGATTTCGCGGCATGGCGCCGTAGGTTGGGCAAAGCGAAGCGTGCCCAACATCGCGGCGGTTCGTTGGGCACGCGCAGCGACGCCCAACCTACG
>JAUYFG010000100.1 GCA_030690985.1 Pseudomonadota bacterium
TAGATGTAGTGGCCCGTGATTTCGCGGCATGGCGCCGTAGGTTGGGCAAAGCGAAGCGTGCCCAACATCGCGGCGGTTCGTTGGGCACGCTTCGCTTTGCCCAACCTACGTCACTACCGGTAGTGGGCTTGGGAGACAACCGGATAAGCACGACTCGAACATTCTGGCCGCACCGGAGGGCGCGCTGCTGCGTTGTCGGCCGCTTGCAGGGAATGGCCATGCGGCGCGCCCGACGCCTTGCATCGTATCCCGCCAGCACACCCATAATTGCCCAAGTTATTCACGGACAGCCCCTTAACCAGCGAGGTCCGGCCCGATGGCAACCATCACCACCCCTGAACCGGAAGTTCCGGACAGCGATCAATCGCCCGACGCGCTTGCTTCGGCTGCGTCGTTGCCCACCGTTCGCTTACCCAAGGTCGGGCACGGCCTGGCCCTGATCATCCTTGCCACGGTCGCGGTGATCTTCGCCCTGGACTGGGCGCAGAGTTTTGTCATTTCCCTGCTGCTCGGGGTTTTGTTCGCCTACACCCTGAACCCCCTGGTCGTTTGGCTCCAGCGCCTCCACATTCCGCGCGTGGTGGGCACCAGTATGGTGATGCTGGGCGTCGTGTGTGCGCTCGTCGTGGGGAGCTACGCTTTGCGTGGGCAGATGCAAGGGATACTCGAACAGTTGCCCGCAGCGGTCGGCAAGTTGTCGGCCAGTCTCGCCAGTCTGCGCGAAGGCCAGGCCAGCACCATGCAGAAGATGCAAACCGCCGCGAGCGAGATCGAGAAGGCGACCAGCCAGGCGGCAGGCATGCCTGCGACGCCCAAAAAGCCGGCGACGCGCGTCGTCATCGACCCGCCCGGCTTCAAGCTCGGCAATTTCCTCTGGTCAGGCTCCATGAGTGCTGCGGGATTGGTCGGCCAGGCCGCCATGGTGCTGTTCCTGACTTTCTTCCTCCTGCTGTCCGGTGACACTTACAAGAGAAAGCTGGTGCGACTCACAGGGCCTTCGCTGTCGGACAAGAAGATCACCGTGCACATCCTCGATGACATCAACGCATCCATCCAGCGCTACATGTTCATGCTGTTGGCAACCAACGTGCTGGTGGGGCTGCTCACCTGGATCGCGTTGCGCTGGATCGGCCTGGAAAATGCCGGCGCCTGGGCCGTGGCGGCGGGACTGCTCCACGTCATCCCGTACTTCGGTCCGGCCGTTACCGCCACCGGCATCGGCATGGCCGCCTTCCTGCAGTTCAACGACCTGTCGACGGTGCTGCTGGTCGCCGGAGCTTCGCTGGCGATCGCCACGGTCGTCGGGATCTTCGTCACCACCTGGATGACCGGCAGGATCGCCAAAATGAACACGGCGGCGGTATTCGTCTCGCTGCTGTTCTGGACTTGGCTATGGGGCGTCTGGGGCATGCTGCTGAGTATGCCGATCACCGTCCTGGTGAAAGTGGTCGCTCAGCACGTGGAGCAACTCGAACCGGTGGCCGAGTTGCTGGGGGACTAGCCGTAGCCGGCTGCATGGGCCTGATCAGAAGGACGAAGCCGGCGAAACGCCGGCGCTACAAGGTCGGGAATACGTCTTCCGGACAATGCGTCGCAATGTTTTCAGGTGGATCACGCGATTCCCCGCAGGGTCAATTTCCCGGTAGTTCGTAACCGTAGGATTTGATGATGGCTCTGGCCTTGCCACCCTTCAAATACTGCATCAGGGCCTCGGCGGCGGGGTTGCCCTTGCCGGAAGGCAGGAGGACCGCGTCCTGGTGAATCGGGGAATGCAGCCTGCTCGGGATGATCCAGGTCGAGCCGGTCGTGATTTTGCCGTCCTTCATGATCTGGGAAAGGGCGACAAAGCCCAGTTCGGCGTTGCCGGTGCTGACGAACTGCCAGGCCTGCGCGATGTTCTCGCCCTGCACCCATTTCGCCGTGAGGGCGTTATGCAGCCCCATGTGGTCAAGGACTTCCACAGCAGCAGCGCCATAGGGCGCGAGCTTGGGGTTGGCGATGGCGAGTTTGTTGAAGCGGCCATGCCGCAGTACTTCGCCTTGGGCATCCACGTAGCCGGTTTGCGGCGACCACAGCGCCAGGGTGCCGACGGCGTAGGTGAAACGCGAACCGGGGACGGTCAGCCCTTCGCGTTCGAGCCTGGACGGGGTTTCGTCGTCAGCCGAGAGGAAAACCTGGAACGGCGCGCCGTTCCTGATCTGGGCGTAGAACTTGCCGGAGGAGCCGAACGACGGCCTGGCCTGATGGCCGGTGTCCCTGGCGAACTCGGCGGCGATGGCCTTCATCGGGGCGGAGAAGTTGGAAGCCACGGCGACGTTGACCTGGCCGGCCGGCGAGGCGGTGGCCAGGCTCAGGCCAAGAAGGAGGGAGAGCTGTTTGAGCATTCGCATGGACCCCGAAATTGTCGGAGCGAGTTTATTCGCACTTACTCGTCCACTCAGGCCAGCACGACCGCCAATGGTGATCTCCGGGGTGTTGGCCAGGGTCAGGCAATGCTCGCCGGTGAAGGTGCGCACACCGGCTCAACGCATGTAGGCGTAACCCTCCTGTTGCAGACGGACGATTTCCGCATCGGCCATCGGCACCAGGTTGACGAAGCCGTGGATGTCTTCCGGCTGGAAACCGTGGCCTTCCGCCGCCAGCTTGCACATGCGGAATTCGATCAGTCCGGCGAGCGTCGCGCTTTGGGCGCGTTGCATCAGTTCCTGATGTTTGCGCAGGTTTTTCACGGCAAAGAAGGGAATCTCCTTGCCGTGCAGGACGATGACCACCTTGTTGTCGAACGGGTCGCTACCGTTCAGATCGACCAACAGTTGGGCGCGGCTGATGACCGAACGCATGGCGGCTTCGGAACTTGTCGTGACGTCATACACCACCTTCTGTTTGGCATAGGCTTGCGCCACCGCCTTGCCGCGCCCCCAGGGCGCCTCCGGGTCGGCGGCAGAGGCTGGGTTGATGAGCAGGGCAAGCAGCAGTAGTGGCAACCAGCGCATGGTGTTCTCCTTGTGGGTGGGGGTGCGTTGACCGGTGGCGGGGTGCTTCGGTTCGCGAACGCTGCCGCAAGCCGAGAATAGGCCCGAATTCCCCGGCCGGGGTGGGCGAGTGCCGGCTTATGGGTTGGGCCCACTCTTTACACCTCCAGCAACACCCGCTCGCCCAATCCTCCGGTCTTGCCGTCCGCTTCCAGCTTCAGATCCGGGATGTGAGTGAAGGAAATGCGCATGGGGGCTGCTTCCCGGGCCAGGAAAGCGCCGCCGAAGTAGAGTGCTTCCGCCCCGAATTTCAGGCGCACGCGATCCAGCGCGGTATCCAGGCCGGGGCTGCGGCTGCCATCGGGGAACAGCGACAGGCTCACTTTGTCGCGTGGGAGCAGTTCGCCGAACACCATGCCCACCTTGATCGGCTCGCGCCGGCGTGGCCGTTCCGCCCAGAGGGCGGCGAGCAAACGCAGGCAGGCGAGGGTGTCCTGCATCGGCGCGAAGCGGGTATCCACGCCCCATTCCGTATGTTTGCGATAGCTCACACGCAAGCCCATACGCCCGGCCATATAGCCCTCGGCGCGCAGCCGTAGCGCGGCTTTCTGGGTCAGCTTGGAAAGCACCGAGAAGGCGCCCGCGTCGTGTCTCAGGTGCGGCGGCAGAACGTGGGAGTGGCCCAGGCTGGAGCGTTTCGACGGCGGCAACACCACGTTTTCACCGCGCAGGCGGTCGTACATGCGTTCGCCCTCGACCCCGCCCCAGACCCGGCGAAGATGCTCGCGGTCGGCCCGGCACAGCGCTTCCACCGTGCTGATGCCGTGCCGCTCCAGGCGCTCCAGCATGGCCCCGGCGATGCCGTTCAGGTCCTGTAATTTCAGGCGGAACAGACAGTCGGGCAGGTCTTCCGGCTTGATGACGACGAGCCCGTCCGGCTTCTGCATGTTGGACGCGGTCTTGGCCAGAAAGCGGTTGGGGCCGACGCCGATGGAACAGGTGAGCACTTCGCCGATGTGGTCGCGCAGCTTGGCCTTGACCTCGCCGGCCAGCCCCCGTACCACGCTTTCCTGCTGCCAGGAGCCGGTCAGGTCGCAGGCCACTTCATCGATGGAAAGTACCTCGCTGACGGCGATGACCGTATCGACGATGTCCATCAGGCGGTGGTGCATTTCCACGTAGACACGCGGCCGCGCCTGCACGAAAACGATGTCCGGACAGAGGCGGCGGGCATCCATGACGCCGGTGCCGGTCTTCACCCCGAAGCGCTTGGCCTGATAACTGGCGGCGATGCAGCAACTGGTTTCCGCCATCACCGGCAGGATGCCCACCGGCCGCCCGCGCAGCTCCGGGCGCAGGTGCTGCTCCACCGAGGCGAAGTAGGAATTGAAGTCGAGGAGGAGGGCGCGCAGGGACATGGAAAAGAACGATCGTTCTGGTGTTGCAGAATAGAACGATCGTTCTTTTTGGGCAAGGCGGGCGGCTCGTCCACGGACTTGTAGCGCCGGCTTTCAGCCGGCTGTTCGGGTTGCCGACGCCACGGGGACATCTGGGATAATCGCACCCCGCCTTTTGCCGGTGATCGACATGAACAACAACACTATCCGCGCCCGACTGGCCTTCTCGTTCAAGGCCGATACTTACCCCACGTTTAACAGACCCCATATTTTCTCTATACAAATCAATAAGTTATCGCGTACAGGTGTTTTTTAGCCCCTGTTTTCGCGTAATTCCGTGTTCAGACGATCAGTTTCTTGGTCCCTCCTGGCGCCGGATTGAT
>JAUYFG010000102.1 GCA_030690985.1 Pseudomonadota bacterium
GTCATTCCCGCGCAGGCGGGAATCCAGATTCCTCCGTCTAATCAGGCCGTTAAAAAACTGATTTGATGAACACACTGGATTCCCGCCTGCGCGGGAATGACGGTAATTCAATGGGTTATCGTCAGAACAAATTTGCCGTGAAGCCGGGGGTTTGAGTGCCCGCCTCGAACTACAAAGCGGACGGGGGGAGGCCGGTGAGGGCTTAGTGGGCTGTGGCGCCTTCCGCCTGGATGCCGGTGTTCTGGCGCACATAGAGTTCGTCCCACATTTCTTCGGAACGCTTGTCGCGGAACAGCAGCGAACCCAGGATCACCACCAGGAAGCCCAGGGGAATCGAGAGCAGGCCGGGGTTCTTGAGCAGGAACCAAGGCTTCTCCAGGCCCGTCATGCTGGTGGTCTGGCCCGCGAATTTCTTCACGTCGCCCTCGGCCTTGGCACGGGCTTTCTCGGTGGCGGTGATGTCCTTCTTGACCTTCTCGATGTCCTTCGCGTCGGTCAGGGTCGCCAACTTCGTATTCAGCGCGATCAGCTTGTCAGCCGCGCCCGGCTTGGCCGGCTTCTCGAGAGAAGCCGCCTTGGCTGGCGCGGAAGCAACGCAACCTTCCAGGGCGAACAATTCGCACATGAAGCTGGACGCTTCCTTGGCGGCTACGGCTTCCTTGGCGGGCTGCGCGGGTTCCCCGTTGAGCACCTTGTCGGCATCCTTGAGCACGGCCTTGGGGTAGGTCATGTTCGGGGAAATCATCACCAGGGCGATGGCGCTGATGGCGCCCACCAACATGCCGCTGACGATGCCGTAGGTGTTGGCGCGCTTCCAGTACAGGGTCAGGAACACGGCCGGCAGGTTGCTTGATGCCGCCACGGCGAAGGCCAGGGCCACCAGGTGGGCGACGTTCTGGCCTTCGGCGGCGATACCGACGGTGATGGCCATGATGCCGACGATGACGGAGGAAATCCGCGCCGCCATGACCTGCTCCTGCGGCGAAGCGTGGTCACCCTTGATGACGCCCACATAGATGTCGTGCGCCATCGCGGAAGCCGCCGCCAGCACCAGGCCGGCGACCACCGCGACGATGGTGGCAAACGCCACGGCCGCGACGAAAGCGAGGAACAGGTTGCCCAGCACGGAATCAGCACCGCCGCCGGCGAACTGCGCCAGCATCGGCGCCGCCATATTGCCGCCCTTGTCGAGCGCGCTGATGGGGCCGGCGCCGACGTTGATGGCCGCGCCCATGCCCAGGAACAGGGTCAGGACATAGAAGCCACCGATGATGCCCATGGCCCACAGCACGGAGGTGCGTGCGTCCTGTGCCGTCGGTACGGTGAAGAAGCGCATCAGGATGTGCGGCATGCCGGCGGTACCCAGCACCAGGGCCATGCCTAAGGAGATCTGGTCGATCGGGTTCTTCAGGAACAGGCCCGGCTCCAGGAAGCGCTGGCCGAGTTCTTCCGGCGTCATGCTGGTGGCGGCATCGCCGACCAGCTTGGCGACTTGCGCCTGCACCTTGGGATCAGAGACTACGGCGCTGAGGAAGCCGGGCAGGGAGAAGCCGTACTGGCCCCAGGTAATCAGCACCAGCAGGATGGAAGCGGTCACCAGCAGCACGGCCTTGATGATCTGCACCCAGGTGGTGGCCTTCATGCCGCCGAATACCACATAGGACAGCATCAGCACGCCGACGCCGATCACCGAGACGGCGTAGTCGATGCCGATCAGGGTCTTGATCAGCACGCCGCCGCCGACCATCTGCGCGGTCAGGTAGAAGGTGGACACGGTGATGGTGGACAGCGCCGCGACGGTCTTGGACGCCTTCGGATGGTTGCGGAAGGCCAGGATGTCGCCCAGGGTGTATTTGCCGATGTTGCGGCAAGGCTCGGCGATCACCAGCAGCACGGTGATGTAAGCCACCAGCCAGCCGACCGAGTACATGAAGCCGTCATAGCCATACAGCGAGATCAGGCCGGCAATGCCGAGGAACGAAGCGGCGGACAGATAGTCGCCGGCAATCGCCCAGCCGTTCTGGATGCCGGTCACGGAGCGGCCGGCGGCGTAGAACTCGGAGGTGGAGTGGGTTTGTCGCGCGGCCCAGTAGGTCACGTACATGGTCACGCCGATGATCAGGCCGAACACGGCGAAGGTCATCCACTTGTATTCGTCGGCTACCGCACCGGCGCCGGCGAAGGCAACGGAACTACCGAGGGCGAGAGCGGCGGCGCCGCCTATCAGTTTCAGATTCATGGCGCTGTCCTTATTTGATGTTGTGGGCGTCTTTGATGATTTCTGCGGCCATCGCGTCGAATTCCTTGTTGGCGCGGACGGCGTAGACACCGGCGATGGTCCAGGCAACGATGAATTCCGACAGAGCGAAGAGGATGCCGACGTTGACCGGACCCCACACCTTGATCTTGAATAGCTCCTGGTAGTAGGCGGCGCCGATGGGCAGGAGGAAGTAATAGATCACCGAGATGATCATCAAGGACCACAGGAAGGTGAGTTTCTTCCTGTGCAGCGCCTGAAAGCGCGGGTCGGCATCGATCGCCGCCCAGTTCATTTCAACTTTTGCCATGAGCATGACTCCTCAAAGGGAATGGAAAGCGCCCACCAACCAACGCAGACGTTGCGGCATGCTACGCGGCGGGACTTACGCGATCCTTACAAAGCGGACAAGGAGGTGGGAAATTCGGGGTCTGTCCGTAGGTTGGGTTAGCCGGCGTGTCGGCGTAACCCAACAGTCTGGCGACGCGAACGCGCGCGGTCAGCGACAACGGCTTCACGGCGCCGCCTCCTCCAGCACGTAACCCATGCCGCGCACGGTGTGGATCAGCCTGGGCTCGAAGCCCTCGTCCATCTTGATCCGCAGGCGCCGCACCGCGACATCGATGACATTGGTGTCGGAATCGAAATTCATGTCCCAGACCTGGGAGGCGATCAGGCCGCGCGGCAGCACCTCGCCCTGGCGGCGCAGGAACAGTTCCAGCAGGGCGAACTCCTTGGCGGTCAGGTCGATGCGCCGACCGGCACGAGCAGCCCGTCGGCGCAAGAGATCCAGTTCCAGGTCGGCGAGTTTCAGGAGGGTCGGCTCCAGACCCGCGCGGCCACGGCGCAGCAGGCTTCTCACCCGGGCGAGCAACTCGGTGAAGGCGAACGGCTTCACCAGATAGTCGTCGGCGCCCAACTCCAGGCCCTTGACCCGATCTTCCACCTGGTCGCGCGCGGTCAGGAACAGCACCGGCGACTCCACCCCGGCCCGGCGCAGTCCTGCCAAAACCTGCCAGCCATCGAGGCCGGGCAACATGACATCCAGGATCAGCAGATCGTAGCGCCCCTCCCTGGCCTGCTCCAGGCCATCCCGGCCATCACGCGCCAGGTCCGTGACGAAGCCCGCCTCGGAGAGGCCCTGTCTCAGGTAATCGCCCGTCTTGGGTTCGTCTTCGACGATCAGAATTTTCATACCGGCGCGGCCATGGATGAGGGTGGGACCATCCTGCCACAAGCCGCCGGCTCGGCACCGCGCATGACACAAATGTCATCCCGGCGTCAGACCTCCCCAGGTACGACTTGGCCTCTTCGGGAGCGGCGCGCGGCTGCCATCACGGCTTGCTGGCGAGATAGCGGGTTGCTTCCAGGTGGTCGGGGTAACGCTCCAGCGTCCGGCTGTAGGCTTTCCTGGCTTCGCGGACATCGCCCAGCCAGGCCTGTGCACGTGCCAGGTAGACCCAGGCGGTGGTGTCCGACGGGTAGCGTTCGACCAGGCGTTCCGCGTGTTCCGCCATGCTGCGCCAGTCGCGTTGCCCCTCCAGGGCGGCAAGCAGACGCACATGCGCGGTGTAATCCCAGGCCGACTCGGCGATCACCTGGCGGGCGTACATGGCGGCCTCGCGCCAGCGCTGCTGGGCCAGGAGCGGCAGGGTGATGCCCAGCCGGGCTTCGAGCGACCCGGGATTGCGCTCCAGCGCACGTTTATAGAAGGCATGGGCGTCCTGGTTTTTCCCCTGGAGATAGGCCAGCCAGCCCCGGCGCGAGAGGGCGAAACCGGCATCCGCCGACTCCTCCACGCCGTTCAGGGCAGCCAGTGCCTCCGCGTACCGGGTACCGGCTTCCAGTTGGTAGGATTTCTGCCAGGCGCTCTCCTCGGCCAGCGCGGGCAAGGAAGACAGGGCAAACAAAATCACGATGATTCTTTTCATGGCGGGCTCCCGTTTCGTTTCGGTCTCATATCACCACCGGCTGGAAAGCCAGAGATAAGCGTAGTTCAAGGTGTAATCATCCACCGGGGTCAGGCTGGCATTGCGGAAGCGATCCTGGCCGATCAGCGCCAGCAGGCTCGCGGCCTTGCCCAGTTTCCATTCCGCGCCCAGGCTGGCGCCGCCCCGGTGAATGTCGGACAGGTTCGCCACGCTGCCGGCATCGCCGTCCACGGCATAGATGCGCTCACCCGCCACCAGGCTGGCCTTCACGTTGTCGATGCCGGCGCGGTTGGCCCCGAGCCAGTGCGTCCACTTCATTTCCACGGCGCTGGTCGAGCCTTTGCCCTGGGCACGCGCCGTGTTGGAAGGATCGATGAACCAGCCGCGCAATTGCAGCCAGTCGGCGCCGTCGTTGAGGCCGAAACCGAGGGTGGGCGTCCACTGGTTCACCGACAGGTCGTTCTGGTAGGAGGAGCGGGCATAACCCAGGTCGAAATAGCGCCGCTTGTCGAACGACAGGTAGCTCACCTGCGGCGCGATGGCCGTGACCTCGTCGCTATTGCGGGTGGCGTCGTCGTTGTCGATGGCGTGCAAATCCAGGCGCCATGTGAGCCGGCCGGGCAGGCTGTCCGGCGTGGAGTGGATGCGGCCGCTGGCGAACAGGGCGTTCTGTTTGGTGTTGGCCACACCCGCCTGGGCTTTTACGTCACTGTGATTCAGACCGAGGCTGAAGCCGCCCCGCTCCAGATAATCGGACGAAAAAACCAGCCCGTAGCCGGTCAGCGAATCACGCTGGAGCGCGCCGGAGTAACTGCCGTAAATGCCTTGCGCCCCCAGGGTTGAAGTCCATTCGCCGGTGGCGGAAGCCGTGCCGGTGGACAGACAGCAGACCATGCCGAGCAGCGCGGTGGAGCGGGGAAAATCCGCGATAACTTTCATACAGGTTCCTTTTCAGGTTACGGGTTGCGGGAGGGGATGAACGGAACAGGCAACCTCGCGCTCCCACGCGGGGATACCTTCATCCGGAATCTGGGCCAGGCTGGCCAGGCGCATTTCCATGACGCGCCCGGCCTGCCGACCCTCGATACGGGCAATGCGCCCATCCGGCGCGATGTCCACTTCGGTTTCAAACAGCGGCGCCCAGCCGGGCGCCACAGGCAGCAGATGCCGCCCGGACTGCTGCCAGGTCGCCGCTTCCGGCTGCCAGGCGCGGCGATAGCGGCTATCCAGGGCGCTCCCCAGTGGGCGGGTCAGCCAGAGCGCGGCGCGAACGCCGAGGCTGGCGGGAAACAGGCGCGCCGGCGGGGCGTCGCGCCAATCCTTCGCCGGAGCGAACGGCGTCAATCCCAATGCCAGGGCGAACAGGTCGAGCCAGGGGTCACGCCCGCCTTGGCGGTCGTAGAGGGCGAAGGCGTGCGGGCCGGGAGCGACGGCGAGGCTGGCCTTCCCCCCGGAAAGGCGCAACTGGCCGGCAAGCGTCAACGTCACTTCCACCTGCCACGGGCGCCAGGTGCCGCCGTGGTTGCCATCCTGTTCCGCGACCTCGCGCACCTCGAAGCCCAGGCGGCGGCCGACCGGCAGGGTCAGGGCGCGGCAAAGCGCGGCATCCGCCACGGCGGCGCGCACCCCCTCGCCCTGGCCCGGCACCCAAGCCAGGTGCCAGCGCGGCGCGGCCCCCCCGTCAACTTCCACATTGTCGAGATGAAACGGCAGGGTCGGCTCGCCCGCCCCGGGGCGGGCTTGCACATGCAGGTGCAGGTGCGGCTGCGGCGAGCGCCCGGAATTGCCGCACGCGCCCAGCCGTTCACCCACCCGCACCCAGGCGCCGGGCGCCACCGCCACGCTGCCCTGGCGCAGGTGCGCGAGCCAGACGTGCTGGCCCGCGAGGGTGCGGATGACCACATGGTTGCCCCAGTTTTCCCGGGTTTCGGCCAGCCCCGGCGGGTTGTCCGGCAAGCCGTCGCGGGCGGTGACCACCTCGCCCGCCACAGGGGCCAGCACCGGCAGGCCGAAGCACAGGTAATCGGCCAGCGCGGCGCCCTTGTTGCGATAGCTCTTTCCCGCTTCGGCGAGGAAGAAATCCAGGGCATGCCGCCACGGGCCGCGATGCGTGTGCGGGCCGTCGAAGCCTTGATAGACCTGCCACTCGCCCAGAAAAGGCGGCGCCAGGGGCAGGCTGCCGGGCGCGCCCAGGCGGCTGGTCGCCAAGCGCTGGGCCTCGGCCTGGCGCTCCGGCGTATCCGGATGCGCGAGCACCGGCGTGATGCCGCGCCGGGCATGGCGCACCGCCGCGAGTAACAGCAGGGTGGCGGCCACGAAGGGGAGGGAGAGAACAGGGATGCCATCAATCCCGAACGTGTTGGCGAAGACCGCGCACCCCAGCGCCGCCAGGGCGGCGGCCAGCAGGCCCAGGACGAAGCTGCCCGTACCCGGCCGGCAGTAGTAGCCGCCCACCGCCATCGCCGCCAGAGGGAAGTTGAAGGCATAACCGGGGCCGGCGGCGTCGGCTGCGAGTTGAACCATGACGGCGTGCCCCAGCGCGTAACCGGCCAGCCCCAACAGCGCCAGCCAGCGCGAGGCCACCAGCAAGGCCAGAATCGCCAGCGCGCCGGACACGGGGTGGGGCGAGAGGAAGACCCAGCCGAACGTGGCGAGCAGCGCGCCCACCGGGGTGTCCGGCGCGAACAGGGGCGGGATCGGCAGTGCAGGAATCGCCGGGCTGAGGCCACCCAACACCGGCAGCACACTCAGGACGGCCAGGCTGAAGGGCAGGCTCAGGGCGGGCAGCATCCCGGCCTGCCAGAGCCACTCGGAGAGCCAGAGGGAAAGGCCGAGGACGAGCAACACGGCGAGCGGGAAGATCAGCCACCAGGTTCCAGACCCGGTGCCCGTCGGCGCCCACAGCGCCGCCAGCGCCAGGCCGGTGAGCAGGGCATTGGTACGCGCGGCGGGGCGCGCTGCCGCCGGTAGGGCCAGGGCGGCTAATACCGCTTCCGCCAACAGCCACGCCGCCAGCCCGGCGAGCAGCACGCGCGGATAGATCGCCGTGGCCGCCAGGCACAGGGCGGCCACGGCGCGGCTTTGCGCGAACACCACGGCGGCATGGGCATCGAGCCAGGCCAGGCCGAAGCGCCAGGCGGAAAACAGGGGACTCACCAGAAACACCACTCAGCCCATTGATTCCGTGGGGTGCGCCGTGCGCACCGCTTGCCGTTTACCGCTGGCTGGTACGCACGGCGCACCCTACGGTGTTGCTTCGCCACGTTCACCCGGCCTCCGCGAACGGCTGCGCCAGTTTCCCCGGCAGCCGTTCCTGGGCGATGACACAGGCCAGGTCTTCCTTTTCCCGCACCACTTCCACCGTGCCGTCCTGCATCACCATCACCACCGCCGGGCGGTATTCGATGAACTGCATCCACTGCGTGTTGTTGTAAGCCCCCACCGGGTGGAAGACCAGCTTGTCGCCCAGGGCCAGGGGGGGAATCTGGATGCTGGCCCGCATGACGTCGATGTTCATGCACAGCGGGCCGTACAGCACGGTTTCCTCGGGAATGCCGGCGGGCCAGCGCACCGGGCGCACGTCGTGGTGGTACCAGAAGCCGGTGAACAGCACGTTGACGCCGGCGTCCAGCACCACGCCGCGCCGCCCGTCCGGCAGGCGCTTGTTGGCGACCACGCTGCTGATGAGCGATTCGGCGTCGTCCACCACGGCGCGCCCGGTCTCCAGAATCAGGGTGGGCTGTGCCAGCCCTCGCGCCTCGCGCGCACGGGTGGCGGCCATGAGGGCATCGCACAGCGCCTCGGCGTACTGCTCGGGCGCGGGCACGATCTGCTCGGGCGGCAGGTAAACCCCTTGCAGGGCATTCTTCGAGGCGAAGCCGCCGCCGAAGTCGAGGTATTCGATGACCGCGCGGGTCTGTGCCTCCACCGTCTCCATGAAGGCGCACAGGCTGTGCGCGGCGGCGGCATAAGCGCGCGGGTCGGTGACGAAGGTGCCGATGTGGGTGTGCAGGCCGGTGAGCTTCAGATGCGGGCTTTCCACTACCCGGCGCGCGGCGTCCAGCGCCTGGCCGGATTCCAGGTTGAAGCCAAAGCGGCTCCAGGCATCCGTGTAACCGGTATCGAAATTGAGCCGGATGGCGACCGCCACGGTTTTGTCGAGATCGCGCGCCACTTCTTCCAGCAGGTACAGCTCGTCCAGGTTGTCGATGTGGATGCGCGCCCCCTCGCGGGCGGCCCGTTCCAGCGCCGGGCGCGGCTTGTGCGGGCCGTTGAAGACGATTTTGTCGCCCGGCACCCCCAGGGCGCGCGCCTTCTCGTATTCGAAGGCGGACACCACCTCGGCCAGGTAGCCCTCCTGGTGCAGGGTGTTGCACACCGCGCCCAGGTAGTTGGTCTTGTACGACCAGGCATGGATGACCCTGGGCCAGCGGTGGGCAAAGGCGCTCTTCAGGCGCCGGGCGTTGTCGCGCAGGCGCTGCTCGTCGAGCACGAACAGCGGGGAGCCGAAGCGGCTGCCGAGTTCATCGACCGGCACACCGGCGATGCGCTCGGTCACCAGATGATGGCGCGCCGCGCCGAACTTGTTGAGGCCGCCGCCGTGGGCGCTGATGGCGGGGGTGATCCAGGGCTTTTTCGGTTTGTTTTCAGGCATGTTGCATTCCTCCCGTCACCACGGCCTCGAAGGCGGACAGCGGCACGATGGTTTCCAGGGCATAGCGGATGAACAGGGTGCCGGCCGCAGCGGCGGGTAGTTCCGCGACGGTCTCCCCCAGAATGAGGCGCACCAGGGTTTCCGGCAGGTTGCGGCCGACTCCGGCGGAGAGATAGATCCAGGCGGGAAAGCGCGGGTTGATCTCGATGAGCGACAAGCGCCCGTCCGGGCCGCGCATCACCTCCACCTCCAGCGGCCCGCGCCAGCGCGTGGCGGCGAGCAGGCGGCGGGCGGCGGCGAGCAGGGCCTCGTCGTGGATGGAAATGCCGGCCCAGGCCTTGCCCTTGTCGGTGAGCGCGCGTTTTTTCATCATCACCGCGCCGATCAGATTGCCCTCGCCATCGCCCAGGCCGGTGAGGTTGATCTCCTCGCCCGGCGCGAATTTCTGCGCCAGCACCGGCAGCCCCCAGTCCCCGGCGATGCGGCGGAACGCGGCCACCGCCTCGTCCGGCGTATGCGCCACACGGGCGTCGTAGAACAGGCCCTTGACCACCAGCGGGTAGCCGAAGCCCTCGTCGGCGCAGGCATGGAAGAAATCCTCGCGGAACAGGCTTTTCGTCTCCGGGCAATCAATGTCGGCGCCCCGCGCCAGTTCCGCCAGACGGTCTTTGGCGCGCAGGCGGATTTGTTCCGCGCCGGGCAGCAAGGTCGCCACGCCGCGCTCCGCGAGCCAGGGGGCCAGCCGCGCGAAGGTGGGCAATTCCGCGTCCAGGCAGGGGATGAGCACCTCGAAGCCGGTTTCGTCATGCAGGGCCGCCAGTCGCGCCATGAAGGTCTCCTCGCCCGCCGACGGGTAGGGCAGCAGATAGGCCGCGTCGCACCACTCGGGCAGATAGAGGCCGGGGTCGAAGGCGTCGTAGGCCAGGCCCACCACCCGCACCTCCAGATGCGTCGATTCCTTGAGACAGCGCGCCACCGCCAGGCCCGGCCCGGGGTTGTCGGCGCGGGCAGTGATGCCGGTGACGGCGACCGTGACAACGCGGCGGGCGCTCATTTGAGCGCGCCCCGGAAAGTCTCGCGCAGGCGCCCGGCAAACTCGATGACGTCGCGCTCCAGGACATTGTGCGGGGCCTCGAACTCCTCGCCCAGTACCCGCACCAGGTCGTCGATCCGGCTGCATCCCTCTTGCAGGGCGCGCAGCACGGCCAGCCCGGTCGGATTGACGGTGTAACTCGCCCCGGAAACCGGATCGAAGACGAAGCCGCTGTTGGAAAGGGCCAGCCTGGCGGTGGCCTCGGCGGGTGGAAACGGGGGTTCTGTCGCGGGTTGTGCGGGCATCATGGCGTGGCGTTTTTGTGGCGGTTGTGGAGGTGGCTAGGCGTGGCGTAAATTCCCACGCGGTTCGGAAAGTGTATGTGGGCAATGTTCCCACGTCAACCGCCTATGGGATAATGACCACCGTTTACCTTTCTTTGCCCGCTCCGTGCCGCCTCCCGACGCCTCAAGTACGCCCAACCATGCCCTGATGCGGGTATTGCGGCCCTTGGTGCGCCTGGCGCTGGCACGCGGCATCACTTATCCGGCCATGGCGGAAATGCTGAAAGCGCTGTTCGTGGACGTCGCCCGACGGGATTTCCCGCTCGAAGACGGCGCGCCCAGCGACAGCCGCGTCCATCTCCTCACCGGCATTCACCGCAAGGAAATCAAACGCCTGCGCGAAGACTCGGTCAGTGGGGAGGCCACGCGGCCCATGCCGGTCTCCCTCGGTGCCCAGTTGGTGGGGGCCTGGCTGGGCCGCGAGCCCTATGTCGATGCGGCGGGACGTCCAGGCGCCCTGCCCCGCCTGGCCAGTGTGGGTGGCGAGACCTCGTTCGAGGCGCTGGTGGCCGGTGTCAGCAAGGACATCCGTTCCCGCGCGGTGCTGGATGAATGGCAGCGCTCAAGCGTGGTCAGCCTCAACGAGCAGGACGAGGTGGTGCTGAACGTCGCCGCCTTCGTGCCGCGTGAGGACTTTGCGGCGAAGTCGCATTACTTTGCCCACAACCTGCATGACCACGCCGCCGCCGCCGTGCATAACCTGCTGGGCGAGGGCGAGCCCTGGCTGGAACGCAGCGTCCATTACGATGCGTTGACACCCGAAAGCATCGCCGAATTGAATGAACTCGCCCAGCGGCAAGGCATGGACTTGCTGCAATCGCTGAATCGCACCGCCCAGGCGCTGGAGGAACGCGACGCGCAGGCACCGCCCAACCGGCGCTTCACCTGCGGCGTCTATTTCTACAGCGAGGCTGCGCCGCCCGCAGAGCCCCCCTCCGAGACCCCTAAAACATGAGCCGCACCGCGCCGTTCCGCAGCGTATTTCACCAGGGCCTGCTGCTTGTCCTGCTGGCACTTCTGGCCGGCACGGGCGCGCGCTCGGCCCAGGCCAATCCCGCCGCCTGTGTCGAGCAGGCAGTACCCACCCTGGCGTCAGGCGGCATCGGCGGCACCGGCATATTGGCGAAAGGCGGCATCGGCGGCACCGGCATATTGGCCGAGGGGGGCCTGGGCGGCACTGGCCGACAGGCGGACGGCGGCCTGGGCGGCACCGGCATCGTCGGCACCGTGACCGGATTTGCCAGCGTCTGCGTCAATGGGCTCGAAGTGCACTACGACGACACCACACCGGTCACGCGCAATGGCCTGCCGGTCATGGCCGAATCCCTGGCGTTGGGCCAGGTCGTCGTCATCGAGGCACTCGGCACACAGGGCGACGAAGCGCGGCTGGTGGCGCAGCGCATCGGCCTGCTCAACGTGCTGGAAGGGCCGCTGACGCACGCCCCTGGTGAGGGGGTGCTGCTCCGGGTGATGGGCCAGCCCGTCATGGTGGATGACTCGACCCGTCTGGTGGGGCTGTCCAGCCTGGCTGAACTGCAATTTGGCATGTCGCTCAGAGTCGCCGGGTTCCACGGCCCGGACGGCCGGATTCTGGCCACTCGCATCGAATACGCGCCGGGGCAGGCCGACAGCAGCGCCATCGGCATCCTGGCCCGTGTGGACGGCGGCCTCCGCCTCGATGGCCTGCCGCTGCGGGCCGATGCGCCGTTGCCCGGAATGGATGCCGAGGCACTGTTGCGCGGCGACTGGGACGGCGAACGGCTGGCGGTGCGGGTGGCCCAGGCCCAGCCCTCGCTGCCCTTTGCCGGGCGGGTGGAACGCATGGTGGTGGAAGGCGTGGTGCAGGAAGCAGGGGGCGAAGAGCAGCTCCGCCTGCGCATCTCGGGCTTCGCGGTGGATCGCTCCGCCGGCACCCAGGTCGACCTGGACGGCCCGCTCGCGGTCGGGCAGCGCATCGTGGTCAGCGGCCGTCTGACGGATGCCCGGCACCTCATCGCCGAACGCATTCAGGCCGTCGCCAAGCCGCCCCGGCAGAGGGCCGCACCGGCGGCTTCCATGCCACCGCGTGGCAATACCCAGCCGGATGACGGGATGGCGCGAATGGAGATGATCAGACCGGAACACCCGCCACACATCGAGCGGATGGAACGCATCCCGATGCGGAGGCCCGGCCTGCCGCCGGGCGGCATGCACGCCCCACGGAGATAGTCGCCCGTGCGCTGCATGAAAGGCATTGCCGCGTCGCTCCTGATCGCGGCTTGTTGCCCCACGATGGCCGCCGGGCGCGGGCTGGAAATGTCCGCCGGCCTGGATTACTCGACCGGCCGGTATGGAGCCGAACTGCCCACCGACATCTGGTATTTCCCCCTGACCGCCCGATACGAGGCAGCCTCCTGGAACCTGCAACTGACACTCCCATACGTGCAGATGACCGGCCCCGGCAACGTATTGGGCGCCAACGACGGCTTGGCGGGTTCCGCAGGCGCGGCCAGGCGCCGCAGCGCCTCCGGCCAGGGCGATGCCGTGGCGGCCGTCAGCCGCAACCTCTACGGTTCAGTCGATGGCAGGCTGCTGCTGGACATCACCGGCCGAATCAAATTCGGTACGGCAGACGCCAGCCAGGGGCTAGGCACCGGCAAGAACGATTTTTCCCTCCAGGCGGACCTGCTCACCGGGAACAGAAACTGGACGCTGTTCGGCAGCGCGGGCCACCGCCGGATGGGCGATACCGCCGACACAAACTTCCGCGATCCATGGTTCGCATCGC
Source organism: Pseudomonadota bacterium (assembly GCA_030690985.1). Classification (GTDB taxonomy): domain Bacteria; phylum Pseudomonadota; class Gammaproteobacteria; order Burkholderiales; family Thiobacillaceae; genus PFJX01. The sequence continues at coordinate 12,987 of JAUYFG010000102.1, forward strand.
TGGGCGCCGCCCACAACCTGAACGGACGCACGCAACTCGGCGCCGTGTACGAAACCAGGCAGCGCGTGATCACGGATGGCGCCCGGCTCAGCGAAGTCATGGTCTTTGCCTCTTACAAACTGGCCGCCACGCACACCCTGCAAACCTATGTGGTCAAAGGCTTCGCCGACGGCAGCCCGGACTGGGGTATCGGCTTCACCCTCTCCACCACGGTCGGCAAGCCGTGACGAAATGATCCTGGAAATGGCAGTTGAAGCGCTCGTAGGTGCGAATGAATTCGCACCTACGGATATCTCGCAACACATCGAATCCGCATCGGTCAGACCGATGGAATAAAGCCCAAGGCCATGACGTCCTACGCTTGACCTCATTTCGGGGTCGGCAAGTTACAAGAGGAGAGAGTCATGGCTATTCGTAAGATTTTCGCGCGGGCACGCCTGAAAACGCTGCGTGCCGCGCTGTTGGCGGCTGCCGCGGGCGTTGTCCCGAGCACCGTTCTGGCCGGTAGCGGCGAGGTAACCCTGATCCAGACGGGCGATATCCACGGCCATCTGGTGGCCCGTCCAAATTTACGCAGCGACTCCATCGGCCACAGCATGGAAGGCGGCGTGGCGCGCATGTACACCCTGATCAAGAAGCTGCGCAAGGAAGCCCGGGAAAAGGGCGTGGACCACTCGCTCCTGATCAATACCGGCGACACCGTGCAGGGCTCGGGCGAAGCCCTGTTCAGCCGCGGCCAGGTGATGGTCGATGTCCTGAACAAGTTTGGTTATGTCGCTCATGCGCCCGGCAACTGGGACTTCCTGTACGGCACGGCCCGCTTCGAGGAAACCTTCAAAGGTACCCCGGCTACCGCGACGACCCCGGCTGTTCCGCCGCTGGCGAACTGGAATGCGCTCGGTTCCAACCTCTATTACACCAACCAGTTCGACGACGCCGCGGTATGCGGTGCGACGGCAATCGACCCCGCCACCGGCACGCTGCGGCCGCTCAAGCGCGTGCTGCCCACCTACAGCATCAAGCAGGTCGGCAAGGTGAAGATCGGCATCCTCGGCTTCACCACGGCGCGCGCCATTGCCGCCGTCGGCACCTCGGTCACCCAGAACTACCTGTTCACCGACGCCAAGACCGAAGTGCCCTGCTTCGTCAACAAGCTGCGCAACGACGAGAAAGTGGATGTGGTGGTGATGATTTCCGAACTGGAAATGGCGCGTGACATCGAGATCGCCGAAAAAATCTCCCCCGCCCCGGATGTGATCCTGAACTCGGACATGCACGAGCGCACCACCGAGCCGATCGTCGTCAGCCACGCCGACGGCACCCAGACGCTGATCCTGGAGCAAGGCCAGGACGGCACCGTGGTGGGCGAACTCGAGCTCGAAATCAAAAACGGCAAGATCAAGGAGTGGGAGTTCAAACAGCATGTGGTGACCGACGACCTCAAGGAGGACAAGGCCATTGCCGCCCTGGTCGCCCAGGTGCGCGCGCCTTATGTGGCGGGAACCTTCGTGCCCGGACAGAAAGTGACGATCGGTGGCAACACCACGGAACTGCTGCGCCCGGTGGACGAGGCCATCGCCTACACCGAGGTGGGGCTGCACCGCTCCAACTTCGTGGATGAGGACATGCCTGCGGTGGTCGAAGGCACGTCGCATAACCTGATCGCCGATGCCATGACCGCCGTGTCCGGAGCCGAAAGCTCATCCATCCGCGGTTTCCGCTACGGCACCCACGTCCCGGCGGGCTGGCCGATCACCATGGAGGACATCTACCACTACGTGCCCATCGCGGCCAAACTGGGACGCACCACCAAGGCCTGCGGCGCCGACCTGAAGTTCGCGATCGAGCAATCCACGCAGGGGACGTTCGCGTCCAACCCCACCCTGTGGGCGGGCGGCTGGATGTTCGGCTACAACGGCGTGAGCTTCGATGTCGATGCCTGCGACGGCCTCATGGGCGCGACGCCGGCACCGATCAACGGCCCGACCCTCGCGCTGCCGACCCGACCCTGGGGCACCAACCGCGGCAGCAACATCAAGGTGAACGGCGCGCCGCTCAAGGAGATGGACATCTACGACAGCCGCGCGACCATTGCCGGTGTGACCAACCCGACCTACCAGCAGTGCTTGAGCGCCGATGGCGGCCCGGCCTACGCTGGCTACAAGGTCGCGGGCTACTGGTTTGCGGACGACAAGACCACCATCAACAACTGCAATCCCTGCCGCGGTCGCCAGGTTCAGGTGGTCAAGACGGATGGTACGGTGGTACAGGTCGCGGGTCCGGGCGCGCCCGCCACGCTGCCTCCAAGCGAAGAGTTGATGGATGTCAGCGAGGCCGTGGTCCAGTACCTGCGTGTCAACCTGGGGGGGACGGTGACCGAAGCCAACCTGCCGATTCACCGTCTCAACGTGAAGCGACTGCCGACCATCAATCCCCCCGGCTATCACTTCAAGATGATTCAACCGCTCAAGGGCGCCTCGGCGGAGACCTGTCCGGTTTTGTAAGGTCCGGCCGGTTTCCTGAACTTCTTGTGGCCCGGCTTATGCCGGGCTTTTTTTATCGGTGTCCGATCAGACGAACGAGCCGGCTGGAAGCCGGCGCTACCCACCTGCCTCGGCTAATGGAGACGCTGATTTATCCTGGAAACCTCAGTTGAGGTGCTTGTAGGTGCGAATTTATTCGCACAATCAACGACTTCGGTGCGAATGAATTCGCACCTACAGACATCTCGCAATACATTGAATCGTAATGAATTTATCCGTCAACTGAGGTTTCTAGGTTTATTCGTTTTTCGTCACTCCCGCGCAGGCGGGAGCCCAGCAAAATCAACAACCTGGATCCCTGCCTGCGCGGGGATGACGAATTAATCAGCGTTTCCATAATGGACAATCCGGATTTATCCAACTGGGCGATGAAGGCGCCGAAGCGGATTCGGTACAAACCGATTGGCCGGTAAACTGGCGCCTATTGGATATCACTGGAAACCAGGATGATCACTGCCGAAACCATTCGATCCGCCGTAGACCGTCTGGCCGTCGCCGCCAGTTCGCCGGCCCGTGTGATCCTGTTCGGCTCCTATGCGCGCGGCACGGCGACAGAAGACTCCGACCTGGACCTGATGGTCATCGAGAAGGAACTGCCGGACAAGGCGGCGGAATACCTTCGCCTGCGCCGCGCCATCGGTGGCATCGGCGTCGGCGTGGATGTGCTGGTCTACTCGGAAGAAGAAGCCCTGCTACGCGGCCAGGTTCCCGGCACGTTGTTGTACTGGGCCTTCAAGGAAGGCCAGGTGCTGCATGACAACCTCGCTTGACGAAGCCCGCCGCTTTCTGAGCCTGGCGGCCGACGACCTGGCCGCCTTCCGGGCATTGGCAGCCTTGCCCCACATCCGGCCAGCCATCGCTTTCTTCCATGCCCAACAAGCCATCGAGAAAAGCCTGAAGGCCGTGCTCTTCGCCCGTGGCGAGGAATTTCGCAAGACCCACGACCTTTACGAACTGGCAGACCGCTTGGCAAAAGCCGGCTTCACACTTCCCTGCGACGCCGACGAGTTGGCGCAAATCAATCCTTATGCGGTGGAATTCCGCTACGGCGACGAAATCATCCAGATCATGAGCCGTGAAGAAATGGACGCCATAACCATGAGGATGTTGAGTTGGGCGGAGACGACCGTCGGCAGGTTGCAACCATGACAGACACGGTGCAGAAAACGTGGTTGTCCGCTGTTGCCGCTTCCCTGGACTGCCCATGCAATTGCCGGTGCCATGACGCAAGCGAATTAAAGAGACGCCCGTCGGGTTTGGCTTGAACTTCCGCTGGCGGCGGAAAACCGACCATCGTTCCGTGCTTATCCGGTTATCGCAGACACCCACTACCGGTAGTGACGTAGGTTGGGCAAAGCGAATCGTGCCCAACGAACCGCCGCGATGTTGGGCACGCTTCGCTTTGCCCAACCTACGGCGCCCTGCCGCGAAATCACGAGCCACTACATCTAGTGGTTGTCTGTGACAACCGGATAAGCACG
>JAUYFG010000047.1 GCA_030690985.1 Pseudomonadota bacterium
CGCACGGATCAGGTCGTCTTTTTCGCCAACACTGAGTCGGTCAAGGTCGGGCAGGGCTTCCATGAACCGCATTATCCACTTCAACAACCATTTCTAACACTCGGAATAAACAGGTTTTTTCTGCCTACCTGAGTAGTTACGGCTAACTTGCCTTTAACCCCCAGTTAGATTGACGAACTGGATTCCCGCCTGCGCGGGAATGACGGTATTTACCCACTGAGAATCACATAGAGCCGTAAACCCATGCGCATCCTCCACGTCGAAGACAACCCGGTCGATGCCGATCTGACGCGGCGGCTGCTGGCCCGCCTGGCGCCGGATATCGGCCTTGAGTCCGCGCCCAGCCTGGCGGCGGCGCGGGAATGCCTGCAAGACCCCAGCCGTTACGACCTGGCCCTGGTGGATTTGAAACTGACCGATGGCTCCGGCCTGGAACTCCTGGCGGAAATACGGGAACGGCGGCTGCCGCTGGCGGTGGTCATGCTCACCGGTTCCGGCGACCAGGAAGCGGCCATCGCCGCCCTTCAGGCGGGGGCCGACGATTACCTCAGCAAGAGCCACGCTGCCCTGGAGCGCCTGCCCGCCACCCTGCGCGATGCCTGGAAGCGCTTTCACGAAGCCAGTGCCCGCCGTTCGCATTCCCTGCGCGTGCTCTATGCCGAGCACAATGCCGCCGACGTCGATCTGACGCGACGCCACCTGGCTCGCGCTGCCCCGCACATCCGCCTGACCGTGGTGCCCGATGCGGTTCAAGCCCTGGCCAGCCTGCCCCCCGATAAGCACACGCCGGCGGCCTATGACGTGGTGTTGCTGGATTACCGCCTGCCCGGCCTGGATGCCCTGGAAGCGGTCAAGACCCTGCTCATCGAACGGGGCCTGGATATTCCCATCGTGATCGTCTCCGGCCAGGGCAGTGAGGACGTGGCGGCGCAGGCCATCCACCTCGGCGTTGACGATTACATCTCCAAGCACTCCGGCTACCTGCATGAACTGCCGGCGATTCTGGAAAAGGTGCATCGCCAGACGGAATTGCTGCGCGAGCGGAGCACCTTGCGGGAAACTTCGCAGCGCCTGGACTATGTGCTCGCGGCCAGTCCGGTGATCCTCTACACCCTGCGTCTGGACGGCGACAAAGCGACCCCCACCTGGGTCAGCGGCAACATCACCCGGCTGCTCGGCTATTCGGTCGAACAGGCGTTGCAAGCAGGGTGGTGGCGCGCCCATCTGCATCCCGACGACCGCGCCGCCGCCCTGGCCAGCATGGCCACCCTGGCAGCCACCGGGCAGCTCGCGCACGAATACCGGTTTTTCGACGGCAATGCCCAGACCCGCTGGATACACGACGAATTGCATCTTTCTCACTCGACTGATGGACAGGCCGGCGAAGCAATCGGCGCCTGGCGCGACATCACCGAGGCCAAGCTGGCCGAACAGTTGCAACAGACCCGGATCGCCGTGCTCGACGGCCTGGTGGCCAACCAGCCGTTGCATGGAATCCTCAAGGAAATCGCCACCCGTCTGGAACAGATGCACCCGGAAATGCGGGTTTCCATCCTGATTCGAGAGCCGAGTAATGGGCGCCTCTACACCGGCGCGGCGCCCAGTCTGCCGGCCTTCTACAACGCCGCCGTGAACGGCCTGGAACCCGAGATCGGCCAGGGCTCCTGCGGCACTTCGGCGGCGCTGGGCGAGGCGGTGATCGTGGCGGATATCCGCAGCCATCCCTACTGGGCGCTTTACGCCGATCTTGCCGATCGGGCCGGTTTGCGCGCGTGCTGGTCGATCCCGTTCAAGGACGAGGCCGGCCAGGTGCTGGGCACTTTCGGGATTTATTACGCGCAACCACGCATTCCGATTCAGGCCGAACTCGACCTGATCGGCGAATTCGCCCGCATTGCCGGGCTCGCGGTGGCGCGGGTGCGCGCTGACACCACCTTGCGCCAGGCGGCGGCGGTGTTCGAGAGCACCCGCGAGGGCGTGGTCATCACTGACCTGGCGCCGCACATCCTCACCGTCAACCGCGCTTATACCGAGATCACCGGCTACGAAGAGGCGGAAGTGCTGGGACGGAATCCCAGCCTGCTGAAGTCCGGGCGCCAGGATGCCGCCTTCTATCAGACGCTCTGGGCCAGCGTCCGGGAGGCCGGGTACTGGCAGGGCGAAATCTGGAACCGACGCAAGAACGGCGAGCTCTATCCCCAGTTGCTCACCATCAGCACGGTTTACGACGCCGAGGGCCTGCCCAGCCACTATGTCGGCGTCATGACCGACATCAGCCAGTTAAAGCAGTCCGAAGCGCGCCTGGAACATCTGGCCCACTACGACCCGCTCACCGACCTGCCCAATCGCCTGCTGATCCAGTCCCGCCTGGAACATGCGCTGGAACGTGCCGAGCGGCAGCGGCAGCAGGTTGCCGTGCTGTTCCTCGACCTCGACCGCTTCAAGGACGTCAACGACAGCCTCGGCCACCCGGTCGGCGACGAACTCCTGGAGGCCCTGGCGCGGCGCCTGGGCGAGCGCTTGCGGGAAGGCGACACCCTGGGCCGCCTGGGCGGTGACGAGTTCCTGGTGGTGCTGGAAAATCTGGAGCACCCGGAAGATGCGGCGGCGGTCGCCCAGACCCTGATCCAGTTGCTGGAGCGGCCTTTCACCCTGCCCAGTGGCCATGAGGTCTATGTCGGCGCCAGCATCGGCATCAGCCTCTATCCGAACGATGGCGCCAGCGTGACCGAGCTGATCAAGTATGCCGACGTGGCCATGTACCAGGCCAAGGAACAGGGCCGCAATACCGCCCGCTTCTACACCCCCGCCCTGACCGTGGCGGCCAACGAGCGCCTGGACATGGAAGCCCGCCTGCGCCGGGCTCTGGCCAAGGGCGAATTCGTGCTGCATTACCAGCCGCAGTTGGCTACCCAAAGCGGCGCCCTGATCGGCTGCGAAGCCCTGGTGCGCTGGAACTCGCCCGAGGAGGGCATGATTTCCCCCGCCCGTTTCATCCCCCTGGCGGAGGAAACCGGCCTCATCGTGCCCCTGGGGGAATGGGTGCTGCGCACCGCCTGCACCCAGGCCAAGGCCTGGCTGGATGCCGGAATGCCGCCCTTGCTCATGTCGGTCAACCTGTCCGGTCGCCAGTTGCAGCAGCGCGATGTGGTGCAGCGCGTGGCCGCCATCCTCGAAGAAACCGGCCTGCCCGCCGATCGCCTGAAACTGGAACTGACCGAAAGCATGATCATGGGGCGCGGTGAACAGGCGGTGGCATTGCTGCATGCGCTCAAAGCGCTGGGTTTGTACCTGTCGATCGACGACTTCGGCACCGGCTACTCCTCGCTCGCCTACCTCAAGCGCTTCCCCATCGACGAACTCAAGATCGACCAGGGCTTCGTGCGCGACATCCCGCACGATCTCAACGACACCGAGATTGCCGCCGCCATCATCGCCCTGGCCCGCAACCTGAATCTGAAAGTCATGGCGGAAGGCGTGGAAACCCGCGAGCAACTGGATTTCCTCACGCGCCAGGGCTGCCACGCCTATCAGGGCTATCTGTTCAGCCGCCCCGTGCCCGCCGACGAGTTCGCGCGCCTGTCGAGATCGTAGGTTGGGCAAAGCGTAGCGTGCCCAACGATCAAGCGTGGATGTTGGGCACGCTACGCTTTGCCCAACCTACACCGCCACAGCGCAGCTCATGTTGCAACCGCACAATTAGCCGGATAGGGCTTTTTTATCCACGTTAGAATCCACGGCGGGGGAGGAAGCGTTCCTTTTCTTCAGGAGACTTCCAATGTTCAACGATGTGGTCATAGTGGCTGCGGGACGTACCGCTGTAGGTGCATTCGGCGGTGCGCTGGCGGGGATTCCGGCCAGTGAATTGGGTGCGCGGGTCATCAAGGCCTTGCTCGCCCGCGCCAATCTGCAAGCCGGGCAGATCGACGAGGTGATTCTGGGCCAGGTGCTGCAAGCCGGCGTCGGCCAGAATCCGGCGCGGCAGGCGGCGCTGGCGGGCGGTTTGCCGGATAGCGTCTCCGCGCTGACCATCAACAAGGTCTGCGGCAGCGGCCTGAAAGCGGTGCACCTGGCGGCTCAGGCGGTGCACTGCGGCGATTCCGGCATCGTCATCGCCGGCGGCCAGGAAAACATGAGCCTTTCCCCGCATGTCCTGCCCAGGTCGCGTGACGGCCGCCGCATGGGCAACTGGGAACTGGTCGATACCCTGATACAGGACGGCCTCTGGTGCGCCTTCAACAACTGCCACATGGGCATCACCGCCGAGAACATCGCCGATCAGTACGGGTTCACCCGTGCCGACCAGGATCTGTTCGCCGCGACATCACAGCAACGCACCGAAGCGGCGCAGCAGAACGGGCATTTCGACGCCGAGATCATTCCGGTCGAGATTCCGCAGCGCAAGGGCGACCCCGTCGTTTTCGCGCGGGATGAGTTTCCCCGCGCCGGCGCGACCGCCGAGGGCCTGGGCAAGCTGAAACCCGCCTTCAAGAAAGACGGTACGGTGACTGCCGGCAATGCTTCCGGCATCAACGACGGCGCCGCCGGCGTGGTGGTGATGTCCGGCGCGATGGCCAGGCAGTTGGGTTTGACGCCGCTGGCGCGCGTGGTCAGCTTCGGCAGTGCCGGAGTGGACCCGGCGATCATGGGCACCGGCCCGATTCCCGCCGTGCGCAAATGTCTCGACCGCGCCGGCTGGTCAGCCAAGGATCTGGACATGATCGAGGCCAACGAGGCGTTTGCCGCGCAGGCCATGTCGGTGAACAAGGAACTCGGCTTCGACCCGGTCAAGGTCAACGTCAGCGGCGGCGCGATTGCCATCGGCCATCCGATCGGCGCTTCCGGTGCGCGCATTCTGGTGACGCTGCTGTATGGCATGCAGCGTAGCGGTGCGAAAAAAGGTCTCGCCACCCTGTGTATCGGTGGCGGTCAGGGCGTGGCCCTGGCGGTTGAACGGATTTGACCCAATTACCCATTAGCCGAGACGCCGAGGGCGACCCATGTGTAGCGCAGCAGCCTGCCTCGTGGGGCATGTGTAGCGCAGGCGTCCCGCCTGCCTCGTGGGGCTGATTAGATGAACGGTGCAGGCGGGACGCCTGCGCTACATGTACGCCTCGCTAACGGACAATGTGATTAAAAGGAAAAGAACATGAACGGATTGAATGGAAAAACAGCCCTCGTCACCGGCGGCACCGGCGGCATCGGTAGCGCCATCTGCGTGAAACTGGCCCAGGCCGGCTGCAGGGTGGTTTCCACCTATATGGACGAAGCCCAGGCCAATGAGTGGCAAGCGAAGATGGCCGCCGCCGGCTACGACATGGCGCTGGTCAAGTGCGATGTATCCAACTTCGACGATTGCAAAGCGATGGGCGAGCAGCTCAATAGCGATTTCGGTGGCGTCGATGTGCTGGTCAACAACGCCGGCATCACCAAGGACGGCACCTTCCGCAAGATGGGGCCCGATCAGTGGAATGCCGTGCTCGATGTGAACCTGGTTTCGGTGTTCAACGTCACCAGGCAGTTCATCGACGGCATGCTGGGCAAGAACTGGGGCCGCGTGATCAATATTTCCTCGATCAACGGCCAGAAAGGCCAGTTCGGCCAGACCAACTACGCCGCCGCCAAAGCCGGGATGCATGGTTTCACCATGTCCCTGGCGCAGGAAACGGCGAAGAAGGGCATCACCGTCAACTCCATTTCCCCCGGCTACATCGGCACGGAAATGGTGATGGCGATTCCCGAAGAGGTGCGCAACGGAATCGTTGCGCAAATACCCGTGGGCCGTCTCGGCAAACCGGAGGAGATCGCCGCCCTGGTGGCCTTCCTGGCCAGCGAGGATGGCGCTTTCATCACCGGTGCCAACATTGCGGCCAATGGCGGCCAGCACATGTGTTGATGCTTTGAATGACGCCGACGGCCGGTGCCGTTGGTGTGTGTTGTTTCTGGGGGGGAGCCCAAATGACCACCGAACGCCTGATCAAGAAGTATCCCAATCGGCGCCTCTACGACACCGAGGAAAGTCGCTACATCACCCTGGCCGAGGTGAAGGATCTGGTCATGCATACGGTGCCCTTCCGCGTGGTCGACTCGCAAAGCGAGACCGACATCACCCGCGCGATCCTGCTGCAAATCATCATGGAACAGGAGTCCAGCGGTAACCCCCTGTTCACCGCCACCATGCTGGAGCGGTTCATTCGCTTCTATGGCGACAGCACCCAAGCCGCGTTTACCGCCTTTCTCGAACAAAGCCTTGATCTGTTCATCAAGCAGCAACGTATGTTTGCCGAACAGATGCAGGGGGGCTGGAGCGGGAATCCGATGGATTTCTGGATGAAACTCGGACAGCAGAACATGGGCTTCTGGAAAGATATGGAAGAGGCCCACCGCAGTTCAGTGCAGCCCGGCGGCGACAAGCCCAAAACCTGAAACGGTAGTCAAGCGCCACTGGATGCCGGCAAGCCGCCTCAATAGTCGTAGGTTGGGCAAAGCGAAGCGTGCCCAACATGGCGACGGGTTGTTGGGCACGCTTCGCTTTGCCCAACCTACGTCTCATTCCATGCTTCAGCGAGGCCGCTTGCCAAACCAGGTTCTTTTTTCCCGAGGAGTGTTGACAGCCGAAAGGCGCCTGGGTATTGTGCGCTGCAACATTGGTGCAGCGCACAAATGGCAAGTTACCCGGTTTACTCAACTTTCAGGAGCATCACCATGCAAGTCATCGAAATCATCGAAAAAAGCAACGAAACCGTTCTGGAAGCCGTTCGCAAGATCACTGAACTGAACCTGCGCACTTTCGACAAGCTGTTCCAGCAACAATCCGAAATGGCCGCGTTCTACATGGACGCCAGCGCCCGCGGCATGGAACTCATGACCAAGGCCAAGGGTTACCAGTATCTGATGGCCGGCCAGACCACCCTCGCTCGCGAACTCGGCGAGCGCAACATGGCTGCCGTGCGTACCGGCATGACCGATGTCTATGCCACCAGCAGCGAATACAGCAACCTGATTCAGGAAGGCATCAAGCTGGCCCAGGAACAAGTGACCCAGGTTTCCGGCGCGGCCATGAAAGCCGCCGCCTAAGTAAAAAAGCGCGTCCTGCTCCTCCTGCGTCCGTGCGGCCTTTGGCCAATCGGGCGCTTTTTTATGGCTCTGTTCGCGTCTTCCGTTGAATCTGGGTTCATTCGAGGGTGTTCCCGTAGGAGCGGGCTGGCCCGCTATAGGGCGGCGGCTAACGCGGGCACGCCCGCTCCTACGTTCGGGATCGTTCCAACGGAAGACGCGAACAGAGCCTTTTTTATTGGCGGCTGCATCCACGCGGAAGGGTGGACTGGTCGATGCCGCCATCCAGTTTCCCCCCCGCCTTTATGCGTGACTCTTGGCCGCAATGATGACAAGCTGCCCCGCTGAGGCGCAGCTCGAAGCCTTGCGTTATCCAAGGACCATCACCTTATCGAGGCCGCCATGTTCGACCAGGAAACCCCGCTCCCTCCCTGTAACTTCGTCATCTTCGGCGCCACCGGCAATCTCGCTTCCAACAAGCTGTTGCCGGCGCTTTACCGTCTGGAACTGGCCGGCAAGCTGCCGGAGGGCCTGAACTTTGTCGCCTTCGCCCGGCGTGAATGGGATGACGCCGTCTGGCGCGACCACGTCAAAACGATCCTGGTCGACAAACTCAAGGCCGAAGGCCCCTGCCTGGAACGCTTCATCGGCCGTTTCGACTACCTGCGCGGCGAACTGAACGACCCGCAGGCCTATCAGGCACTCAAGGAAGTGCTGGCAAAGCCCAAGCTGGGCGTGTGTTCCAACGTCGTGTTCTATCTGGCGATCAAGCCCAGCGACTTCGCGGCGGTCATCAAGAACCTGGATGGTGTCGGCCTCGCGAAGCCGCGCGGCCTGCACCGCATCGTCGTGGAAAAGCCGTTCGGCATCGACATCGAATCGGCGCAGATGCTCAACCAGTTGCTGCACCGCTACTTCGACGAGAAACAGGTGTTCCGCATCGACCACTACCTGGGCAAGGAGACGGTGCAGAACCTGCTGGTATTCCGCTTCGCCAACACCCTGATCGAACCCCTGTGGAACCGCAATTACATCGACCATGTGCAGATCACCGTGGCCGAGAGCCTGGGCATCGAGAAGCGCGCCGATTACTACGACAAGGCCGGCGCCTTGCGCGACATGCTGCAGAACCACCTGATGCAACTCCTTACCCTGGTGGCGATGGAGCCGCCACCGGCGCTGGAAGCCGATGCCCTGCGCGACGAAAAGGTCAAAGTGCTGCGCTCCATCCGCCCCATCTCGCGCCGTTCCGTGCATGCCCACGCCTTCCGCGCCCAGTACAAGGCCGGCATGGTCGATGGTCACCAGGTGGCGGGCTATCAGCAGGAAACCGGCGTGGAGCCGGATTCCGTCACCGAAACCTTCGCCGCCGCCAAGTTCTACATCGACAACTGGCGCTGGCGCGGCGTGCCGTTCTACCTGCGCACCGGCAAGCGCTTGAAACAGCCCATCTCCATGATCGCGCTCAGATTGCGCCACCCGCCGCAGCAACTGTTCCGCGAGACCGCGCTGGAAACCCTGGAGCCGAACTGGATCGTGCTGTCGATCCAGCCGGAAGAAAGCATGCACATGGAAATCCACGCCAAACAGCCCGGCCTGGACATGAAAACCCGCGTGGTCAAGCTCAACGCCAGCTTCCGCAACCCGGACGAAAACCCGCTCGATGCCTACGAGGCGCTGCTTCTCGACGTGATCGAAGGCGACCGCACCCTGTTCCTCCGCTTCGACGAAGTGGAATGGGCCTGGCGCGTGGTCGACCCCATCCTCAAATACTGGTCGCAGGAACGCGACTTCATCCACACCTACGCCGCCGGTGGCTGGGGCCCGATCGAAGCCAACCGGCTGTTCGATGGGGAAGATACGGAGTGGCGCAACGCGGTGTGAGGGAAGAACTGCCCATCCTCTACCGCGACGACTGGCTGATTGCTGTCCACAAGCCTGCCGGCTTGCTGGTGCATCGCAGTGATCTGGATCGCCACGAAACCCGCTTTGCCCTGCAAATCCTGCGCGACCAGATCGGTCGCATGGTGTGGCCGGTGCATCGGCTCGACAAAGGCACCTCCGGGGTTTTGCTGTTCGCCCTGGATCGCGATGTGGGGCGGGCCTTGAACGGCCAGTTCGAGCGGGGAGAAGTCGATAAAACCTACCTCGCCGTGGTGCGCGGCCATCCGCCGGAAAGCGGCGAGATCGACCACCCGCTAGCGCGCATGGCGGACGAACATGCCGGCATCGTGGGCGGTCCGGCACAAACGGCGCTGACCCGCTACCGGCGTCTCGCCACGGTGGAGTTGCCGTACCAGGTGGATCGCTACCCGAGCAGTCGCTATGCCCTGATGGAACTGAAGCCGCTCACCGGCCGCCGGCACCAGTTGCGCCGCCACCTGAAGCACATTTCCCACCCCATCATCGGCGATGCCACCCACGGCAAGGGGCGCCATAACCGGCTGTTTCAGGCCTTGTTCGGGTGCCGGCGACTGTTGCTGGCAGCGACGGAGATGCGCCTGAGCCATCCGATCAGCGGTGAGGCGCTGCACCTGGCGGCGCCGCCGGCCGAGGATTTCATGGCCGTGTTGGAACGGCTTGGCTGGCGTGTCGGGCATCTTGGCGGCGGATTCAAGTAACGCCGGCCTTTTCAACGGCGCGCAAATACAGAAGTCGCCGGAATCCGGTGGTGAGTTGGGTTTGATGATCGGCCGGGTCTTTACTGTGCGTAGAGGCGAAGGGGCAATGAGTGGGGGGGGGGGGCGACTTACGACACGGAAGCGATGTCCAGGCTACACCGTCATGACGGTCAGCTACCTGGTATCGAGCCGTCGTTGAAATAATTGAGGCGGATGCCGGGTCATCGGCCGGAACTGCCTGTTGCCCAGACGGGGCTGAATGTAAGAAATGTCCTGCCAGCAGTCTTTCGTCTGTTGTGCGTGGCCGCTGGCCCATGGCTCCAACCTAATAATCAGGCCTCGTCCTACCAGGTAGCGTGAATACAATGCGCGCTTGGCTTAGATCGGCTATTCGTAACAACGAGAACATGACCCCAACCAACTTCCAGCAACTCGCCAACTTCATTTGGTCCGTGGCCGACCTGCTACGTGGCCCTTACCGTCCTCCACAATACGAGCGGGTGATGCTTCCGCTCACGGTGTTGCGTCGCTTCGATTGGGTACTGGAGCCTACCAAGGAGGCCGTGCTCAGAAAACACGCTGAACTCACGGCCAAGGGGCAACCCAACATCGATGCCATCCTGAACAATCTGGCCAAGGATGAAGATGGCAAGCCGCTGGGTTTTCACAATCACAGCCAACTCGATTTCCGCAAGCTCAAAGGCGACCCGGACAACATTGGCCGCCACCTCGCCGACTACATCAACGGTTTCTCCGAGAACATCCGCAAAATCTTCGAGCGCTTCGAGTTCGAGAAGGAAATTGAAAAGCTCGAAGAAGCCAACCGCCTCTATCAGGTCGTTGCGCAATTCGCCGAGATGGACTTGCATCCCAAGCGGGTGGACAACATCACCATGGGCCTGGTGTTCGAGGATCTGATCCGCCGCTTCAATGAAGCCGCCAACGAAACGGCCGGTGACCACTTCACCCCGCGCGAGGTCATCCGGCTCATGGTCAACCTGCTGCTGGAACCCGATACCAAGGTGCTCACACAGGAAGGAATCATCGTCACCATCTGCGACCCGGCTTGCGGCACCGGTGGCATGTTGGCCGAGGCGCAGAACTGGATTCGCGCCCATAACGAGCACGCCACCGTCAAGGTTTACGGCCAGGATTACAACCCGCGCTCTTACGCTGTGGCCGCTTCCGACTTGCTCATCAAGGGTCACAAGGACAGCCAGGTCGCACTTGGCAATACGCTCACCGATGATCCTTTTCCTAACAATCATTTCGACTATCTGCTGGCCAACCCGCCTTTCGGGGTGGACTGGAAGGCCGAGAAGAAGATCATCGACCGCTGGCCCAACTTCCGTGGCTATAACGGCAAGCTGCCGCGCATCAACGATGGTGCTTTGCTCTTCCTGCTCTACATGATGAGCAAGTTCCAGGACTACGCGCCCACAAAGGATGGAAAAACGCGTGAGAAGCCCGGCTCGCGCACCGCCATCGTCTTCAACGGTTCGCCGCTTTTCACCGGCGGCGCGGGTAGCGGCGAAAGTGAAATCCGCCGCTGGATCATCGAGCGAGACCAATTGGAGGCCATCGTCGCGCTGCCCGAGCAGATGTTCTACAACACCGGCATCGGCACCTTCATCTGGGTAGTCACCAACCGCAAGGCAGCCCACCGCAAAGGCAAGATCCAACTCATCGACGCCCGCGAACGCTGGACGCCGATGAAACGCAGCCTGGGGGACAAGCGCCGCTACCTGGACCAGGCCGCGATCGACGGCATCACCCGCGAACACGGCGCGATGGACAGCAGCACCACCAGCCGAGTGTTCGACAACACTGATTTTGGTTATCGCCGCATCACCGTCAACCGTCCACTGCGCCTGCGTTTTCAGCTCACCGCCGACGCTAAAGATCGTTTCCTCAACACCTGCCCGGAACTCTACGATGCCCTGCAGGCCGTGGAAGATGCCCTGGGCGCCGAGCCCCAGTTCGATTGGAACAAAGCTTGGGAAAAGGTACAAAAGACCTTCAAGCGCCTGCCTGACGACGTGGAAGCCTGGACGCCCGGAGCCAAGGGCACGGCCCAGAGGAAGATCTTCCGCGAATGCTTCACCACGGTAGACCCCGAGGCCGAGGCCGTGATTGCCAAGCACACCAAGGTCGATGCTTTGGACGACGAGGCCCTGTTTCCCCAACCGATCATGGTGGATGGCCTCAGCGACGACGCCCTGCACGCACTGCTGGGCCTGCATGCTGATGGCAAGGGCAAACACATCGAGTACGAGGCCGACCCGGCGCTTAAAGACACAGAGAACATCCCGCTCAAGGAAGACATCGTCAGCTACTTCTTGCGCGAAGTGCGGCCCTATGTGGCCGATGCCTGGATCGACCGCGAGACGCTCGACGAACAGGACGGCGGCATCGGCAAGGTCGGCTACGAGATCAACTTCAACCGTGAGTTCTTCCAGTACAAGGCGCCGCGCCCCTTGAAGGAGATTGATGCTGAATTGGCCGGTGTAGAGAAGCGGATATTGGACTTGCTGCGCGAGGTGACGGAGTGAACGCCACGGAGCTACTCGCCACACTCCCTGATAACTGGAGCCGAGTGCCACTGAAGGCTGCTTGCTACTACACGGTAAGCAATGTGGATAAGCACTCCATTGATGGCGAGTTGCCAGTTCGACTCTGCAACTACACCGATGTCTATAAGAATGACCGGGTATCTCCGGACATGGACCTTATGGTGGCCACCGCCACGAAGGAGGAAATTGATCGCTTCCGCCTTAAGGTAGGTGATGTTGTTATCACGAAAGACTCGGAATCGTGGGACGACATCGCTATACCTGCCTACGTGGAGGGAACCGCTGATGATTTTGTGTGCGGATACCACCTCGCGTTTATTCGTCCAGATAAAAATGTTCTAGACGGGCGCTTTCTATTCCGTTGCATTCAGTCCAGACCAGTGGCACTCCAACTGGAGCTAGAAGCGACAGGCGTGACGAGATACGGACTGCCCAAAGGGGCCATAGGCTCCGCTTTGCTGCCGTTACCTCCGTTGAGCATCCAAAGTCAGATCGCCGACTACCTCGACCTCGAAACTGCCCGCATCGACGCACTGATTGCCGAGAAGGAACACATGCTTGCGCTGCTGGAAGAAAAGCGCGCTGCACTTATCAGCCGCGTTGTCACCAATGGCCTCGACCCCGATGTGACGATGAAGTCATCGCGGATGCAGTGGCTCCCCTCTGTTCCCGCAGCTTGGGATGTTTGTCAGCTGAAGCGGACCTGGGCTTCATCCGACTACGGCTTATCGGAGAGCATTCGCGATGAAGGCGATATCGCAGTGCTTCGGATGAGTTGCATCGTCGATGGCAGAGTCGATGTCACAAAAGCGGGAACAATCACGCAGGTTGATGAATCGCTACTACTTCAGCGAAACGACTTGCTTTTCAATCGAACAAACAGTCTCGACCAAATTGCAAAGGTGGGGGTCGTTGACTTTGATCCGGAAAATCCTTTGACCTTTGCGTCTTACCTTGTACGACTTCGCGTGAATAATCGCGCTACACCTCACTATCTTGTCTATCTGCTGAACTCAACCCAGTTTTTGGAATACGCGCGCAAGAACGCCATCCCTGCTATCGGCCAGGCTAATCTGAGCCCGACGCGCTACGGCGAAATCCATATCCCCCTTCCGCCAGTCGACGAG
Organism: Pseudomonadota bacterium; assembly: GCA_030690985.1. Taxonomy (GTDB): domain Bacteria; phylum Pseudomonadota; class Gammaproteobacteria; order Burkholderiales; family Thiobacillaceae; genus PFJX01. Next base: position 13,378 of record JAUYFG010000047.1, read on the forward strand.
CAGGAACGAATCGTTCGCTTTCTTGACGACGACGCCAAGACCGCCAATCCGATCCGCAAACACATTCGTCGGTCATCTGAACTGCTCAAAGAGCGCCGTGCTGCCCTGATTACTGTCGCCGTCACCGGCCAAATTCCGCTGGTGGAGATGGCAATATGAAACTGCAACGACTCACGCTCGCCAACTTCCGGGGGTTCGACCAAATCGAGCTCGATATCGCCACCGACGTTACTGTGATAGCCGGCGTTAATGGTGTTGGTAAGTCCGGTGTGCTGAAAGCCTTGGCGAGTGCGATGTCCTTGGCACTTCCACGATTTACTGCGTCTACCGAGGTCCCGCTTGGGCTGGCTGATACCGATGTTCAATTCAGCAAGGCGGGGCTGTCCTTGTCTGCCGAGCTCAGTCTTGATGCAGCAGATATCTATATCGACATCACCAGAGCCGCACCACTAGAAAAAGACAAGGCTGAAGCCCTACTTAAGCGCCGTGATGATTTGCGGTTCGCAACCCGCGAAACCAAGAAGGGTTCCAAGGAAGAGCAGGCGATTAATGACGACATTCGCTTGATTGATCTGCAACTGGCCCCAGTGAGCGATGTACCGGTAGTCCGTATCCTACCCAAGAGCCCAGACATAGTTCCAGAGGAAATCTGCGCAAAGGGTAAGGTCAGCAATGTGCAACCAATTGCGGTGTTCTACTCGACCGCCCGCTTTTTCTCACGTTTGCCTCCGGTCCTGCCAAAGACAAAATCAGTAGACCTCGCTGCTGCCTACGATAAGGCACTTAATCAGATGGAGGTTTCGCTGAATGACTTTGCCAACTGGTATCGCGTCCTCGTCGACGATAAACCGCCTGAATTAACAACAAGGATGTTTCAGCAACTTGAAGCGGCGGTCAGTGTCTTTTTGCCTGGCGTCTCTAACCTCCAGATCCACGCTGACCGCCCCCCACGTTTTAGTGTCGATAAAAATTGCAGCCACTTTTACCTTGAGCAACTATCAGACGGCGAGCGTGGACTGTTGGCCCTGGTCTTCGACCTGACTCGCCGCTTGGCCATCGCCAACCCGAACAGCAACAACCCGATTGCCGAGGGCGTGGCGTTGGTAATGATTGACGAGATAGAGCTGCACCTGCACCCCAAGTGGCAGCGCCAAGTGTTGAGACGGCTGCGCGATGCCTTTAAGAATTGTCAGTTTGTCGTAACGTCGCATTCACCCCAAGTAATCGGACAAGTGCGCCCAGAAGCGCTTCGACTATTGCATCACGATGCATCGGGAAAGGTCACCTTGGTCCCAGTGGCGCAATCATTTGGCATGGATAGCAACTGGATTCTGCAAAACGTGATGGGCGTTCCAGCACGTGATTATGAAACCGAGCAGCGGCTTTCGACAATTTATCAGGCGATTGACGAAGGCAAGCTCCAAGATGCGCGAGCGCTTGCCGAGAGCCTGCGGTCGGATATCGGCGATTTTCCTGACCTGCAAGAGGCGCTTGCATTGTTAGACCGGTTCGAGCTATTGGGGAGCGAATGAGGCGAATCACAAAGACACATGCACCCCAGGAACTGCTGAACTGGTGCCATGAGAACAAAGACCTCAACCACACCTACAAAGACCTGTTGGGGACAAAGGCACATGCCGTACTCAAGGAGAAACTCATTGAGGAGCAGGGCGCACTTTGTGCCTACACGGGTCGAGCCATAGCGGACGCCACGTCACATGTGGAGCACTTAAAGCCGCAAAACCAATGCGTGGGGTGGGAAGACGTTGAATACAGGAACGTTGTTGCCTGCTTTCCTGCAGATGGGGGAGATACCTCGCATGGATACGGTGCACCGGTAAAAGCAGGATGGTGGGATGAAGCAAAATTCGTTTCACCAGTGGCGGAAGATTGCGAGCGGCGGTTCCGCTTTGCATGGAGTGGACATATCCATCCATGTCCGGATGACCATGAGGCGGCCAAAAAAACAATCAAGATTCTTGACCTAGATAACAAAGATCTACGGGATCTGCGTAAAGCACGAATCGATGGTTTTTTCGGATTCGGTGCAAGAACCAGAAATCGACCGCTTTCAGTTGCTGACGCCAAGACGGCACTCGAAAACATTGATCGCGTAGACTCCTCCGGGCGCCTCCGAGAATTCTGCTTTGTGCTGAAACAATTGCTGCCAAAGTACATCGCGCAAGAGGGTGGACGATGACTAAGAGAACCAGCGAAGCCGCCTTCGAAACAGCCATCGAATCCGTTTTGCTGACGAATGGCTACACCCGCGTAGACGGCAACAGCTTCGACCGTGAACGGGCCATCTTTCCGGCTGAGGCGCTGGCCTTTATCCGGGAAACCCAGCCCAAGGTGTGGGAGAAGCTGGAAGCCCTGCATGGCGATCAAACCGGCGAGCGGGTGCTGGAATCGCTGTGTAAATGGCTGGACACCCAAGGGGCGTTATCAACCTTGCGCCACGGCTTCAAGTGCTTCGGCAAAACGCTGCGCATAGCTTTTTTTCGCCCGGCGCATGGGCTCAATCCAGCTCTGGCGGCGCGCTACCAGGCCAACCGGCTTGGTCTGACCCGGCAACTGCATTTCAGCTCCAAGAACGAGAAATCGCTGGATGTGGTGTTGTCGGTAAACGGCGTGCCATTGGTGACGCTGGAATTGAAGAACCCGCTTACAGGTCAAATGGTGGCTAACGCCATTCATCAATATCGCCACGACCGCGATCCGCGCGAGCTGATATTCCAGTTCACCAAACGCACACTGGTGCATTTTGCGGTGGACACGGAAGAGGTGCATATGACCACGCGCCTCGCCGGCTCTGGCACCTATTTCTTGCCCTTTAACCGTGGCAACCATGGCGGGGCTGGCAATGAACCCGACAAGGCCGGCCGTAACTACAAGACTGCGTACTTGTGGGAAGAAGTCTTGCAGCGTGACAGTTTGCTGGATTTGTTGGCGCGCTTCCTCCATCTGGATGTTCGAGAGAATATCGCCGAGGACGGTAAAAAGGTGCGCAAGGAAATCATGATCTTTCCGCGCTATCACCAGCTTCAAGCCATGCGCCAAATTGTGGGGGCTGCCGCTTCCGAAGGGGTGGGCCATAACTACCTGGTCGAACATTCGGCGGGTAGTGGCAAGAGCAATACGATTGCTTGGCTGGCGCACCGGCTTTCGTCGCTGCACAACGAAAAAGACGAGCGGATTTTCGACAGCGTGGTGGTGATCACGGACCGCGTGGTATTGGACCGGCAGTTGCAGAACACGATTTACCAGTTTGACCACCGCCAGGGCGTGGTGCAGAAGATTGACGAGGATTCGCGGCAACTTGCCGAGGCGCTTGAATCCGGTGTGCCGATCATCATCACTACTTTGCAAAAGTTTCCGTTTGTTTCTGGCCAGTTGATGAAGCTCGCCGAGGAGCGCGGCGAAGGCAGCCGCAGCCATCTGCCAACCCGCAAATACGCGGTGATCATCGACGAAGCGCACAGCTCGCAGTCGGGTGAAACCGCCACCGAGTTAAAGGGTGTGCTGGGCGGCGCCGAATTGCGCAAGAAGGCGCAGGAAATGGCCGAAGAAGAAGGCGAAGTTGAATTGGAGCGGCTGTTTCGTTCAATGGCCAAACGCGGCCACCAGCCCAACATGAGTTTCTTCGCGTTTACCGCCACGCCCAAACATAAGACGCTGGCAATCTTTGGTCGTAACGGCGAGCCCTTCCACCGCTACACGATGCGTCAGGCCATTGAGGAGGGTTTCATTGAGGACGTCTTGCTGAACTATGTGACGTACCAAACCTACTACAAGCTGATCAAGAAGGCCGAGGACGACCCCAATGTCGAGCGCAAGAAGGCCGCGAAGGCGCTCGCCAGATTCATGCGCCTGCACCCGCACAACATCGGCCAGAAAACCGAAGTGATGGTTGAACATTTCCAGCAGTTCACCCGCCACAAGATCGGCGGCCATGCCAAGGCCATGGTGGTGACCGGTTCACGGTTGGAGGCGGTCCGCTACAAGCAGTCATTCGATGAATACATCGCCGAGAAGGGCTACCCGATCAAGAGCTTGGTAGCTTTTTCGGGAACCGTGGAAGACGACAAGCTGGCCGAGAAAACCTACACCGAAGTCGAAATGAACGCTGGGGTAAAAGAAAAAGAGTTGCCCGACACATTCGCCAAGCCTGACTACCGCGTGTTGTTGGTGGCTGAGAAATATCAGACCGGCTTTGACCAGCCACTGTTGCACACCATGTACGTAGATAAACGGCTCTCCGGTATTCAAGCCGTGCAGACACTCTCGCGCCTGAACCGCACTCATCCGCTCAAGGACGAGACCTTCGTGCTTGATTTCGTGAATGACCCGGCAGAGATTCAGGAGGCCTTCCGCCAATACTACGAAGGCTCAGTGATGGGCGAGCAGGTGGACCCTGACAAGCTCTATGAGGTGAAGGCTGAGCTAGACGCTTCGGCCATCTATCTGCATACCGAGGTTGACGATTTCGCGAAGGTATTTTTTGCCCCAAAGCGCCGCCAGAGCACGTCAGATCACAAGACCATGAATGCAATACTTGACCAAGCGGTCGCGCGTTTTACGCAGTTGCAAGCCAGATCAGAGGAGGAGGCTGATTTGTGGCGGGGCAAGACACAAGCCTTCAGAAACCTATACAGCTTTCTTAGCCAAGTGATTCCATATCAGGACAGCGATCTTGAGAAACTGTTCACCTATTTGCGCCATCTTGCTCTGAAGCTGCCAAAGAGAAAAACTGGGCCGGGTTACCAATTCGACGAGGAAGTTGAGTTGGATTACTACCGGCTGCAGAAAATCAGTGAAGGTTCTATTAGCCTCAATGAGGGCTACATCAAGCCGCTGGATGGCCCGCGAGAAGTAGGTACCGGCATGGTGCGCGAGGAGCACGTCTCGCTGTCACGTCTAATCGACATCATCAATGAACGCTTTGGTGGTGAGTTGAATGAAGCTGACCAATTATTCTTCGATCAGATAGCAGAAGCAGCCAGCAAGATCGAGGCATTACAGAAGGCAGCGGCGGTGAATTCATTGGACAAGTTCCAGCTTGTGTTCAGGCAAGCGCTAGAGGCGTTGTTCATCGAACGGATGGAACTGAACGAGGCGCTTTTCACTGACTATATGGGCAAGCCAGACTTGCAGGAGCTGGTTTCCAAGTCACTGGGTAGCCAGATTTATTACCGGTTATCCGCGCCGAAGAAGAGCCATTTGCCGCCGTAAACTGTGCCATTGCTGTGCTTGTCGCTCGACTTAATTGCGAGAAGCCTGTTCCGGCCGAAGTGCAGGATGTCTCCATGCTTTCGCGAACGTCGGCTACCTGGGTTGCTGCTGACGTTCATTTCTCGAACTTCAGTGATCCGCGAACGGCAGGAACTGGCCGCGATCTCAGTCAACCAAACCTCTCATCCTATCAACCATCAATCACGGCGAGCAAAGTCCCGGAAACCCCTTGCGCGCGCGTAGGCGTTCACCGGTCAGCTTATTCAATACCAAGCCCGTGCTTCTGTGACATCGGCGGGCTGTGCCCTGACAGGCGCGGTTTTCCGGAACTCCAATAAAAAACGCCGGCAGGTTGCCGGCGTTACAGAGGGGTATGCGAGGGCTTCTGGCTCAATCCAGCGATGCGAGATTGGTATGGCGCAGCAAGTCCAGGTTGGCGGCCAGGGGCTGCGCCATGCTGGCGAATTGCGCTTTGGCTCGTGCATCGAGGGGATAAGAGGTCGGCAGTTTCAGCGCCAGCGGGTTCTTCTGTACGTTATTGATGCGGAACTCGTAGTGCAGGTGCGGGCCGGTGGCCAGGCCGGTGGAGCCGACATAGCCGATCACTTCGCCCTGGGCGACATGAGCGCCACGTTTGATGCCTTTGCCGAAGCGTGACAGGTGGCCGTAGGCGGTGCTGTAGGTGCCTTGATGCTTGAGCAGGACCAGATTGCCATAACCCCCCTGGCGGCCGACAAACTCGACCTTGGCATCGGCCACCGCGCGCACCGGAGCACCGGTGGGAGCGGCATAGTCGATCCCTTTATGGGCGCGCCAGGTTTGCAGGACGGGATGGAAACGGGCGCCGCTGAAGCCGGAAGAAACCCGGCTGAAAGGCATCGGCGATTTCAGGAAGGCGCGCTTCAGGCTTTGCCCATCTGGTGTGAAATAGCCTTCATGGCCCTGGGCATCTTTGAAATACAGCGCTTGGTAGGGCTTGCCCTGGTTGATGAACTCGGCGGCCAGCAGGCGGCCGGTCTTCACCAGTTGGCCATCCAGATAAAACGCTTCGTAGACCAGGGAGAAGTGGTCACCACGGCGCAAATCCTTGTGGAAGTCGATGTCGCCGGAAAGCGCCTCGGCCATTTCGGAGGCGATGCGGTCGGGCACATCGGCGGCATCGGTGGCGCCGAACAGGGAGCTTTCGATCTTGCCGGAACGCATGATCTGGCGGGCTTCCAGCGCCACCGGCAGTTCGCCGGCCTTGAACTCGCCACCGCTGCGGGTGAGCGTGACCAGCTTGTCATCGGAAACCAGATAGCGGAACAACATCAGTTGGCCGCCGGAGGTGACCCGCGCCAGGACGCTGCGGCCGGGAGTCAGGCGACCCAGTGATTTGTTTTCATGGGCGGCGGCAAGCACTTTGCGGGCTTCTTCGCTGTCCACGCCCAGGCGGGTAAGCAGGCTTTGCAGGGTATCGCCACGGCCGATGCGCTCTTCGCGCCAGAAATCGAAGGCACCGCTGTCGGTGGCCTGAATCTGGGACAGTTCGACGTTTTCAACCACCGTCTCACGTGTGACATTCCCGGTGTGGGTGTCGGGAGCGATACCGAAGGCGGCGACCACGCCCATGAAGGGCAATGCGGCCAGTGTTAAAAACAGGTGCTTGCGGGTGAAGATACGGTTCATCGATGAAGTCCCGACACGGCAAAACAGCCGGCAGGGTAACAGGATTACCCTTTTTGACAAAGCGTTAATCCGCTGGGAAATGCGCTAACACCTTGTGTCTAAAGAAATTCGTGATTAAGCCGATATAAAACGCTGAAACTCGAAAGAGAAGCGACTCATGGCCGAAAAACCCCCACGCACGAGCGATGTGCTCGGCAAGATTCAGGACGAGATGGCGCAACAGCTCAGAAAGAGCGGCGCGCCGGAAGAAGTGCATGCCTTCCTGATGCAGGATTGGTCGCGCCTGCTGGTTGGCATCTACCTGGCCAAGGGTAATCAGCACAGTGACTGGAATACCGGCTGGGAAACCGTCAATGCCCTGCTCTGGAGTCTGGCGCCGAAACGGGGGAAAGAGGAAACCAGCACGCTGCTGCGCATGCTGCCCACCTTGCTGTCTCGCCTGCATGCCGGCTGCGCCGCGCTGGCTATGCCGCTGAGCGACCGCGATGCCCTGTTCGAGCGCTTGGCCATGCTGCATGCCGCTCTGGCGCGGGAAGGGCTGCAAGCCGGGCCGGACGAGGAAGGGCCGATTACTCGCCTGCGCGCGGAAGACGTGACCAGCCCCGATGAATCCGATCTACATGATCTGACTGCGCCCGAATTGCCGACTCCCGATCAGCGTATCGCCCAGCCGAAATTGCGGCTGGGTGACCGGGTGGTTTTCACGGGCCAAGGTTCAGCGCGTGAACTCCTCCTGACCTGGATCAGCCCGATGGGCGGCATGGTCCTGTTCGCCAACGAACAGGGGCTCGATGCGGTGACGCTCACCCGTGCTCGCCTGGAGGCGAAGTTTCAGGCCGGGGAAGCCAGCCTCCCCCCAGCGCCTTGAACAATTCCGCCGTGGCCGCCAGTTGCGCGCGGCGTGCCTCGATGCGGTTCTGCTCGGCCTGATACAGGTTGCGCTGGGCGTCGAGGACTTCCAGGTAATTGGAAATTCCGTTCTGGTATCTCAGGCCGGCCAGTTCGGCGGCGCGGGCCAGCGCTTGTGCACGCCGGTTTTCCGCCTCGCCGGCTTCGCGCGCCTGGCGGGTAGCCACCAGGGCATCGAGCACTTCCTTGAAAGCGACCCGCAGGGTTTGCTCATAGGCCAGCAAAACCTGTTCCTGGCGCGCGGCGTCGCCTTTCAGGGCGGTCTCGGTGCGGCCGGCGTTGTACAGGGTTTGCACCAGGCTGGCGCCGATGCCCCAGATAGTGGCGGGGCCGCTGAACAGGTTGGAGAGGGCTTTGCTTTCCGTGCCCAGGTTGGCGGTGAGTGACAGCGAGGGGGTGATCGCGGCCCGCGTTGCCAGCACCCGTGCCTCGGCGCCGACCAGGCGTTGTTCCGCCTGGCGGATGTCGGGACGGCGGGCGAGCAGATCGGAGGGCAGGCCACCCGGAATAACGGGTGGTGCTGTCAGTACGGCCAGCGGTTTGCCGCGCGCCACCGGGTCATCCGCCAGCGCGCGCGGCGAGCGGCCGAGCAGCAAGGCCAGCGCAGTTTCCTGTTGCCGTAGTTGGCGGATGAGGTCAGCCTGGGTCGCTTCCACTGCGGCCAGTTCGGCTTCCGTCTGACGCAATGGCAGTTCCGAGACGATGCCGGCATCGAAACGAAGCTGGTGCAGATCAACTGCCTCGCGCCGGTTGTTCAGCGTGTCCTGGGTAAGCGCCAAGGCGGCATCCAGGGCGGCGATCTGGAAATACCCTTGGGCGACGCTGCTGGCCAGGCTGCTGCGTACCACATCGCGGGCGTATTCGCTGGCCAGCAGATCGGCACGGGCGGCGGCGCTGGCCTGCCGGTAGCGGTCCCAGAGATCGACTTCGTAAGCAGCCTGGAGGTTGACCTGGAATTTGTTGTTGACCGGGGAGGGCGGCGGGAAGCTGCCTTTTTCCGTGGCGCGGGTGCGCCCGGCGCTGCCGCCGATCTGTACTTCAGGGCGGCGGTCGGCGTCGCGCAGCCCCAAGGCGGAGCGGGCTTCCTCGATGCGCGCGGCGGCGAGGAGGAGGTCGCTGTTGTGTTGTAGTGCCTCGGCGATCAGGCCGGTCAGGGTGGGGTCGTTGAAGTGGGCCCACCCGTCCTGCAGGGGTTGTTCTTCCTTCCCGGCGGGAACCGAAGATGGCCACGCTTGCGGCAGGTCCGGGTTGGCTTTGCGTAGGGTTGGCATCGAGATGCAGCCGGTCAGGCTGGCAATCAACAGGGCAAGCAGCAGGGCAATCAGCGTCTTACGCATGGTCGTCTCCATGCTCGGCGGCGCCGTGGTAGCGGATGGGGCCGGGGAAGATTTTGCGTACCAGCAGGTAGAGCACCGGCACGACGAATACGGCGAGAACGGTGGCCGCGATCATGCCGCCCATGACGCCGGTGCCGATGGCGTGGCGGCTGGCCGCACCCGCCCCGCTAGAGATGGCCAGCGGCATGACGCCGAAGATGAAGGCGATCGAGGTCATGATGATGGGGCGGAAGCGCAGGCGGCAGGCCTGCATGACGGCGTCCAGCGTGCTCTTGCCCTGGGCTTCCATCTGCCGGGCGAATTCCACGATCAGGATGGCGTTCTTGGCCGACAGGCCGATGATCGCGATCAGGCCGACCTTGAAGTAGACGTCATTGGGCAGGTCGCGCAGGGTCACCGCCAGCACCGCGCCGAACACGCCCAACGGCACCACCAGCAGCACCGCCAGGGGCACGGTCCAGGATTCGTACAACGCGGCCAGGCACATGAACACCACGATCAGCGACAGCGCGAACAGCACCGGTGCCTGCGCGCCCGACAGTTTTTCTTCGAACGAGGTACCGGACCACTCGAAGCCGATGCCGGGCGGCAGTTTGCCGGCGATTTCCTGCATGGCTTCCATCGCCTCGCCGGTGCTGCGGCCGGGCGCCGGGCCACCGGCGATCTTCATCGCCGGCACGCCGTTGTAACGGTCGAGCTTGGGCGAACCCACCACCCAGCGCGGCGTGGCGATTTCCGCGAGCGGCACCATACCGCCCTTCATCGTGCGTACCCGCAGCGAGAGCAGGCCTTCCGGGGTGGCGCGCGCGTGGGCGTCGAGTTGCATCACCACGCGCAGGACGCGGCCGTCACGGATGAAGTCGTTGACGTAGGCCGAGCCCAGCGCCACGGCGAGCGTCTGATTCAACTCGGCCATGTCGATACCCAGGGCGCTGGCTTTCAGGCGGTCGATGTCGAGCAGCAACTGGATGGCCGGTTCCTTGCCTTCCGGGCGCACGCCGGCGAGACGGACATCCTGCGAGGCCATGCCGAGCGCCATGTTGCGTGCCTCCAGCAACTTCTCGCGGCCAACGCCGGAACGGTCCTGCAAACGGAAGTCAAAGCCGCCCACCGCCGCCAGTTCCGGAATCGGCGGCGGGTTGAGGGCGAACAGCATGGCCTGCTTGATCCCGAACAAGGCCATGTTGGCGCGCTGCACCACCTTCAGTGCGTGGTCGTTTTCTCCGGTGCGCTCGTCCCAATCCTTCAGCCGCACGAAGGCGATGGCGGCGTCCTGGCCCTTGCCGAAGAAGGAGAAGCCGGCCACGCCGACCACCTTGGCCACTTCCGGCTGCTTGAGGAAATGCTGTTCCAGTTGTGACAGCACGGCCACGGTGCGTTCCTGAGTGGCGCCGGCCGGCAGTTGCACGATGGAAATCAGATAGCCCTGGTCTTCGTCAGGCAGAAAGCCGGTGGGCAGGCGCAGCAGCAGGAAGGCGGTAATGCCGACCAGGCCCGCGAACAGCAGCATCATGCGCAGCGGCTTCTTCACAGAGGCGGTCACGCCATTGAGATAGCCGGTCGTGGTGCGGTTGAAGAAGCGGGTGAACCAGCCGAAGAAGCCCGTGTGGTGTTCCATCTGCTCACGGGTCATGCCTTTGAACAGCGTGGCGCACAGGGCCGGGGTCAGGCTGATGGCGAGGAAGGCGGAGAACAGCATGGTCATCACCAGTGTCACCGCAAACTGGCGGTAGATGGCGCCGACCGAGCCGGTGAAAAAGGCCATCGGGATGAACACCGCCGACAACACTACGGTGATGCCGACGATGGCGCCGAAGATCTGGCCCATCGCCTTGGAAGTCGCTTCGCGCGCCGGCAGTCCTTCTTGCGTCATGATCCGTTCGACGTTTTCCACCACGACGATGGCATCGTCCACCACGATGCCGATGGCCAGCACCATCGCGAACAGCGACAGCACGTTGATCGAATAGCCCAGCAGGTAAAGGCCGACCAGGGTGCCGACCAGCGATACCGGCACCACCAGGGTCGGGATGATCGCCGCGCGCAGGTTCTGCAAGAACAGCCACATCACCAGGAACACCAGGAAGAAAGCCTCGGCCAGGGTGTAGGCCACTTCACGAATGGAGATTTCGACGAAACGCGAGGTGTCGTAGGGCACGTCCCAGCTCACTCCCTTGGGGAAGAATTTCGCCAGTTCCGCCATGCGTGCCTTCACCGCCTTGGCGGTTTCCAGGGCATTGCCGCTGGGCGCCAATTTGATGCCGATGGCGGCCGTGGGCTTGCCATTCAGGCGCGCCTGCACGCTGTAATCCTGGGCACCCAGTTCGATCCGGGCGACATCCTTCAAACGCACGGCGGCACCGCTGCTGGCGGTGCGCAGCAGGATTTCGCCGAACTCGGCCGGGGTTTTCAAGCGCCCCTGGGTAATCACCGTGGCGGTCAGTTGCTGGCCGGGGAGGGCGGGCAGTTGCCCGAGTTCACCGGTCGCCAGTTGTACGTTCTGCGCCTGTACCGCCTTCAGCGCCTCACCCGGCGTCATGGCGAAACTGGCCAGTTTCAGCGGGTCCAGCCACAGGCGCATGGCGTATTCCGTGCCGAACAAGTTGGCCTCGCCCACGCCCGGCACGCGACGCAGGTTCTCCAGCACGTTGGCGGCGGTGAAGCTGCCCAGGTCGATGGCGTTGCGCGATTGGTCCGGCGAGAACACGGTCACGAACATCAGGAAGTTGCGCCGCGCCTTCGCCACCGTGATGCCCTGCCGCCGCACCTCATCGGGCAGGCGCGCTTCCACGCGCTTGATGCGGTTCTGCGCCTCCACCGAGGCGATGTCGAGATTGACCCCGGTGGCGAAGGTGAGGGTCAGGGTAAGCACGCCCGAGGCGTCCGAGTTGGACTCCATATAGAGCAGGTTATCCAGCCCGTTCATCTCCTGTTCGATCAGGCTGGTGACGGCGTCTTCCACCACCTGCGCGCTGGCGCCGGGGTAGACGGCGGTGATGGACAGGGCCGGGGGAGCCACTTCCGGATATTGCGAAACCGGGAGTTTGGGGAAAACCAGCGCGCCGGCCAGCAGAATGGAAAGCGCCACAACCCAGGCGAAGATCGGACGGTCGATGAAGAAGCGGGGGAGCATGGGGTGTCAGCGGGCAGATGCGTAGGTTGGGCAAAGCGAAGCGTGCCCAACATCCACCGGTGATTGTTGGGCACGCTTCGCTTTGCCCAACCTACGATAGTCGCGGCTCACTTGGCCGCTACCGCTTTTACCGCCATCCCCGGCCGCGCCTTCTGCACGCCGTTGACGATGACTTTCTCGCCGCCCTTGAGGCCTTCGCTGATGATCCAGTCATTGCCGGAGAGGCCCGCAGTCTTCACCGGCTGCGCGGCCACCTTGCCGTCGCCGCCGACCAGCAGCACCGTCTGGCCTTGCGGTGAGACTTGTACAGCGCGTTGCGGCACGACGATGGCGTTGTCCACGGCCGCCACCGGCAGGCGCACGGTAACGAACTGGCCGGGCAACAGCAGTCGCCCCGGGTTGGGGAATTCGCCGCGCAGGCCCACCGTGCCGGTGGCCGGGTCCACCGCCAGATCGTTGAACAACAGGCGGCCGGCGTGGGGATATTCGCGGCCGTTTTCCAGCACCAGTTTCAAGGGCGCCTTGCCGGCATGGCCCTGGCGCAAGGCCAAAAACTCGGCGCTCGACTGCGAGAAGTTCACCCAGATCGGGTCGTACTGCTCGATATTGGCCAGCGGCGTAGCTTCACCCTTGCCCACCAGCGCGCCCTCACTCACCAGGGCGCGGCCGATGCGGCCGGAAATGGGCGCGGTGACGTTGGCATAGGCAAGGTCGATTTCGGATCGTAATACGGCCGCCTTGACCGCCATGACATCGGCATCGGCCTGCGCCTTGGCCGCCACGGCCTGATCCAGTTCCTGTTTGCTGATCGCCTTGCTGCCCGCCAGCGATTGCATGCGTTCCTGGTTCTGATTGGCGATCAAGGCCTGCGCCTGCGCGCGGGCCAGATTAGCGCGGGCGCTGGCCAGGTTGGCCGCGAGGGTGCGGGCGTCGATGCGGAACAGCAGCGCGCCGGCCTTGACTTCGCTGCCTTCGACATAAGTGCGCCGCTCCAGGATGCCTTCCACACGCGCTGCAACGATCGCCGTGCGCACCGCCTGCAGGCGCCCCGGTGCGTCGACGGTAAACGGCACGCTGCGCGGTGTCGCGGTGATGACTTCCACCTCAGGCGGCGGCATGCCGGCCATGCCGCCGGGGGGCGGAGCGGACTGGGGTTTGCAGGCGGTGAGCGAGGCGAGCAGGAGGGCTGGCAGCAGCCGGAAAAATAAAGAATGACGCTTCAAGATGGGCTCCAACGCGACAGGATTTCGGCAGTGACGTAGGTTGGGCAAAGCGAAGCGTGCCCAACATCGCGGCGGTTCGTTGGGCACGCTTCGCTTTGCCCAACCTACAAGCCCATGCCACGAAATCACGAGCCTCTACATCTGGTGGGTGTGTGTGACAACCCGATAAGCACGGAATGACGCTGCAAGATGGGCTCCAACGCGACAGGATTTCGGCAGACTGAAAGGGGGCGTGCCGGTTCCCTGAAATAGCTGCCGAGGGTAAACCAATGGCTATAATTCCGCACTGCACAATTTGCCCCAGGCCTGCCATGACCGATCTTGCCATCGCCCGTCTCGACGCCGCTTCCCCCGATTTCCGCGCCCGCCTCTCCGAACTTCTGGCGTTCAACGACGCCACCGATAGCGCGGTCAGTCACGCCGTTTCGGAAATCCTCGCCGCCGTGAAAACACGCGGCGATGCGGCGGTCATCGAATACACCGCGCGCTTCGACCGCCTTGAGGTGGCGGACATGGCCGCGCTGGAAATCTCGCAAGAAGAATTGCATGCGGCGCTGGGCAAGTTGCCGTTGCGCCTGGAGCAGTCTTTGCGCAAAGCGGCCGAACGGGTGCGCGTCTATCACGAGAAGCAACGCCAGGAATCCTGGACCTATACCGAGGAAGACGGCACGGTGCTCGGCCAGCAGGTCACCGCCCTGGATCGCGTCGGCCTCTATGTGCCGGGCGGCAAGGCGGCTTACCCATCTTCCGTGCTGATGAATGCCATCCCCGCCAAGGTGGCGGGCGTGAAGGAACTCATCATGGTGGTGCCCACTCCGGACGGTGTGCGCAACGATCTGGTGCTGGCGGCGGCCGCTGTGGCCGGGGTCGATCGCGTATTCACCATCGGCGGCGCCCAGGCCGTGGCCGCTCTGGCCTACGGCACCGCAACCATCCCGCAGGTGGACAAGATCGTCGGCCCCGGCAACGCCTACGTCGCCGAAGCCAAACGCCGGGTGTTCGGCATCGTCGGCATCGACATGATCGCCGGCCCCTCGGAAATCCTGGTCATCTGCGACGGCAAGACCGACCCCGACTGGATCGCGATGGACCTGTTCTCGCAGGCCGAACACGACGAACTCGCGCAATCCATCCTGATCTGCCCGGATGCCGCCTACCTCGACGCCGTCCAGGCCAGCGTGAACAAACTGCTGCCGACCCTGCCACGCCAGGCGGTGATTACCGCATCGATCAGCAACCGCGCCGGCCTCATCCTCTGCCGCGACCTCGACGAAGCGGCGGAAATCGCCAACTTCATCGCCCCGGAACACCTGGAACTGTCGGTGGAAGATCCCAACGCCATGCTCCCGAAGATTCGCCACGCCGGCGCCATCTTCATGGGCCGCAACACCTGCGAGGCGATCGGCGACTACTGCGCCGGCCCCAACCACGTCCTGCCTACCTCGCGCACCGCGCGCTTCTCCTCCCCCCTGGGGGTCTACGACTTCCAGAAACGCTCCAGCCTGATCCACGTCTCCGCCCAGGGCGCCCACACCCTCGGCGAAATCGCCAGCGCCCTGGCCTACGGTGAAGGCCTGCAGGCACACGGCCGTTCCGCTGAATATCGGATGGGGCGTTGAAGTAGCGTCAGCGCGTAGCGCGTAGGGCGGATGAGCCGGCGTCTTCTTGCCGGTGTTATCCGCCGAATGCCAAACATTCGGCGGAAGGCGCGATAAAGCCGCTTTTCCGCCCTACGCGTGCTGAATATCGGATGGGGCGTTGAAGTAGCGTCAGCGCGTAGGGCGGATGAGCCGGCGTCTTCTAGCCGGTGTTATCCGCCGAATGCCAAACATTCGGCGGAAGGCGCGATAAAGCCGCTTTTCCGCCCTACGCGTGCTGGACGTGGCATTTTGAATGTCGAATCGTGAAGGGTGAATTGGGGCTTTACGCGGCGATGGCCAGGGCTTCGTGGGTGTGGCAACCCTTCGGACAGACGCGGGCGCAGGAGCCGCAGCCGATGCAGTCGAGCAGGTTCTTCAGCGACATCACGCTCATCTGGTCTTCGTCGAGATCCTCATCCATTTCGTCTTCGTCACGCGCCTCCAGTTCGAACACATCGCGCGGGCAGACCTTGTAGCAGCGGCCGCAGCCGATGCAGGTCTTCTGATCGAGGGCGACGATAAAGGTCGGGGTGTAGGGCGTGCCGCCTCGGGTTAGTGCGCTATAGGCGTCCATGTTCAGCCTTTCTGCGCAGCCGCCAGGCGGGCATTGGCATCGGCCCAGGCCTGACAGGCATCGTAGGTGGATTGGGCGATGCCCGGAATTTCCAGGTAGCCGGCCGGCAGTTTGTCTTCCACCAGGTCGTGCAACTGGGAGGCCCATTCGCTGGAAATGCGCTTGAGTTTCTTGACCTCGCGGTCGAGTGCTTTCAGTTCGTCGTCAGTCATGGTCATGTTCTCAATCCGAAACGCCGGCTCGGCGAAATCGTTCGTGGCGAGCCGACGACTTTCATGTAGCGCCGGCATACCCGCAAGGGGTAGGCCGTGGTTGTTGCCGCCCAAACCCCGGCGGCAACAACCACGCTCTCCTTGCCGGCGTCTTTCAGGAAAGCCGGCTGGATACCCGCAAGGGGTAGGCCGTGGTTTGTAAGCCGCTGAAGCGGCAACAACCACGCTCAGCCGGCGCTACAGCCCCGCTACTTCCGGGTATTTGCCGATGATTTCCAGCGCCACCGAGAGGTACTTGTCGGCCTCGTCCTTCATCTTCGAGTAGCTGTCGTAGCCGTAGCGGTGGACGTCGCGCACGGTGCGGTCCATCACCACCAGCTTGCCGACGGTGATCAGCGCGCGGCCGAAACCTTCGTGGGTGATGTTGAGCATGGGCACGGCAATCTGGCCGCATTCCTTCTCGATCAACACCGCGATGCCGTTGTAGAAGGCCTTCACCCGTGACAGGGTTTCTTCGTCCGGGTCGCCGATCACCGGGATCTGGCGGCGCTGCTCCTTGGTGACGATGTACGGTGCGAGGATGCGTTCCACGCTCCAGCCGTCGTAGGTGCCGTAGTTGTCGAGGGCACGCACCTGCCTGAGCATTTCCTTGATGAAGTCGGTTTCCATGATGGGGTCGTGTGTTTCGCTCATGAGGTTCTCCTGGGGGTTGATGAAGGAATGGGGTGAGCCTGGATGCGGGGTGTCGGCGCCAGAAAACGCGCGGCGATCAGGCCGCTGGTGAAGCCGAATACGGCGGCGAGCGCGGCGGCGAGGTCGCCCATGCCGCTCGCATCGGCCAAGGCGGCAGCGGCCACGGCGAGCACGGTGGGCAGCAAGTAGGCGAACAGGCCGGCGCGCAGCAGCTCGGCTTCGTCCACGC
The DNA here is from genome assembly GCA_030690985.1 of Pseudomonadota bacterium. Classification (GTDB taxonomy): domain Bacteria; phylum Pseudomonadota; class Gammaproteobacteria; order Burkholderiales; family Thiobacillaceae; genus PFJX01. Next base: position 30,228 of record JAUYFG010000047.1, read on the forward strand.
ACAGCAGCAGTTCGTCGCCGACTTGGGCATGCGAGTCGGCAATCGGCAGATCAGGCCGGCGGTTCGACAGGAAATCGCCCAAGCCGGAAATGCCACAGGTGGATTTCGACTGGCAGGCGGAGCAGCCGGATTCCTGGTTGGCCGCCACCCAGGCCATGCCATTGGCGGCGGAAACGACGCGGACGCAGGTTTCGATCATTCCGACCACCCTTCCGCTGCCATCGCCGCGAAACGGTCGGCGTCCTTGTTCTGCCAGCGTTTGGCCAGCCAGGCCGGCGGTTCGTTTTTCAAACTTTGATTGAGGCCGCACAGCAGTTCATCGACCAGCGTGCCTTCTTCGACTTTCATCGGCTGGATGCCGGCGGCGAGCAGCTGCTTGATCGCGGAAGCGCCGACCGCGTTGCAGTACACCGCCGCACAGCCTTCCAGCAGCTCGATCTTGCGGGCCAGCTTGCCTTCGTGTTTGTCAGTAAAGCCATCCATCGCGACGTCGCTGTCATGGAATTCGGCGACTTCCACCAGGCGGGCATCATCTTGTGCCAACTGGTAAATGCAGAACGCCTCGGCGGCGCCGAAATGCTGGTCCACTACCCGGCGATTCGAGCTGGCGAAGGCGATTTTCACGCTGTTTTTGTCACGCATAGCGGCGGCCTTTTCAGTGGAGTGGACGAGTTTCAGGTGTCGCATGTGCGGCCTCCCCCGGACGGCTGGCATAGACGGAACGGGTGGCGGCGACGTCGTGATGGCCGTGCTCGACGATCAAATTGGCGAGGTCGAACAGCGCCTGGCGGGTGCCGCGATAGCCCACCCATAGTTTCTGATAACCGCCGATCAGGTCGTATTGCGGGAACCCGGCGCGCAGCAGTGGCACGCCCAGGCGCCGCGCGGTTTCGGCGGCGTGGGAATTGCAGATCACCAGATCGACGCCGTGTTCGCGCGCCGCCAGTTCCAGGTCTTCCAGATCGCCCAGCTTGACCTGCGCCGCCGGCACCTTTCCCAGAATCGGGGCTTTTGCCGGAGCGACTGCGGCAGTGACTTCACAGCCCATGCCGGCGACCAGGTCGGCCAGCGCAAACAGCAGGTCCGGGTCGCCGGCGATGGCGACGCGGGCGAAGCCGAGCATGAAATGGGTATCCACCATCGCGTCCTGCAACTGCGCGCGCTGGCGTTCTATTTTTTCCGGCACCGGCTGGCCGCTGATTTCGGCCAGGGCCGAGATGAAGACATCCATCGCCTCCAGGCCCATCAGCGTATCGAAGCGGTAGTCGGGCACGCCGGTGCGGCTCTTCAACAGGTCGGCGGCGGGATTGAGCGAAGCGCCGATGACCAGCGTTGCCGCCGCCTCGCCCAGCGCCATGATCTCCGAGACCGGCGTGCCGCCCACGGTCAGCGGGCTGGATTCCTGATCCGTCAGATGGCCATCGAGCGAATCCGACAGGTCCGGCAGCAACACCGGGCGCAGGCCGAACAACTCGATCAATTCCTTGATATGTTCCAGATCGCCGGGTGTGAGCAGCGAGCCGGCCAGCACGTTGATTCGTTTTGTGGGAGCGGCCTTGGCCGCGATAGGGCTGGCGGCATTCGCGGCCAAGGCCGCTCCTACAGGTACCAGCACGTCGATCATCGCCTTCACCGCCAGCGCGTAGCCGGATTCCAGGCAACCGGTGAAATCCGGCGTATTCACCGCAATCACTGGAATGCCGTCGAACTCGGGATGCTTGGCGCGGAACTGGCGCACCAGGCCGTGAATATCCGTGCCCTGGGTTTCCGATAGCCCCGTGGTCGGCAGCCCGATCAGCGCCGGCTGGTTCTTCTCGGCGATAGTCGCGAGACCCTGGATTACGTTGTCGTCGGCGTTCATCACCGTGGAAACCTGATCCATCGCCGTCGTCTGCAAGGGAATCGGTTCGCGGAAATGGCGCACGAAGAACACCTTGCCGAACGCCGTGCAGCCCTGCGAACCATGCAGCATCGGCACCGCCCGGTCGATGCCCAGGAAGGCCAGCGACGCGCCCACCGGCTGACTGACTTTCAGCGGATTGACGGCAAGCGCCTTGTTGCGTTTGATGATCTCGGCCATGGGGATGGGGATGACGAGCGTGGAGGATGGGTACTCCCTCGCAATCCGCATGCCAGAGGTAAAACGCTGTTATTTCAGTGGGTTGTCGGTGCGTGTCGTTGTCGCAAAGGCGACAAGCGGGGGTGGGGATGGTGACGCCCGACAATCCGGCGGCGCGGTTTTCCGGCGTCCATGCCGCCGAACGTCTCACCTGTCAGCCAAGAAACCTCTGGAGGCCATGACCCGGGGATTTGCCGGCTCTTGGGCCAGGAGCCCCGGCAAGACTGCGATAGCGGATCTGCGGAGTCGGCTATGCTCGCGCCTTTCCATTGGCCGGCGCCGCTGCCTGGGCCGGCGGACCCAATTTTCGGAGCAGCACAGATGGCTTCTTTTGCGGAGCAGTTATTAAAAGCCGGCCTGGTCGACAATAAAAAAGTCAAACAGGCCAACCACGACAAGAGCAAGCAGAAGAAGGTCGAGCGCCGGACCGGCACGCAAAGTGTCGATGAAGCGCGCCTGGCCGCGCTCGAAATGCAACGCAAGAATGCCGAACGGGCCCGGGAACTCAATGCCCAGCGCGATGCGGTCGCCACCCAAAAGGCGATCGAAGCGCAAATTGCCCAGATGGTGCGGCAGAATCGCCAGAGCAAGGGCACTGGCGACATCGCCTACAACTTCACCCGAGGCAACAAGATCGACCGGCTGTATGTGTCGGCTGCGGTCAAGGCGCATTTAACGGCCGGGCACCTGGTGATCGTCTGCCAGGGCGGCACCACCGAATTGGTTCCCCGAGTGATCGCCGACAAGATCGCCGAGCGCGATGCCTCGCTCGTCGTTCGGGTGAACAAGACCAACACCGAGATCGCTGCGGACGACCCGTATGCCGCCTTCCAGATACCGGATGACTTGATGTGGTAACTCGGGTGGCCTGCGTGAGTGATGCAGCGGCTACATGGCTGTTCCCGGATTGGAAAAAAGTCCGGAGTGAACTGCGGCAGAATGGCCGCCTTTATTTCCAGTTCTGAAACCGTTTGCAGGAGCCATTTGTATGGAAATCCCCGCCTGGGTGCGCCAGTTGTTCCAGACCATCGACGCCCGCGACGCGGCTGCCTTCGCCGCCTATCTGGCCGAAGACGGCACCTTCCGCTACGGCAGCCAGCCCGTCGTGGCCGGCAGAGAAGCGGTACGCGAGTATGTGGCGGCTTTCTTCGCCGGCATGAATGGCATCAGCCACGAATTGACCGGGTTCTGGTGGAGAGAGGCGGGTGAGGTGTGTTTCGTTCAGGGCGAGGTGACCTATCACTTGCCCAACGCGGCGGTAGTCACCCTGCCTTTCCTCAATCTGTTCCGCATGCGTGATACGGCCATCGTCGAGTACCTGATCTACACCGACCCGACGCCGCTGTTTCAGGGTTCGTAGCTTAGGCAAGGCTCAACGTACCCAACCGATGTGACATCAAGCACGCCAGGGAAATGGCGCGCGAAATACCCGAGAGGAGTGAACCATGACCCGTTTCACAGCATTCGACGCCGCCGACTATCTGACCGATGAGGAGACCATTGCGGCTTACCTGAGCGCCGCCCTGGAAGACCCCGATCCAGACCTTTTTCTGGTGGCGGTGAAGGACGTGGCCCGCGCCCGTGGCATGACGCAACTGGCGAAGGATTCCGGGCTCGGGCGCGAGAGCCTGTACAAGGCACTCGCCCCCGGTGCGAAGCCGCGTTACGAGACGGTGATGAAAGTGGTGCGCGCGCTGGGGGTGAAGTTGCACGCCGAAGTGGCGTGAGTGCTTGCGGCATGCGCACGGCCAGCGGTGAGCGATACTCGATTGCGGCTACGCAGGGATGATTCCCTGGCTCCACCCCGCCACGCCGTTTCCCCCGCTGGAGACAGCGTTGACGGAACCCAACGGCTTGCTTGCGGCGGGGGATGATCTGTCGCTGCCGCGCCTGCTGGAGGCCTACCGGCATGGCATCTTTCCCTGGTTCAACGAAGGCGAGCCGGTTCTGTGGTGGTCGCCCGATCCGCGCATGGTGTTGTTTCCGGATGAATTCAAACGCTCCCGTTCGCTCAAGAAAAGGCTCGCGCGCGCCGATTACGAAGTGCGGGTGGACACGGCGTTCACCCGGGTGATGCGGGCGTGCGCCGAATCGCGTGGCGAAGGCGGCGGCACCTGGATCGGCGAGCCGATGATCGCGGCGTATGGCGCACTGCATGAGGCGGGTTATGCACACTCTTTCGAAACCTGGATGGATGGCGAGGACGGTGAAGAACTGGTTGGGGGTCTGTACGGCGTCGCTGTGGGTAGGGCATTCTTCGGAGAGTCCATGTTCACGCGTAAGACCGATGCCTCGAAGATCGCACTGGCGCATCTGGTCGCCACCCTCGAACAACATGATTTCGGCGTCATCGACTGCCAGATGAACACGGCGCATCTCGCCTCCCTGGGCGCGCGCGCGATTCCGCGCGGCGAATTCAGCCGCCTGCTGGCGGCGCTGACGCAGCAATCGCGGGCAAGCCCGCTCCTGCCCTGGTGCTCGCCATGTCGCCTCGGCAAATGAAGCCCGTCGTAGGAGCCGGCTTGCCGGCGACAGCAACGGTTTGCCCAAGCGCTGCCGTCGTAATCGCGGGCAAGCCCGCTCCTACGGTCGATCAGCCGGTTTTTCACGGCAACGCATGAGTTTTGCCGCCGAACTGCCCATCTTCCGGCTTCAGTTCTATCTGACGTCGAGTTATCCCTGTAGTTATCTCGCCAATCAGAGCGCGCGTTCGCAGGTCGCCGCGCCGAGCGGGATCGTGGATACGATGGTTTACAGCGAACTGATGCGCGTGGGTTTCCGGCGTAGTGGCCTGCATGTCTACCGCCCACATTGCGACCATTGCCGGGCCTGCACGCCGAGCCGGGTCGTGGTCGACGGGTTTCAGGCGAGCCGGGCGCAGCGCCGTTGCCTGGCCAGGAACGCGAACCTGGAAATCCGCCTGAAACCTTTGCTGTTCGATGAAGCGCATTACCGCCTCTATCGCCGTTATCAGGCGGCGCGCCATGCCGGGGGCGGCATGGATCAGGACGACCGCGAGCAATACCGCAGCTTTCTCCTGCAAAGCCGGGTGGACAGCGCCCTGATCGAATACCGCCTGGACGGCGAGGTGGTGATGGTGGCGCTGGTGGATCGCCTGCTCGACGGCCTTTCCGCTGTTTACACTTTTTTTGAACCTGGCCTGGAGCGCCGCAGCCTGGGCGTATTCGGGGTGCTGGAACAGATCCGGCTGGCGCGCGAACTGGGCCTGCCCTACCTCTACCTGGGTTACTGGATCGCCGATTGCCGCAAGATGGCCTACAAACGCGCCTACCGCCCGCTGGAACTGCTGTTGCAGGGGCGCTGGCAAGCCGTGGAGAACGAGCGTGAAAAATGCGCTGACTGAATTGCCGGATGCCGTGGAACAGGTGCGGCGCATGCACGCGCCCTTCATTCATGCCGTGGTGGGCGCCTTGCGTGACCGCTCGCGCCTGCCGGAACTGATGCAGACCCTGGCGGCGGCCGAACAGCAGGGCTGGGCCACGCTGGCCGGCGCCTTGCGCCAGATCATCGCTGGCAAACGCGATGCGACGGTGAAGCTGGGGCTCGACGAGGAAGACCGGGTCATCGTCGAGTCCGTGTTGCGCGGCATGGAGAATCCGGCCAGTCTGCCGGCCCTGGAGCAGCAACCGGATGGCCGCGCGGCGGCCCCCGGCCTGGCGTCCATGATTTCTGCCGCCGGGAGGGGTGACGCCAAGGCGCTCGCCGTGCTCGCCGACATGGCGGAACAGATGGTGCGTGCCGGCGGCGACATGGCGCGCCTGGGCGGCGTCATGCGCCGCCTGGTCAACAGCGAACGCGACGGCGACCTGTTGATGAAAGGGATGGGGCCGCTGGGCCGCCAGTTGTTGCTGGATATCCTGAGTGAATTGGGCAAGGCGGGGGTGCATTGATGACCACAGAAGCGTTACTGTGAAACAGCCTCCCATCGCCACCCTGCGTAGGATGTGGTGAGCGATAGCGAACCGCATCGACCCGGCTGCCTGATGCGGTTCGCTATCGCTCACCACATCCTACGTCGTTGTTTTACAAGGCGGGGGCGGCTGGTTCAGCCACATGAAGGGTCAGGAGATAACAAAACATGGTCGAAGACAGTTACATGGTGCCGGTGCGCAAGGCGGAGATCGAACTCGGCAAACCCCTGGGGTTCGCGGTCTACGACACGGACCGCAACCTGTTGTTGAATCGCGGCGTGGTGGTGACTACGGACAACCAGGTCGAAGTGCTGCTGCAAAAAGGATTGTTCCGCGAGCGGGTGCGGGAGAAATCGGGCCATGTCGCGGCGCGGCTCGATGACGACAAGCCGGCCGAAGCCGGTGGTTACGGCAAACCGCAGGAGGAGAGCCTAAGTTTCGACGCGATCAAACTGATGCCGGGTGATGCACTGCAACTGCAACCCATGCTGGAAGGCCAGACCGAGCGCTTCACCGTGCATGTGATTGGCGTGATGAAGCCGAAGAGCGTGCTGGTCACCATGCCGATCGTGGAAGGCAAGCTGATTTTCGTGCGCGACGGCCAGACCTACCTGGTGCGCGCCTTCTCCGGCCTCAATGTCTGCGCCTTCAAGGCCCGCGTGCTGAAATCGCAGTTGCAGCCCTTTCCCTACCTGCACCTCTCCTACCCGGATTCGGTGCAGGCCATGCGTATCCGCCGCGCCATGCGCGCGCCCGCCGGCATCATCGTCGCCGCGCAGCAGAGCGAGGAGGGCAAGCCGATCGGCGCCGGCAAGCTGGTCGATATCAGCGTCGGTGGCGCCAAGATGGTCTCGCCCATGTCACTCGGCCAGAAGGGCGATTCCCTGTGGCTGTCGTTCAAGGTCAAGCTCGGTGACATGGAGGAATATGTGAAAACCCCGGTGGTGATCCGCTCAACCGGCGAGGAAGAGGACGATCAGGGCAAGCGCATGAAGTCCTTCGGCATTCAGTTTGGCGAACTCGGGCAATCGCAGCGGCTCATCATCATGAATCTGGTCTATCAGCATCTTTTGAAGGAAGGCGTTTGATGCGGCAATACCTCGACTTACTGGAGCATGTGCTGGCTCACGGCACGCGCAAGGACGACCGCACCGGTACCGGCACCGTCTCCGTGTTCGGCCACCAGATGCGCTTCGATCTGCAAGCCGGCTTTCCCCTGCTTACCACCAAGAAAGTCCATCTGAAATCCATCCTCCACGAACTGCTCTGGTTCCTGAAGGGGGACACCAACATCCAGTATCTGAAGGACAACGGGGTTTCCATCTGGGACGAATGGGCCGATGCGAACGGCGATCTCGGCCCGATCTACGGCTACCAGTGGCGCTCCTGGCCCGCCGCCGATGGCCGCCACATCGACCAGATCAGCGAAGTGCTGGAAACGCTGAAGCAGAACCCGGATTCACGCCGCATCATCGTTTCCGCCTGGAATGTGGGCGAGCTGCCCAACATGAAACTGCCGCCCTGCCACGCCTTTTTCCAGTTCTATGTGGCCGACGGCAAGCTCTCGTGCCAGCTCTATCAGCGCAGTGCCGACATCTTCCTCGGCGTGCCCTTCAACATCGCCAGCTATGCCCTGCTCACCCTGATGATGGCGCGGGCGACCGGCCTGCAACCCGGCGACTTCGTGCACACCTTGGGCGATGCCCACATCTACCGCAACCATCTGGAACAGGTGAAGCTGCAACTGTCACGCGAACCGCGCGCCCTGCCGACGATGCGGCTCAACCCGGCGGTGAGCGATCTGTTCGCCTTCAAATACGAAGACTTCACCCTGGAAGGCTACGACCCCCACCCCGGCATCAAGGCGCCGGTGGCGGTGTAACCAAGGTGAATGTGTCCGAATGTAGCGCCTGCCCCCAGCCGGGGTTACAGATGAGTAGGATGGGTTGAGCGCGAGCGAAACCCATCATGGCATCGGGTGCGTGGGGTTGATGGGTTTCGCTATCGCTCAACCCATCCTACGCACTACGACCCGCACCCCGGCATCAAGGCGCCGGCGCTACATTCACTCGCTCAGAACACCTTGTCGTAACTGAAAGTCAGCAAACGGGCGTCGCCGTATTTCGGGGTCCACAGCGGGCCGCTGTTGTCGCGCTGGTCGTCGATCTGGATTTTCACCGCGCTGCTGGTATCCACTTCGTAGCGCAGGGTGAAGGCCGTGGTGGCGTGGGCTTCCTTTTCCGTGGCGACATTCGTGATGGATTGGTAGTTGGACCAGGTCAGCATGGGTTGCCATTTGCCGATGCGGCGGCCGATGGCGACGATCTGCGCCGAGTCCTTGAACGTGGCGCCGGGACGGTCGATATAGATGAATTCGCTTTTCAACAGCCAGTCGTTGCGGTCGATGTTGAACGCCAGGCCATAGATTTTCTGGCGAGCATGGTGGCCGTAGTCCGTTTCGATGCCGCTGCCGTAGGTGGTTCCATTCCATGAGCCGGTGACATTGCGGCTGCTCGTTTTCGACTGGATGTAGACCAGCCGGGTTTCCAGCCAGTCATTGCTGAAGCTGAGGTCGCCGCCCAGGATGGCGTCCCACTTCACGTCGGTGCGGTTGTTCGGCCCCCGGTAAATCTTCCAGTAGCCGCTTTCCTTGATCGTTTCGGCGCCGGCCAGCAGGTTGGCGACCAGGTGCCAGCCCTGGTCCAGGGGTTTGTTCCAGGTCAGGTTGGCGCCGTTGTAATTCACCGCTTCCCAGCCGTAGAGCTGCGGCGGCAGGTGGGTCCAGGGCAGGGCGTAGCCGATGTCCTGGGCGTCGGAGTTGAAAAACATGGGCAGGCGCTTGCGCCCGACTTGCAGGGTGAGGCCATCGTTGATCTTGTAATTCCCGTACAGCCATTCCAGGTTGACCGCGCCGTCCTGGGCGCCGCGCGCGACGATCTGGCCGGTCAGCGAGAAGGGGGTGTCGGTCAAGCTCATCGAGCCTTGCAGGCCGAGTTTGCTGTCCGGTTGCCATTGCAGGCCGCTTTTGCCGCTATAGACACCGTATTGGGCGTAGTCGGAGATGAAGCACGGGCACTGGGTATCGTTGGCGCGGCCTTGCGTGCCGGAGAGCATCTTGCCCACGGTGAGGCTGAAAAAACCGGAACCGTCGAACTCGATCGGGCCGTTGTCGTGGTGGCTCTCCTCCGCCTGGCAGGTGCCTCCCCAGCAGGTAATGAGACAGGCGAGGGCGTAGGTTGCCCAGGGCTTGCTATTCATGGAATCTCCGTCGTTGTTTTGAATTATTTGAGTGAAAACAGTACTTTGACGCTGCCGTCCAGCGCATCTTTAGCAAGATAGGCGATGGCACCCGGTTTGGCGCCGGCGAATTTCTTGATGTCGGCGCTGCTGGGCACCTGCTTCGGCGGGGTGCCCTTGCCGGTGAACGACATCCTGGCCCAATAGACCTTGATCTGAGCGGCGCTCTTGCCGGTGATCTCGTTGTAAAAGGCCTCGCGTTCCGGGCTGGAAGCGGGCAGATCCAGGGGGATGGCGCTGGTGCCGCCGGGCAGGGTGGTGACTCGCCCCATATAGATATCGGCCACCTGTTCGCGGCTGAGGTGGTGGAGCGGGCTGTGCGCGCCGGCCACCACGACCAGGTCGCCGGCGCTGGCCGGCCAGGCCAGGGCGAACGCGAGCAGCGCCGGATAGCATCGTAGGTTGGGCAAAGCGTAGCGTGCCCAACAGACCGTGGCGAAGTTGGGCACGCTACGCTTTGCACCCGCAAGGGGTACGCCGGATTCGTAAGCCGCTAAAGCGGGCAACGACTCCGCTGCCCAACCTACGGAACTGAAAGATGCCTGCATGGGGAGGGCTCGTGATTTTCCGTATGTCAATTTGGTTCGATTCTCTCATCAGGGCAAATTTGTTCTCACGAATCCTGCCGAGCAGGGGCGGAGTTTTTGGTGAGCCGCAGATAGTCGAGAACGATGCGGGGACGCAGACAGAGTTTGCGCATCATCGAAGCGATTGACTGGCCGGGCTTCTGGAACG
>JAUYFG010000051.1 GCA_030690985.1 Pseudomonadota bacterium
CGTTCCAGAAGCCCGGCCAGTCAATCGCTTCGATGATGCGCAAACTCTGTCTGCGTCCCCGCATCGTTCTCGACTATCTGCGGCTCACCAAAAACTCCGCCCCTGCTCGGCAGGATTCGTGAGAACAAATTTGCCCTGATCTGCGGGCCGGCCACGTTGACCGAAACGGAACCCGCTTCCAGGCCGCATGCTTGCCATTCGACCACATGGCGGCAGGACTGGCGCAGCACCCATTCGCCCAGCGGCAGGATCAGGCCGGTTTCCTCGGCGATGGGAATGAAGTCGTTGGGCGGCACCAGTCCCCGTTCCGGGGAGCGCCAGCGCACCAGGGCCTCGGAGCCGACCAGCGCGCCGGTGGCAAGCGCAAATTGCGGCTGAAACCAGACTTCGAGCTCAGCGTTATCCAGGGCGCGACGCAGGCCTTGTTCGATGACCAGGCGCTGCTGTGCGGCGCGGGTCATGTCGGCATGGTGGAAACGGCTGGTGTTGCGGCCGGCTTGTTTGCTGGCGTACATGGCCATGTCGGCGGCCTGCAACAGGCTGGTGGTGTCGTTGCCGTCCTCCGGGTAGAGGGCGATGCCGACGCTGGCGGTGACCAGCGCGCTATGGCCGTCCAGTTCCACCGGTTCGGATACCGCCTGGATGATTTTTTCCGCGATCAGGCCAGGGTTGCTGATCGCTTCGACGATCACCGCGAACTCGTCGCCACCCATGCGCGCCACCGTGTCCTCGCGTCGCAGCAGTTGCTGCAGGCGCCCGGCGATGGTCTGCAACAGCAGGTCGCCGGCGGGATGGCCGAGGCTGTCGTTGACCGTCTTAAAGCCATCCAGATCGAGCACCATGATCGCGACCCGTTCCTTGTGCCGTCTGGCGCGGTCGAGGGCGTGGTTGAGCTGGGCATGCATGAGGATGCGGTTGGGCAGGCCGGTGAGCGGGTCGTAATGCGCCAGACGCTCCAGTTCCGCCTCGGAGCGCTTGATGTGGCTGATGTCGGAAAACACACCGACATAGCTTTGCACCGCGCCGTTGGTATCGCGCACCGCGCTGATGGTGAGCCATTCGGGATACACCTCGCCGTTCTTGCGCCGGTCCCAGAGTTCGCCCTGCCAGTGGCCGGTGGCGATCAGTTCCGCCCACATCAACTGATAGAACTCGTCCGTGTGGCGGCCGGACTTGAGAAAGCTGGGATTGCGCCCGAGCGCTTCGGCTTCCGAATAGCCGGTCACTGCGGTGAAGGCCGGGTTGACCGAAAGAATGTGGCCTTCGAGATCGGTCAGCATCACCCCCTCGGCGGTGCTCTCGAACATGGCGACCACCTGGCGCACATAAGCTTCATGGGCGCGACGGCTGGAAAGGTCGCTGACCAGGGCGAAAGCGCCGGCCTTCGCCCCGGTTTCGTCGGAAATCGGCGAGGCGCTGAACTGACAGGGTGCGGAGGCGCCATCGAGCCGGGTCAGATCGACTTCGTAGATGGATTGTTCGCCGCGCTCACGCCTTGCCCCTTGAGTTACCAGAATCGCGCGGTTGGCGGCATCGACGAAGTCATAGATGGAACGTCCGACCAAGTCCTCCGGCCGGCCACCCAACAGCTGCGCGAAGGCGGGGTTGACCTGCGCCACCACATCGTTGAGGTCGGTCATCAGAAAGCCTTCCTGGGTGGTGTCCAGGATGCGGCGGATGCGCTGCTCGCTGATCCGCAGGCGGGTGGCCAGATCGCGCTGCCGCCAGGCCATGGTCGTGACCAGCACCAGACCGATCAGCAGCGCGGTGAGGATGCCGATCCAGATCGCCAGGAAACTCGCGGAAAGGCCGGAGTCGGCGATGTCCGGACGGCCGTCGCTGATGAAATAGGCGGCCGCCATCGCCGTGTAATGCATGCCGGAGACGGCGCCGCCCATAACCATGGCGCTCAACAGGGCCAGCCAGCGCGGCGGCACATGGCCATACAGGCCGAAGCGTATCCACAGCGCCAGGAAGGCCAGCAACACGGCCACCACCAGGGAGAAGGCGAACAGCGCCGGGTCGTAGCGCACCAGACCATCCAGGCGATAGGCCGCCATGCCGGTGTAATGCATGGTGCCGATACCCATCCCCAACAGCACACTGCCGACCAGCAGGGCGCGCGGGGAAACACTGCGGCGGCTGATCACGCGTAGCGCCACCGCGCTGGCGAGGATGCCGGGGAGGATGGAAATCAGGGTGATGCCGGGGTCGTAACTGACGCGGCAGGGCAGATCGAAGGCGAGCATGCCGATGAAGTGCATGGCCCAGGTGCCGCCGCCCATCGCCAGGGCGCCGATGCCGGTCCACCATGCCGCTTGCGTGCGCGTGGAGCTGGAGGCGATGCGCGTGGCGACATCGAGCGCGGCATAGGCGGCAAACGACGCGATCAGGATCGACAGCAGTACCAGCCAGGGATCATAGATGCCGGCGTAAAGCAGGCGGGTGTCCGGCGGGCTGCTGACGAATTGCAGATAGGGGGTGAGTTGCACGGGCAAGCTCGGCTGCGCTCAATGCCGCGATGTTACAGCCACGGTGCGCGCCGCACTTTGTCCGACGTTGCCGTGAATGCCAGCCCCGTAGGTCGGAAAAGCCGGCGTCTTCATGCCGGCGCCTTCCGACACCTCCCGGCGGAAGGCGCGATAAGGCCGCTTTTCCGCCCTACGGGCTTTGTCCGACGTTGCCGGGAATGCCAGCCGCAATGCGTAGGATGTGGTGAGCGATAGCGAACCGCATCATGCCGCGTGAGTCAGGTTGATGCGGTTCGCTGCGCTCACCACATCCTACAACGGCAAGCTGACCGCGACTCGGAGGCCGCCACCCGGCGCGTCATCGAGACTGATCTTGCCGCCATGCAGGTCCACCACCTGCTTGACGATGGCCAGGCCGAGGCCGCTGCCGGGAATTTCGGCACCTGCCAGGCGTTGGAAGCGCCCGAATACCCGCTCACGCTCGGCGGCGGGGATGCCGGGGCCGCTATCGCTGACGGAAAGGTGCGCCATGCCGGCCTGCTCGCGCAGTTCCACATCGACGCGGCCGCCGCTAGGGGTGTAGCGCACCGCGTTGTCGAGCAGATTGCCCAGCATCATGCGCAGGCTCTCGGCCTGGCCGGTGAGGGTGAGGGCTGCGCACTCGCCGACGCCAAGGTCGATATCACGCGCCTCGGCCAGTGCCGAGACATCCGCCACCGTCCGCTTCACCAGGGCATCCAGCGCCAGCGGCGCGAACACGGCCTGGCGCGCGGCCGGCTCCAGGCGCGCCATACCCAGCAACTGATCGACCAGATGCGCGGCCCGGTCCACCCCGTTGCTCAGTTGCGTCAGGGCCACCTCACGTTCCGCTTCGTTGTCGGCGCGGCGCGCGATCTGGGCTTGCAGTTTGACGGCGGTGAGCGGCGTGCGCAGTTCATGCGCGGCATCGGCGATGAAGCGGCGTTGTGAAACCAGCGCCTGGTCCAGGCGCACCAGCAAATCGTTCAGGGTCTCCACCAAGGGCGCGACTTCGTCCGGCAGGCTGCGACTGTCCAGGGCGTGCAGGCTCTGCACGCCGCGCTGGCCGATCTCGCCACGCACCTGCTCCAGCGGCGCCAGCGCGCGCGTCACGGCGGCGCGTATCAGCAGGCCCAGGACCACCACCAATACCCCCATCGGCAGCAACAACCAGGGCGCGATGGTGGCAAAGCGGCGGGCGCGATTGGCCGAGGTGGTCGCCACCTGAATGGTCAGCCCACCTTCCTTGAGGCTGTAAACACGCCATTCCGTGTTCTCCCAGGTGAGGATATGCAAGCCTGGCTCCTGGCGTGGCGGGCCGATATCGTTGAGCGAGGAGAAAAACAGGGTGCCGTCGGAAGCCCATATCTGGCTGACAAACTGGCCATGATCGTTGCGTACCTCTTCCTCGTTCTCGTATTCGATGCCGTGGCGCACCACGGAGTAGGCAATCTGCTCCAGGCCATAGTCGCGGATGCGATTGAACGCATCCCAGGCCAGCAGAAAAGTGAGGGCGCTGGCCAGAAAACCAGTCAACAGCAGCGCGCTGATCTGCCAGAGGAGGAGGCGGCCACGGATGGAGTTCTTCATTCCTGTGCCTCGGGTGGCGGTTCCACCAGAACCGTAGGTTGGGCAAAGCGAAGCGTGCCCAACATGCAGCGGTTGTCTGTTGGGCACGCTAAGGCTTTGCCCAACCTACGAGTGGGTCTCTGTGGTGCGGAATTCGGGTTCATGTGGGCACGGCAGGGGGCGGTTCCACCAGCTTGTAGCCGACCCCGCGCACATTGCGAATCCAGGCCGTGCCCAGCTTGCGGCGCAGGTTATGGAGGTGGACTTCGATGGTATTGCTGGCGACTTCCTCGTCCCAGCCGTAGAGGCGATGTTCCAGTTGTTCGCGCGAAAACACCGTGCCCGGCTTCTCGATCAGCGCCAGCAACAGGGAGAATTCGCGCTGCGAGAGGGGCAACGGCTTGGCATCGAGTGTGGCCTCGCGGCTGAGCGGGTTCACGCACAGTGCGCCCAGGCGCATTTCCGGCTGCTTGCGCCCCAGGTGGCGGCGTTGCAGGGCATGAACCCGGGCGATGAGTTCATCCAGGTCGAAGGGTTTGGTGAGGTAGTCGTCGGCGCCCAGGTTGAGGCCGGAAATACGATCCGCCACAGTGTCACGCGCGGTGACGACCAGTACCGGAAGATCAAGGCTGCCACGGCGCAGTTCCTTGAGCAGCGCAACGCCATCGATCAGCGGCAGGCCGAGGTCAAGTAGCAGCAGGCCGTAGCCGCCACCCTCCAGTGCCGCGCGCGCCGCGCGCCCATCACGCACCCAGTCCACGACAAAGCCGGCGAGTTTGAGCCCGCGCACCATGCTGGCGCCGATCATGGGGTCGTCTTCGGCGAGGAGGAGTTTCATGGGGGCATTATCCTAAGCCAGACGAGCCGGAACCAAACAGGCTACAAATCGGCTCATGAAATGTGAAGACTTGAGTCGTAAGTGAGTAAGCCAGACGAGCCGGGTCGCGTTGCACCGTCGGCGGACGAAAAAAAAGCGGGGAAAACCCCGCTTTTTCATTCAGCTGGAAACGCTGATTACTTCTTGCCGCCACATTTGCCTTCGGCGGGCTTGGCATCAGCCTTGCCGCCACACTTGCCTTCGGTGTGCTTGGCTTCGGCAGCGGGAGCAGCGGCGTCAGCTTTTTTGTCTTCTTTCTTGGCCTTGGCTTTCTTGGCGGGCTTGGCTTCGTCTTTCTTGGCATCAGCAGCGGGAGCGGCGGCGGCGGCGGGAGCAGCGGCGGGGGCTGCGTCAGCCTTGGTGTGGCTAGAAGCTTGGGCGGCACCGAAAGCGAACATGGAAGCGGCGGCGAGCAGGGCGATCAGGGTCTTGTTCATTGGAAATCTCCTAGGTGGGGTGCCAAGCATGGCGCTTGGCTGAGGCGCATTCTCCAAAGCGAGACTTAACGAACACTTAAGGAAGTAAAGTTTTTTGAATTTTTCGATCCGGGCAATAGACGCCCCCGGACCCGCCGGGGGGGGGCTGGGCCGACGTGGGTGGCTGGTCGGGTTGCGGTATCCTGGCCGCGCCAACTTACCCCCCCTTACACCGTGCGCGTACTCATCGTCGAAGACGATCCTCTCCTGCAAGACAGCCTGACCCGCGCCATGCGCGCGGCGGGCTATGCCAGCGACCAGGCCGGGGATGGCGAGATGGCACTGAGCCTGTTGCGTGGCGGTGGCTTCGATCTGGTCATCCTCGATCTCGGCCTGCCGAAGATGGATGGTTTGCAGGTACTGCGCGAGATGCGCGGCGCGGGTTGTCTCGCGGCGGTGCTGATTTTGACCGCGCGCGATGGCGTCGAAGACCGGGTGAAGGGGCTTGATCTGGGCGCCGATGACTACCTCACCAAGCCGTTTTCGGTGGCGGAACTGGAAGCGCGGGCGCGCGCGTTATTGCGGCGCGGCCAGGGCGGCACGCCGCTGCTGAGCTGCGGCACCCTGATCTACGATACCGTGGGCCGCCGCGCCACGCTGGGCAATGAACCGCTGGAGTTGTCGCTGCGTGAGTTGTCGGTGCTGGAAACCCTGCTGTTTCGGCAGGGCAAGGTGGTGAGCAAGGAACAACTCATCGAAAGCCTGTGCGGCTACAGCGAGGAAGTCAGCGGCAACGCCATCGAGGTCTATGTGCATCGCCTGCGCAAAAAACTGGAACCAGCCGGCGTCAGCATCCGCACCCTGCGCGGCCTGGGTTATCTCCTGGGCGAGCCGTAGGTTGGGCGTCGCTGCGCGTGCCCAACAAACCGCAGCCATGTGAATCTGCGTATGGAAGAAGACGACATCCCCTCGTTGCGCCACCGTCTGGTGAACTGGCTGTTCACACCGCTGTACCTGTGGTTGCTGTTTTCCACGGTCACCGGTTATCTGGCGGCGGTGAATCTGGCCAACCGGCCCTACGACCTGGTTTTGCAGGAACGCGCCAAACTGCTCGCCAGCCGTTACAACCTGGTGCAGGGAATCACGGAATTCGAGCTGGCCAAGCTGTTTCCCGAAGCGGAAGGCGAATTCCTGTTCGCCCTGTATGACAGCAAAGGGCAACGTCTGGCCAGCAGCGGCCATCTACCCACGCCGCGCCCCGCCGACTTCCGCGCCACGGCGGTGGTATTGCGCAATACCCAGTTTGCGGATCGCAAGCTGCGTCTGCTCACCTTGCGCACGCCCGGCCCCGATGGCGACCTCCTGCTGGTGCAGGCGGCCGAGCCGGTGCAGGCGCGCCTGGAGCTCGGGCGCAGCATTCTGGGCAACATCGTGATTCCCCAGTTCATCTTCATCCTGATTGCCGGCGTGGCGGTCTGGATCGGCCTGAAGCAAGGCCTCAAACCGCTGGAACGGCTGCGCCGGCAGGTGGCCAATCGTCCGCGCGACGACCTCCGCCCGCTCGACGAAACCCTGGCGCCTAACGAAGTGCGCCCCCTGATCCGCGAAGTGAACGCACTGATCGAACGCCTGAAATTCCTGATGGAAGGGCAGCGCCGCTTCGTCGCCGACGCCGCGCATCAATTGCGTACCCCGTTCGCCGGCTTGCGCGCGCAGGCGGAACTGGCGCGCCGCGAGGAGGCCTCGGCGCCGGTGAAGGAAGCGCTGGAGCGCATCTGCGTGGGTGCGCAGCGCTGTAGCCGCCTGGTCACGCAGTTGCTGACCCTGGCGCGCAACGAGCCGGAAGCACGCCTGCAATCGCCCCTGGTGCTGCTCGATCTCGGCCGCATCGCCCAGGAAGCCGCCAGCCATTGGGCGCCGGAGGCTCTGCGCCGCGACATCGACCTGGGCTTCGAGGAAGAAGGCCGGCAATTGCCGCTGAAAGGGGATGAGGGCGGCCAGCGCGACCTGATCGACAACCTGATCGACAACGCCATCCACTACACCCCGGCTGGCGGCCACGTCACCGTGCGCGTCGGCTATGAAGGGGGCGCCTGGCTCAAGGTGGAAGACGATGGACCCGGCATTCCGCCGGAACAACGCAGCCAGGTGTTCGAACGCTTCCACCGTATTCCCGGCAGTGGCCAGCCCGGCAGCGGCCTCGGCCTGGCCATCGTGCGTGAAGTGGTGGCGCGGCATGGCGCCGATCTGGAACTGAGCGACGCCGGCGGCGGCAAGGGTGCCCTGTTCACGGTGCGCTTCCCGCACCACGGCAGCGGGCGGTGAGAGGCTCCCCCCTTTTTCAAAGCCCGCGTAGGATGTGGTGAGGCACCTTCCCCCAAGGGGGGTACAGCGGTAGGGTGGATAAGCGATAGCGCATCCACCTTAGGCGGCGGGCATGGTGGATGCGCTATCGCTTATCCACCCTACGGAATCAATGGCTTGCAGGGGGCATGGTGGATGCGCTATCGCTTATCCACCCTACGGAATCAATGGCTTGCGGGGGGCTTGGGCGCTCGTCAGCGCCGCCCGCCCAATATCGAGCCCAACACTCCACGGATGATGGCGCGGCCGACCTGGCTGCCGATGGCGCGCGCCGCGCTTTTCGCCAGGGCCTCGCCGACCCCTTCGCGGCGGCGGCCGCCGGTGCTGGAAGCGCCGCCGAAAAGATCGCCCAGCATGCCGCCGAGGCCGCCGCCCGAGCTTTCCGCTGCGGGTGCCGCTTCACGCGCTGCGGCGGCGCTTGGCGCGGCGCGGCCCTTGAGCATTTCGTAGGCCGATTCGCGATCCACCGCCTGTTCGTACACGCCGGCCACCAGCGAGGTTGCCAGCAACTGCTGGCGCGTGGCGCGGTCGATCGGGCCGATCAGGCCGCCGGGCGGCACGATGAGGGCGCGTTCGACCACGCCGGGGCGGCCCTTTTCATCGAGACAGGAAACCAGCGCTTCGCCCACGCCCAACTCGGTGATGACGCTGGCTTCGTCCAGATCGGGGTTGTCGCGCAGGGTTTCGGCGGCGGCTTTCACCGCCTTCTGGTCGCGCGGGGAGAAAGCGCGCAGCGCGTGCTGCACCCGGTTGCCCAGTTGGCCCAATACCTTGTCCGGCACGTCGGCCGGGTTCTGGGTGACGAAATACACGCCCACGCCCTTGGAGCGGATCAGGCGCACCACCTGTTCGATCTTGTCCACCAACGCGTCGGGCGCGTCGTTGAACAAGAGATGCGCCTCGTCGAAGAAGAACACCAGTTTCGGCTTGTCCAGGTCGCCGGCTTCCGGCAGGTTTTCGTAGAGTTCCGAGAGCAACCACAAGAGCAGGGTGGCGTATAGCTTGGGCGCCTGCATCAGGCGGTCGGCGGCGAGGATGTTGATGACCCCTTTGGTTTTTCCATCCGCGCGTTCAGATTGCATCAGATCCGCGATATTCAGCATCGGCTCGCCGAACAACTGGTCGCCGCCCTGGGTTTCCAGGGCGAGCAGGCCGCGCTGGATGGCGCCGACGCTGGCGGCGGAAATGTTGCCGTATTCGGTGGTGAAGGTTTTCGCGTTCTCGCCGACGTATTGCAGCATCGCGCGCAGGTCCTTCAGATCCAGCAGCAGCAGGCCGTCGTCGTCCGCCACCTTGAACACCAGTTGCAGCACGCCGGCCTGGGTTTCATTCAATTCCAGCATGCGCGCAAGCAGCAGCGGCCCCATGTCGGAAATCGTGGCGCGGATCGGGTGGCCCGCGCTTTTTCCACCCTCGCCGTTCACCTCCCAGAAGGTGACCGGATGCGCCTGGTACTGGAAGTCCTCCAGCCCCAGCTGCGCCACCCGTTCCGCCACCTTGGCGTTGCCGCCGCCGGCCTGGGAGATGCCGGAGAGATCGCCCTTGATGTCGGACATGAAGCAGGGCACGCCGATGTTGGAAAACGCTTCCGCCAGGGTTTGCAGCGTCACCGTCTTGCCGGTTCCGGTGGCGCCGGTGATGAGACCGTGGCGGTTGGCCATCTGCGGCAGCAGGAAAATCTCGCTGTGGTCGTTCTTGGCGATCAGCAAAGGGGCAGTCATGGCGCGCTCGTGGGAAAAATTTGACGCCGGATTATAGGCAACGCCCACGGCGCCGGTCGTGCCGCCCCGTCGCATGAAACAGCAGCTTGGCACCGTAGGATGTGGTGAGCGATAGCGAACCGCATCATGCCGTGTGCGCCAGGTCGATGCGGTTCGCTATCGCTCACCACATCCTACTGGTCATGGCCGATTGGCCGCCCCGTGTCCATGAAACGCAGGGTGGCGATGGGAGGTTGTTTCACAGTAACGCCCACGGCGCCGGTCGTGGCCTACAGTGGAAGTGTCAGGAGAGACGTTGTGACGCCATCACCGGAAATGCAGATTCTGTTGGATGAAATTCGCGCCGAGGTGCGTGAAACCTGGCAATACACCGGTCGCGCGGTGCTCTCCGAGCGGGTGTTGCAGGCCTTCGCCCAAGTGCCGCGCCAAGACTTCCTGCCCGCTGTGCTGCGGCCCGCCGCCTACGCCAACCGCCCGCTGCCCATCGGCCACCAGCAGACCATCTCGCAGCCCTACATCGTCGCTTTGATGACCGATCTGCTCGACCTGAAGCCGGGCGACATCGTCCTGGAAATCGGCACCGGCTCCGGTTACCAGACGGCGCTGCTGGCGAAGCTGGTCAAGCAGGTCTACTCGCTGGAAATCGTCGCTGCGCTGGCCGAATCGGCGCGGGAGCGTTTGCACCGCCTGGGCTACGGCAACATTGCAGTGCGCCAAGGCGACGGCCACGCCGGCTGGCCGGAACATGCGCCTTTTGACGCCATTATCGTCACCGCCGCCGCACCCGATATTCCACCGGCGCTGATCGAACAACTCAAACCCGGTGGCCGCTTGATTATTCCGCTAGGCGCCCGTTACAGCGGCCAGGAATTGCGCTTGATCGAAAAAAACCGGCACGGCGGGACGAGCCAGAAAAGCGTCCTCCCGGTTATATTCGTACCGCTGACCGGAGCTGCGGACACATGACCGACGGCTGCCATGTTGCAAACATGGGGAGGCAGACCCCCGGCCTGGGAGAACGGGCCGGATTCATCAACTTTGGAGCATTGACCATGCGTATCCCACTCGAAGTCACCTTCCGCCACATGGAACCCTCGGCCGCCGCCGAAGCGCGCATTGCGGAAAAAGTTGCCAAGCTGGAACAGTTCTACAGCGACCTCACCCGTTGCCATGTCACCGTCGAAGCCCCGCACGAGCATCACCGCAAGGGCAAGCTGTTTCACGTCAGCGTCGATCTGACCCTGCCCGGTGCCGAATTGCTGGTGACGCGCGGCCATAACCATCAGAGCCACGCGCATGAGGATGTCTACGTCGCCATCCGCGACGCCTTCGATGCCGCCAAGCGGCGCCTGGACGACTACGCGCGGCAGCAACGCGGCGATGTCAAACACCACGAACACCCGGAAGTGCGGCTGGATGCACCGGGTGAGGTGCTGTTGGATGAGGCCGTGCTGGAATGAGCGGCATGCCCCGCATCCTGATCTTCGCCGGCAGCACGCGGCGCGAGTCGTTCAACCGACGCCTCGCCCGCGTGGCGGCAGCGACCTTGAGCGTAACTGCTCAATAACCCGTGGCGAGTCCTGTGCCCCTGATGTCGCGGCTGTAGGTGCGAATTTATTCGGCTCTATGTGATTCGTAGTGGGTAACGCGTTGCCGTAGGAGCGGGCTTGCACCCGCAAGGGGCACGCCGGATTCGTAAAGCCGCTGAAGCGGCAACGACTCCGCTGCCCGCGATAACCGCCGTCAATCGCGGGCAAGCCCGCTCCTACGAGCTCCACCGTAGCGTGCGCACAGCGCACACTACCCTCGCCGGTATGCGGTTTGA